>NZ_CDSBIE010000002.1:0-415040 GCF_977113345.1 Adlercreutzia sp. CNCM I-6216
GGGTCGAGGAGGTATCTGGACGTGTCGCTGCTGGACGAGTGATCATGCCGACGGCTGGCGGTCGCCTGCTGGAATTTGCGCAAGATTATTGACAGTACCGCCTAAGCTTTAGGTTAAATTGACCTTAACAGGAGATTAAGTGGCCAATCGACAAGCATTCCGAACAGGGCGTTTTAGGATTTGGCGATGTTTCATTTTAGGATTTGGCGCTCGGCGCGACCCGGAGCGGCCCGCATGATCCGCACGATCGCCACAGCCTGCGCCTACCCCAAGGTGTCGGCCATTTTGTAACCGACGCGCTGCACCGTCAGCAGGTATTTGGGCTCGCTGGGGTTCTCCTCTATCTTCTCGCGTATCTTGCGCACGAACACGGTGATGGAGTTCGAGTGCGCGTCCACCTCCCCTTCGCCCCAGATGTACTCCTGAATCTGACCGCGCGTGAACACCTTACCCGGGTGCGTCGCCAAAAAGGCCACGATCTCGAACTCCTTGGTGGTCAAATTCGCAGGAACACCGTGCACAAGCACCTGGTACTCGTCGAAACGCACCTCCAAGTCGCCGATAGTCACCGATCCGTCGCGGGTCGTGCAGCGAGCGAAATCAATCGTATCTTTGTGACGGCGGATGTGGGCCTCGATACGCAAAATAAGCTCGGTGGCATCGAAGGGCTTCGTCACGTAGTCGTCACCCCCGGCCCTAAACCCAATGGACTTGTCCACAATGTCGTTTTTCGCCGACAGGAAGATAATGGGAATGCGACGCCCCTCGGCGCGGATACGCGCGCACAAGTCGAACCCGTTCATACCCGGCAGCATAACGTCTAAAAGCAGCAAGTCCGGTTTCTCGGCGGCAAGCATTTCCATCCCCGACTCGGCGTCAGTGGCCCCGCAATACTCGTAGCCGTTCTTCGTGAGCAGCTTCTCGATGGCCATATGCAGGCTCTCCTCGTCATCGATGAGCATGACCTTGTACACAGCCGCCTCCTCGTCTCTCGCGTTCCGCGGCCTTCGAGGCGCCACACACCCCGCGACCGCCGATCCTAGACCCGCGTTTCCTGCGGGCGCAGGTGGCTCCGAGCCGCCTACTCGTCCTCGTCCAACTCTACCACGGCCGCGGCGGGAATGCGCACGGTAAACGCACTTCCACACCCCAGTTCGCTTTCCACCCCCACGGTGTAGCCCTGGGCCGCGGCGTACTCGCGAACGAGCGCCAGACCCAGCCCGCTGCCGCCGTAGATGCGCGTGGTAGAGCTATCCACCTGGAAGAACCGGTCGAAAATGCGCTCCTGATTCTCCTTGGCGATGCCGATGCCGTTATCGGACACCGTCACTAGCACATCTCCGGTTTCCTTCTCGCGCATCGCGGAAAGGGACACCGTGCCCCCAGCCGGCGTGAACTTCACCGCATTGCTGCCCAAGTTCTCCAGAATGCGCATCATCTTCTCGTAATCGCCGGAAACGAGCGGGACATCCGGAGCCACCGTCGTCGCCAGCGTTACCCGCGCCCCCACAGCCAGAGGGCCGATGGTGCTCTGCGCCGACGCCACGATGTCGCCCAGATCCATCAGCTCCATAGACACCGCCATCGCCCCCGCGTCCGACCGGGCGATATCCAGCATGTCGTTGATCATCCCCAAAAGCACCGAGCTCGACTTGCGCACCTCTTCCCAGCTGCGACGCTCCTCCTCGTCGGCCCCACCCGACTCCAGCGCAATTTGGGCGAGCGTGATGATGGAGGTGAGCGGCGTGCGCAGCTCATGGTTCACCATAGAGAGCAAATCGCTCTTCACCTGGGATTCTTTCGCCAGTTTCTCACTTAAGGCCTCCAGGTTGTCGCGCTGGGCGGCCAATTCCTCGTTGGCTCGACGCAAGTCCTGGGTACGCGCCTCCACCTGCTCCTCGAGTTCCTCGTAGGTAACGCTCAGCTCGCGGGACATGATATTAAAGCGGTCGATAAGGCTCGCCACCTCGCGCGCCGTGCCCGCGTCGTCCATGGATTGCCGAAGACGCCCTTCGCCCACTTCCCCAAACGCCCTCTTCATAGCCTCAAGCGGCCGCAGCACGAACACGGTCATGAGCCCGAAGACCACGATGCCGATGAAGGTGGCCAGAAGCAGGAAGAAGCCCACGTCGCGGACAACGTTTTCCCGCAGGGCCTGATACTGCTGCTCCAGCGGAATGACGATGCTGATGGCGCCGCCGATAGAATCCAGCGTCCAGCCCTCCTTGGGAAACCCGGTGATGTCGATTTCCCCGGCCGGTTCTCCATGGCACTCCAGGCAGCTCTCGTTTACCCTGAGCGCCTGCACATAGCGGAACTGCGCGGCGCCGTTGTCGGCCGAGGTTTGGGCGCGGTCGACCTCGGCCGGGTCGTCGCTCACAATGCGGAAGAACTCCTGAGTGTCCTTTTGCTCGTTGAACAGGGCCAGCGCCTCGGTTTCGAAGGCATCGGGCTTGTCCTGAGCCCGGCGCGGCTCGAAGTTCGTGTAGCGGATGGAGTAGTTGTTGCCCGCCGAGAAGATGGCGCCGACGCTCTTGCCGACGATGGCGCAGTGCAGCCCCTTGAACTCGTAGACGCCCGTCGTTGTGTTGTTGATGGTGTGCTGGGAGTTGTCCATGAACTCCCACACGGCGTCCATCTCGCGCGCGAAGGTGCGCGCCTCCTCGGCGAGCGAGTCCTCCATGTTCTGGGTTTGCATGCGGATGTCGAAGAGCGTGAACACCGCGGTGGCCACCACGAACACGAAGGTGAGCACGAGCAGCGATACCACTCGCAAGCTGATATTGCGTATCCTCATGGCCACCCCCTCGCACCGACAAGATTCTCCAAGTTCCCATGGTAACCCGACGCCCATGCACCGCAGCCTAAGTTTTGCCTAAGCTTTCGATTAACAGGATATTAAGGGATGAGGGGTGGAAATCTTGACGGGAAGTCGATAAAGTGAGGGCGAAAGCTTCGGCGCGCTCCTTGTTCCCTGTCGGCGGCGCGCATCTGGGCTGCACCGAGAAAGCATCGTGGAAAGGAAGAGCCTCGTGAGCCTTCGCCCCCTCCTCGCATCGCGAAAGGCAGCCAGGGCCTTTGCCCTGGTTCTCGCGGTGTGCCTGGGGCTGTCCATCATGCTGGGAGCCGCCGCGCCCGAAAGCGATGCCGACGAGGTGCCGCCCTTCCGCTTCACGGGGCGCATGGGCCAGGGCGTGTGCGACACCTTGTGGGTGTGGGCCCACCACCTTGATGAGGCCCGCCAGGATGTGCTCACCGAGCAATCCCTGCAAGCGGCGCGCCGGGCCGAGCCCGCACCTTCGGCCGACGACGACAGAACGCCCAATGCCGCAAGCAGCCTCATCTGCTTCCTCGGCGAGGAAGTGCCCTATCGCCAGGGCGAGCCAGCCGACATCACCGCGCCCGACGGCTACGCCAGCACCTGGGTGGGCACCGGGTGCGTCTCCGACAACGCGAACACCTACTTTATCGGCCACAACCCCAGCGTCTTCGAGCGCGTCATGGATTTGGAAATCGGCGACAAGATCACCGTGTTCGACGACGACGGCGCCTCGCGTACCTACTACGTCTTCGACACGCTCTTTCTGCCCAACGGGTCGAACTACTTCGTCTACGAGGGCCGCATCGCGCCGACCGGCGAGACCATCACCCTGCAGACCTGCACCGGAGACAACCAGCGGGTGCGCTGCGTCATGGCCCGCTAGGGGCGACGGGCGCGAACGTCGCGCGAAGCGCTCTCTTGTCGTGGTATCATGCGTACATTCGCCGTTATCGGACGGCACACGATACGCGGGGGCGTGGCGGAATTGGCATACGCAGCGGACTTAAAATCCGCCTCTTCGGATTGTGGGTTCGAGTCCCACCGCCCCTACCATCAATCTTCCCGGGCGGCCTCGAAGATCATGCCGTGGAGGATGTCCGATTCGCTGGCCGTGTAGGCGTCGGCGCCGGCCAGAGCCAGCACCTCTTCCAAAATGACGAATCCGGCCACGATGACGCCGGCGCGCTTTGGGTCGAGGCCCACCGTAGCCTTGCGCTCTTCCAGCGGCTCGGCGGCCAGACGTTCCTCGATGGCCGCAAGCTCTCCAGCAGCGACAACGGCCTTGTGCACGCGGGAGGAATCGTAGACCTCCATGGCCTCGCGGATGCTCACGACGCTCGTGGCCGTGCCGGCCACGGCCACCACGCGGTCGATGGCGAACCCGGCGGTGGCCAAGCCTTCGAAATACGGCGCCATGGTCTCGCGAATCCACTGACGGGCCGCATCCATCTGGTCTGGCGTCGGCGGATCGTCGCGGAAGAACCGCTCCGTCACGCGACGGCACCCGATATTGAAGGAATGGGAAGCGATGGGATCCTCGCCGAAGCGGCCGGCCACCACTTCCGTCGAGCCGCCGCCGATATCGACGACGAGCAGGTTCTCGCCGGGGAAATCGCTGGAAGCGCCCAAGAACGTGAGCTGCGCCTCACGGGAGCCGGGGATCACCGCCAACGTGACGCCGCGCTCTGCCAAGCGGGCCGCGAACTCGGGGCCGTTAGCCGCATCGCGGGAGGCTGAGGTGGCCATGGCGATGAGCCGTCGCACGGGATGCTCGGGGGTATCGTAACGTGCGAGCACCTCCAAGTAGCGATCCACGCAGGCGAGCACCCGCTCGATAGCCGCCTCGGACAGGCGCCCCGTAGCGTCCACGCCCACGCCTAGATCGGTGATGGCGTACTCCTTGTCCACGTCGATGATGCGTCCGTCCTCCACGTCCGCCACAAGAAGACGGCAGGTCACCGTCCCGATATCCAAGGCCCCATAGCGCCCATCAGCGTACGTCATATCGTGCTCCTGTCGATGTTCAAACCTTATTCCACGCCGAAGAGGGGGTCGAGGAGATCCGAGTACCAGGTGTCGGGGGCGGTGATGTCCTCGGAAACGATGTTGCCGCGGAACTCGGAGGCCTCGTCTTTCTCGTCCAGCCCGCTCACGGACACGGCGTGCTCGCCCTCGTGCACCCAGCCGAGCTGCGTGCGGGCCGCGTCCTCGATGCCGGCCTCGGTGGAGAGGGCATCCACCGACGCCTCGATGGCGGCGTTGCGCTCCGTGACGGCCTCGTACTCGGCGGCGAGGCGGTCTCGCTCGCGGATGTCCTGGTAGAGCTGCTGGGCCGGCCCGTAGAGGAAAGCCGCCCCCAGCCCCAGGCACAGAACCGTGGCGCAGGTGACGATGAAAGGCGCCCGAGTAAAGAAAGGAGCTTTTGCCTCGGGCATCTTGACGCGCCCAGAGGCGCCCGATTCCTTCTGCTGCATCCGAGACGAACGGCGGTGCGACGAGCCCATCTCGCCTTTGTACACGGCGGCGCGCGGACCGGCTTGGGAGGCGTCCGAGGGCTTGCCGGCCTCGTACTGGCGATAGTAGGCGCGACCCGCCCGCTCTTTCGCGCGCTGGCGACGCTTCTTGCCGAACCGGGAGGTCAGGCGGCCCAAGGGCCCCAAGGGGGCTTCCAGCTCCTCGTCGTCGACATCTGCGGCGCGCGCGGCCCCGCGCGATTCCAAAGAGCCCGGCCCGCGGTGGGCGTCGCTCATGGAAAAGGGCGCGTAGCGAGAGCCAGATGCCGGCGCGGCGAACGACCGGGCCGAAGAGCGCCCGGCGCTTGCGGCTCGACCGGTCACGCGCACCTCGAAATCCGGGTCATCGGCGAAGCGGCCGGCATGGGCGCGCACAGGCGGCGTCTGGCGCGCACGACGATCCGACGCAACGCGTCGCGCTGTGTCGAAGGAAACGATATTCGCCTGTCGTGGCACGGGGATTCGCTCGTCCTTTCGCTGCCGGGGTTCGTTTCTGGTGCGGGTAGTCAGTCGAAAGCGGGTAGATTATCGGTCAGGCGCCGAGGCGCCCCTTGCTCACAAGTCGAGACTGCGGACGAACGCGCCCCATTTCTCGAAGGAGGCATCGCTGATGGCGTGTTCCATCTGGCAGGCCTCGACTTCCGCCACCTCGGGTTCGATCCCCAAGGCCTTGGTCAGAAAGTCGAAGAGCATGCGATGGCGGTCGAGCACCGACCGACCGTAGGCGTAGCCCGCCTCGGTCAGCGTGATGTCGCCGTAGTGCGGTTGCACGACCAGCTCCTGCTCCTTCAGAGCGGAGATGGCCTTGTTCACCGACGCTTTGGAAACGCCCAGCTTGTTGGCCACATCCACCGAGCGCACGGGCGCGTCGGTCGTGCCGCCCAGCATGACGATGGCCTCGAGGTAATCCTCGTGGGACATGGACGTTTTCACCACAGCAATCTCCTTATCGAACAAGTCAGATCATCATAGCACGGCGCGCGAAGAAAAAAGAGGCTCGGAGCCGAAACTTCCGAGCCTCTTTCACATTGTCTTCGCCAAACGGTTACGGACGGCGCGGCGCCCGATCCCCCACGGCCTTGGCGGCGGCTTGGGCCATAGCCTCGGCCGCCTGGCAGCACGGCGGCATCTCGTCACCGGCACCCGTGCCGTTGATGCGGCTTGAAACGGTCGGTCGAACGGCCGAAGCGCAGTGGGAGCAGCCGGCGCAGCCGCCTTCCCCATCGCCGCAGTGGTCGCCGCAGTCGCACAGGCCGCGGCGCGTCATGCGCCGGATGGCGAGCACCGCCAGGGCCAGGATGACCAGAAGGATGACGACGGTGGGGAAATTGAGGCTGAGCTCTTGCATGGTGCTTCCTTACAACTTAGGCGTTCTTGCTCGCCGCTTCCAGCCTGCCCGCGCCCTTGGGCTTGGCGGCCGGGCGGAACAGCAGGTACAGCATGCCCGCGGCCACCACGACAGCCAGCGCCGTGAACGGGCCGAAGGCGATCTCGCCGGCGATAAGGCCGCCGAACTGATAGATCATGAGGCCCACGCACCAGGCGAAGGCGCACATGTAGCCGATGGCGGCCCAGGTCCACTTCGCCGACATCATCTGGCGACGGATAGTGCCGATGGCCGCGAAGCACGGCGCACACAAAAGATTGAAGGCGCAGAAGGCCATGATGGCCGCCGAGCTGCCGCCGAGCATGGCGGCAAACGAGGCCCACAGCGACGGGTCGGTCTCGCCGATTTCCTCGCCGAGGCTCGTGATGACGCCTACGGTGGCCACGACATTCTCCTTGGCCACAAGGCCCGTGATGGAGGTGACGGTAGATTCCCAGTTGCCGAAGCCGAGCGGCGCGAAGATCCAGGCGAGCAGGTTGCCGAGGCCGGCCATGAGGCTGTACTGGATATAGTCGTCAACCTCGGGGTCGAGCAGGCCGAAGGAGCCCTCGTAGAAGCCGAAGTTCAGCAGGAACCAGATGACCATAGAGGACAGGAAGATGATGGTACCGGCTTTCACCACGTAGCTGCGCACGCGCTCCCACATGGAAAGCAGTACGTTCTTCACTGTGGGCAGATGGTATTGGGGAAGCTCCATGATGAAGGGGGCCACCTCGCCGGAGAAGGCGCGGAACTTCTTCAGGATGATGCAGGACAGGATGATGGCGAACAGCCCCAGGAAGTAGAAGACGGGCGCGACCCACCAGGTTGCCTCGTAGTCGCCGCCGGCAAGGGCGCCGAAGACGAGCGCGATGATGGGCAGCTTGGCGCCGCAGGGGATCATGGTCGTCGTCATGATGGTCATGCGGCGATCCTTCTCGTTCTCGATGGTCTTGGTGGCCATGACCGCGGGCACACCGCAACCGGAGGCAATGAGCATTGGGATGAAGGATTTGCCGGACAGACCGAAGCGGCGGAACACGCGGTCCATGATGAAGGCGACGCGGGCCATGTATCCGCAACCCTCCAAGAAACCGAGCAGGATGAACAGCACGATCAGCTGCGGGATGAAGCCGATGACGGCGCCCACGCCGGCGATGATGCCGTCCAGCACGAGCGACTGCACCCAGGGAGCGGCGCCGATGGATTCAAGCCAGCCGCCCACCACGACGGGCACGCCCACGTGGTAGAAGCCGTAGTCGGCCGGATCGGGCTCCTCCAACTCGCCAGCTTCGAAGGCAGCCACGCCCTCGTCGGTCTCGAGGATGCCCTCGAACTCCTCGACGGCGGCCTCGTACTGTTCGGTGCCGGTGTAGAGCCAGCCGTCGCCGAACAGGCCGTCGTTGGCCCAGTCGGTCACGATGGTGCCCACGGTGGACACCGAGATGTAGTACACGAGGAACATGATGACGATGAAGATCGGGATGCCCAGGATGCGGTTGGTGACCACGCGGTCGATCTTCTGGGTGGTGGTCATGGTCTTCGGGGACTTCCTCACGCAGGCGTCACAGACCTCAGTGATATTGTCGTAACGCTCGTTGGTGATGATGGACTCGGCGTCGTCGTCCTCCGCATCTTCCAGACGCTCGCGGATGGCGGCGATCTTCGAGAGCGCGGCGGCCGGCAGGTTCAGCGCGTCGATGGTGAGCTGCTCGCCTTCCAGGAGTTTGATGGCGTACCAGCGAGCATGGCGGCCCTTGATGGCCGCGCCGGCCACGTCGATGACCCGGGCTAAGGCCTCTTCCACCTCGTTGGTGAAACGCAGGGTGGTCGCAGGGGCGGCGCCCTTCTTGCCCGCCTCGATGGCGGCCTTCACGACCTCCTCCATGCCGCGGCCCCTGAGCGCCGAGGTCGGCACCACCGGACAGCCCAAACGCTTGGCAAGGGCATCGACATCGATCTTATCGCCGTTTTTCTCCACGAGATCCATCATGTTGAGGGCCACGACGGTGGGGATGCCCAGATCGATGATCTGGGTGGTGAGGTAGAGGTTGCGCTCGAGGTTCGTCGCGTCCACCAGGTTGATGACCGCGTCCGGTTTGCCGCTCATGAGGTAATCGCGGGTGACGATCTCCTCGGGGGTGTAGGGCGAGAGCGAGTACACGCCGGGCAGGTCGGTGACGACCACCCCCTTATCGGCGCGGTAGCGGCCCTCTTTTTTCTCAACGGTCACGCCGGGCCAGTTTCCCACGTACTGGTTCGCGCCGGTCAGATCGTTGAACATGGTCGTCTTGCCGCAATTGGGGTTGCCTGCAAGGGCAATGTTGATAGCCATGATCAGCCTTTCCTTCTCCAAAAAACCGTTGTTCGCCGGGCCCTTCTCGCGCCTCCCAATGCGCGCCGCGGCGAAGACAGAAGTTAGATAAAACTAACTAGAGGGGAGAAAAAATGCGCCCTCGGGCGCAGGGGAGGTGCGGCTCCCCTAGGATACGAGCACGTTTTGCGCCTCGTTCTTGCGAAGCGACAACTCGAACCCGCGGACAGTCACCTCGATGGGGTCTCCCAAAGGCGCCACCTTGCGCACGTAGATATCGGTGCCCTTGGTGATGCCCATATCCATGATGCGGCGCTTGATGGCGCCCTCGCCCACCAGGCGGCGCACCGTCGCCGATTGCCCCACGGGCACATCGCGCAGGGTCTTGTCCTCAGCCATGTTCTTCCTTTCTGTCCTCTCGGCGATTCCGGTTGATTGGGTCGGCACGACAACGCAGGCGCCCCGCGGCGTCCGTCATTGCGATCGCGCGACGACACGAACGCCTCTTGACGCCCATCTTTGCGGGCGCGCGACGGGCGTGCCTTCTTATGAAACGATGATCTTCGCGGCCACCGATTTATCGAGCGCCACACTCGCGCCCTTGATCTCCACGATGAAGTTTCCTGCCTGCTCGGAAACGACGGACACCTTCGCTCCCTCGACGAACCCGAGGTTCTCGAGATGATGGTGCACATCGCCCTTTCCCCGCACGCGGACAACTTGAGCGGCATCGCCGCGACGCAGGAACGTCAGCGGCATCGGCTGGCACGACGCGCCCGCGCTGCTGGCCCGGCAGACGGCGCTCTCCATAACCATCGCATTGCTCATGATGACTCCAATCAATGTTAGCTGCATGCAACATTGTATTGTAGCCAAAAGTTAGACTATGTAAACCCTAAAAGTTTGCTTTTTCATACTTTGTTCCGTGAGCGCGAAACTCGCACAGTCCGCCTGAAACGCCCCTCCAAAGAGCGGGCGACGTGGTATCCTTTATCCCATCTGACCTCTTTGAAGAAGGATGATTCATGGCGCAACGCATCGATCGGGCCGCCTCGTTCGGCCAGAACCTGTACGTGGACACGCGTGGAGCAGCCGGCGAGCCGGTGCCTTTCACCCAAGCCGTCATCAACGGCCTGGCCCAAGGCGGCGGTCTCTACGTTCCCGAAGAGCTGCCGACGCTGAGCCTTGACGAGATCTGCGCTCTGGCGCGTCTCCCCTACGCCCAGCGGGCGGCCGCCATCTACAAGGCGTTCAACGTCGACCTGCCCGACGAGGCCATCGACGAGCTCATGGGCCGCGCCTATGGCGACAATTTCGACGATGAGGCCATCTGCCCTATTACCTCACTGGACGAGAGCACCCACATCCTGGAGCTGTGGCACGGGCCGACGAGTGCCTTCAAGGACATGGCCCTGCAGTGCCTGCCCCACTTCTTCTCGGCCAGCGCCGAGAAGCTGCGCGAGGAGGGAACGCTCGATCACGAGTTCATGATCCTCGTGGCCACCTCCGGCGACACCGGCAAGGCCGCCCTGGAGGGTTTCAAGGGCGTAGACGGCGTTTCCATCGGGGTGCTGTTCCCCGATGGCGGCGTGAGCGACATCCAGCGCAAGCAGATGGTCACCACCACCGGAGACAACGTGCAGGTGTGGGCCGTGCGCGGCAATTTCGACGACTGCCAGACCGGCGTCAAGCACGCCTTTGCCGACGAGAAGTTCGCCGAGAAGTTGCTGGACGAGTACCGCATCGCCCTTTCCAGCGCCAACTCCATCAACTGGGGGCGGCTGCTGCCTCAGGTGGTCTATTACATCTCCAGCTATGCCGAACTCGTGGCGGCGGGCAAGATCGAAGCCGGATGCCCCATCGACGTGTGCGTTCCCACGGGCAACTTCGGCAACATCCTGGCCGCTTGGTACGCCAAGCAAGTCGGGGTGCCCATCGAGCGTCTGCTGTGCGCCAGCAACGACAACCGCGTGCTCACCGACTTCATCAACACCGGCACCTACGACATCTCCGACCGCGAGTTCATTCTTACCTCCTCTCCCTCGATGGACATTCTCGTCTCCTCCAACCTCGAGCGCCAGCTCTTCGAGCTCACGGGCCGCAATGGCGAGGCTATTCGCCAGTGGATGGCCGATCTGGCCGACGCCCGTTGCTTCCGCGTAGACGCCGAGACGTTCCGCCGCGTGCGGGAGAACTTCAGCGCCGATTCCGTGGACAACGCCACCTGTCTCGCCACCATCCGCGAAGTGCTCGACGCCCACGACTACCTGCTGGATCCCCACACCGCTGTGGCCTACGCCGCCGCTCAGAACCTGCGCGGCGAGAACCCCGTCCTCATCGCCTCCACGGCCCACTGGGCAAAATTCGGCAACAACGTCTACCGGGCGATTCACGGCATCGAGCCTTCTGGCGAGTTGCCCGCGGACGTGGCCGCGCTCACCGGTTGCGAGCTGAACAAGCTCATCGCCGAGGAAACGGACAAGCATCACATCCCCGCCGGACTTGCCAACCTGGATACAATGCAATTACGATTCACCGAAGTTATCGACAACGACGTCGAGGCCATCGAGGACGCCGCCGAGGCGTTCCTCACCCGCTAGGCCTCCCGGGAACGGAAGCGATGCCATCATGGGCCAGTTGAAGAACCTCTCCACCACCGTCCGCCTCACCGTGGCGAACCTCTCTTCCGAGAACAAGTCCGCCTTCGGACCGGGCATCGCCAAGCTCTGCCTGGGCGTGCGCGAGATGGGCTCCCTCAACGCGGCCGCCAAGGGCATGCGCATGGCCTACAGCAAGGCCTGGCGCATCATCAAAGACACTGAGGAGACACTCGACGTGCAGCTCCTCCTGCGCGACGGGGCTCACGGCTCCACGCTCACCGAGGACGGAAACCGCCTCCTCGATGCCTACCTGGCCATCGAGGAGCACCTCTCAGCCGAGGCCGATCGTCTCTTCAAGGAGATGACCCGCTAGACGGGCTCGATCTCTACGGTAAGCGAACTCCCCCGGGGCTGAAGCCCCTCGGAGCGCACGCGCAGACGCCAGCCAGGAACGCTCATCTCCTGGGCGGTGGGGGCGGCAGAACCGCCTTCGCCGCCTCTGCTGGCAGCACACTCCCCTTCCCCTCCATCTACGGGCCAGGGCACTGCCTTCGCAGAGCGGGCCGCCTCGAGAGCCGGATCGCTGCCGAAACGGTACAGACACCCGAAGCACGTATCCATGTCATCGAACAGGGTGCTCTCGCAAACTGGGCAGATTTTCATCGATGTCTCCTTCTCTTGGTTTCGTTCTTAACCGCTCCCCTGCCGCCCGACGTTTCCGGAGCGCTCTGAGCTCTTGCGAGAGCGGACGCCCTCGGCTTTCTGCGTCGCGGAGCATCGGGGAGCAGACACACATCGCCTCGGACGAACCAGGGCCCCGGCCGGGCAAAGCGCTCCACTACCGCCCAAGCTCGACCGCAACGCAGGCGCGCCCCCGGCAGCACGAGACGATGAACCGCCACCACCCGGCCCCTCCTGTCGAGAAAGGCAACGTCGAGGGGATGTCGCATCGTCAGCGTGTGCACATCGCGACAGCGCGGGAACACCATGACCGTAGAATCCGGCCTGCGTCCCGCCAATCCGCGCAACCGCAGAAGCGGGCTTGAAGCTACCACCCATCGGCCCTCGAACGGGGCCCGATCGCCATCCCTTACCGTGCAAAGGCGCGCAAACGCCGTTCCTGCGTCTCCCCTCATCCCATCGGCGCATTTACTTGAAGAACCGCGCACAGCGCGTCGCCCACCCGCGTGCAGCTGAGTGCGAGCCATGAGCACCGCCCTCCTTCCTTGACTCCCGTCCATACTCCTTCTTGGCCGCTGGCCACCAGTGCCCACCCGCGTCCCTCCAGCTCGCCAACGAGGCGATCGGGCAGGCCGTCCCCCTCCTCAACGAAGGAGACCACCGACCAGTCGTCGTTGGCCCGCAGCTCCTCGCGACCGTTCACATCAACCACTTCCTCGGCGAACCAGTTGGGGGCCTCCCACGCCGCGCGCAGACCGACGTCGGGCTCAAGCTCCCCTGGCGCCCCAGGCAGCATGGCCTCCCCCATCGGTTGCCCCAAAGCCAGAGCGAGCAGAGGGGCCAGGACAAGCGCGAGGGCGCACCCGAACCGACGGCGCCATATCTTCCCGGCGCCCATCAGAGCAGCACCCCCGGCCGATAGGCGTCCACCGTCAGATCGACCTCGTGGACGAGCCTCGGAAGCGAGACGCCGAACACCTCGTCTTTAAGCCCCAGCCCGAAAAGCGTAGGGGCAAAGGAGAGACGTCCGCAATAGCGCTGATAGGAGCCTGCCCGCCCCTGAACCGTTACCTCGATTGCCAGGTTGGAAGTACCCAAAGCCTCCTCCAGCTCGCTTTCCACAAGAGCGGCCACCTCGGCCGGCCCCTGGCCCGCATCGGGCGACGGAGCATAGGCGCAGATGGCTTGACGGGCCAGCTGGTCAAAAGCCGCGCATGCCTCGAAAAACGACAGCGCGTTCACGACGATGACGGCGAGCACAATGGCCACGGGAAGGACGACAGCCAGCTCGACGGTAGCCTGACCCGCATCCCCGCGCTCCTTTCGCAGAACGTCCATAGCTCACTCCCATCTCTCGAGATACGTCGGAGCGCCGACGATGTTGCGCAGGGCTGCGAAAGCGCCATCGACAAGTCCGGTCGCTCCTTCGGCCAAGGTGGCGGGGAGGGTCACCGTCAACGGAACCGAGACCCCTGTCAGAGGAATCTCGACAACCGCAAGGGTGATCTCCAGGGAGGCCAAGCGCTGATAGGCCTCGTCGCTCACCCGCTCCGCTAGCAAACCGAGGGCATCGCTGGAGGCCTCGGGGCGCGCCAATGCCTGCTCGCGCAGAGAGAGGTACCGGGCTGACCAGTCGCCGCCGCCAGCGCGCGCCACGGCTTCCGTGGCCGCAAGAACTGGCTTGAGGGGAGCCGTGTCGGCCGGCTCGAGGCCCACCGCCTCGAGCCCTTCGCGAAGGCCATTGGCGGCCCACTCTCCCAATCCCGTCGAGCCGGCGAGCGGTATGCCCGAAAGCACGGCCGCCACGCCGTTCTCCAACCCTTCGGTGCCGCTGCTATAGGCCTCCAGGGCGCCGGCCCATCCGTCCAGCACCAAACCACCGACGCCGGAGAGCGCAGAGCCCGACCCCGACAGATCGTCAAGCAAGTCGCCTATCACCGACGCCTCCTCGCTCTCGTCCCGGATGAGCGTCGCCGCCGACACCGCGGCCCGAGCGCCCAGCGTGCCCGAGGGCGCAAAAGCGCTCTCGAAGGCGGTCGGCTCCGACGTTCCCGTCGAGACGACGAAGGCGATGCACCCCGCCGCTCCGGGAGGATCCGCTTTGATGCGGAAGGCGCCCGCATCGCCGAGCGCGGCCAGAACCTCGTCCAAAAGGCCCTCCGCGTTGCCCTTCGCCGCGCGACTCAGCGGCTCAGCATCCGCTCTCGCCTTCTGGTAGTCGGCAGCAGCCTGGGCGACGGCGTCGTAGTGGTACTCGAACCCATTGTCGATGGAGGTGGAGGCCGAGGCCACCGATCCTAAGGCGCTCGCTGTGAACTTGCAGGCAGGGCAGGTTTCGAAGGAGCCGGACTCCCACTCCTCGGCCGACCCGTAATAGTCCACGAGCCCCGCCTCCGGGCAGCCGTCCCAGGCATGCATCACCGGCAGCTCTCCATCGACGGTCACCGGGTAGACGGGCTCGGTGTACAGCCGCGTGGCCCGCATCTGCTCGGTGTTCCGCGGAAAGCGGGGGAACGACGCTGAGAAGCTGTCGGCCGTCTCGTGGACGAAGGCCTCGCGCAGCTCGCTTATGGCATAGGCGTAGAATCGCTTGCGCAGGGCGCTGCGGGCCTGCTCCTCGGCAGAGTCCGAGGCAGGACGCTCGCTCAGCAGCCGCTCGCGGTAATAGACTCGCGCCCGTTCGAGAGGCACGGAGAACGACCAACTGTCCACCGAGGCGAACAGAGGGTTATCGGCACCGCTCAGCCCTGCGAGGCGCCCCGCGCGCTCGTACATGCAATAGGACGGATTGTCGCCGCAGTCGCGGGCGAAACCCCGAGCCCGGGCTTCCTCGGCGGCACGCGCCGCCTCCTCGGCCCGGGACGCCGCCTCGGCAAGCTCGCCCTTGCCCGCTTCCACGGCCTCCTCCATGGACTCCTCGACCGCACTCGCCCCTGACGCAATAGACGACCCCTCGCCGGGCAGCAGCAGGGCCATGGCTGCATAGCCGCTCCCCTCACCATTGGCCGCCGCCACCGCCGCACCGTTGGCCGCCGCGAGAAACGGCAGCGCCCGCTGCAGCGCCCCCAGCCCCTCGCAGGCCTTCTGGGACAACGCGTCGCGTGCCTTGAGCACCTTCTGGCCGGCCGAAACGAGCTGGCTACCCAACTCCGCCGCCGGCGGAACGCACAGGGCGACGACGCCGGCCCCGTACGCAATGTCCCCCAGAAGCGTGAGTGACAGCACGGCGGCATCGGCCACGCGCACGGCCACCATGAACTCGGCCACGGGGTTTAAGGCCGCGCATGCGGCGGCATCGGCCACCTCCTGCACCTCGGAACCAGCGGCATGGATGCGATACACCTGGGCGGCAGAGAACAGCAGCGACAAGGTGACGAGCAGCGCCACGGCCATGCCGGCCGTCGTCGAGCCCTTCTCGTCGCGGAATATCGACCTACCCTTCATGGCGCCATTCACCTGCCTTTCCATTGACGCTCGCGCCATTCAATGATTCCTGAGCCCACGAGGCGCGCGTCGGCGCCGTCGCCGTCACCTCCACCACTAAGTTGCCCCGCTCGTTCACCATCCCGAGCAGCGTCGCCCCTCCGTCCAGCAGGGGAAGCGGTCTCACCTCCGTCCGCACGGTCACCCGCGCGACATCCGCCGCACCACCGCCCTCGCAGCGCACCTCCCATGTGCAGCCGGAGTCATGCACGTGGAAGACGTCGAGGGGCGGGATCGCCCCCAAGCGGCGGCGCACGTACTCCTCGCAAGTCGCCGCATCGCCGTCGCTCGTCGCCAGAAGCCGGCAGCCCTCGGCCGCCGCACCGGCCATGACCATGCGGTCGTACAGCACGATGCCCGGCTGCACGAGCAGAAGAACGAGCAGGAAAACCACCGGCAGGGCCACGGCGGCCTCCGCCGTCGACTGGCCGCGCGCATCGCGAGCCCTCGCACCCATCCGCCTCATTGCCTCGCACCTCCTTAAAACACGAGCACATCGGCGATCCACGTGGCCGCCCCAGCGAGATGATGCGACGCCGAGGCGAGCCCGTGATCGACGAAAAGCCCCTGGGACAAGGCCCGCCAGAGCGCCGCCCCGGCAACAATCACGCATAGGAAAGCCGCCGTGACGATGGCGTACTCCACCGTGCCCTGACCGCGCTCGTTTCCTAAAGGCTGTTTATTCCCGAGGCGATGGCGTCCCAGAGCTCTTGCAGCTTTGGCCGGAACAGGGTGATGGCGATGATGGCAATGACCACGAGCACCCCGACGAGAATGGCGTACTCGGTCGTCCCCTGGCCGCGCGTGTCCGCCAAGCGCGAGCGCACCGCGGCGCACCACGCGCGTGTGCGCCGATCGACCGCCTCCCGCGCACCCGCTACTTTTCTCACAACGGATTCGAATCTCTTCATGTCGCACTTCCTTTCTCGTTCGTTTCATCTTCAAAAGCCCCCCGCCAATTCCAGGAGCACCGGCCCCAGCACGAGCATGAGCATGGCGGGCAGGATGAGCACGCCAGTGGGAACCATCATCTTCACCGGCGCCTTCGCCACCGCCTCCTGGCGACGCGCCTTGTATCCGCTGCGAGCCTCCCGCGCCGCGTCCTCCAAGTTGTCGGCCATAGTCGCGCCGAAGCGCAGGGAGCGCACAATGTTCTCAATCACCCGGGCGAGCAGCGGGGAAGCGTAGGAGTCGGCCACCTCGCGCAGCGCCTCCGGCCGCGATGCCAGGCCGCAGGCCCATTGGCGCTGGGCGCTTCGGAACGCATCGGCCAACTGCGTGCGGAAATACCCGGTGTACAAATCGAGGCTGCGGTCGAAGGACATTCCGCTGCGCATGCCGAGCGCCACCACGTCGAGCATCTCGGACAAGTCGCATTCCATGGCCTCGGCTCGCCGGCAACTTCGCCGCTTCACCGCCCAGGGCAACGCCCTCCACCCGGCGGCGGCGCCGATGACAGCGAGCAGAGCCGCCAGCTCGGTCGTCGCCGTCAGCCCCACTGCACCGCCGAGAACCGCGCCGCCGAGCATCAGGCGCACTCGCGCCTCCCCATAGCCCGCAGGCGACAGCGCGCCGCCAAGACCGGCTGCGGCCAAGCGACGGTCGGGCAAGGGCCGCTCCCGTAGAGACGACGGCGACAGGAAGCGGAACAGCGGACTTCGGGCCCGCTGGGACAGCTCCACCGCATAGGCGACTATCCGCGCATCCACTCCTTCTTCCCCGACCGCTGCGGCACGGCCGGCCTGGAGCGCGGACGACCCTTCCACCACCGCCGCGCGATGACGGATGCGACGCCGCCATGCCCCGACGATGCGCGAGGCCATACCTCCGAGCAGCGCCGCCGAGCCGACCGCAACGATCGCCGCCGCTCCCTGCGCCCAACTTACATCCATCACGACCGCCTCCCGCCCGCGTCCAGCATCCGATGCACCAAGACGACGCCGGCCACCTGCATGACCAGAGCCGCCGCCAGAAGAGCCATACCCGCCATGCTCTCGAAGAACGGCGAGAGGAAACCGGGGCTCATAAGCGAGAACAGGGCGATAAGCACGAACGGCATCGCCGTGACGATGCGCGCTGACAGCTGGGCCTGGGCCGTCTGCACCTTGAGAGAGCGAGCGAGGTCGATCTCGCTTTCCACCGACTCCCGGGCCGCATCGAGCACCGCCGCAAGACTGCCGCCGCTCTGATGCTGCACGTCCAGGGCAACGGCCACGAAGGCGAGTTCCGGCACATCGGCCCGCTGACGAAACAGCGCCAGTGCCTCCGAGGCCGTGCCCCCCGTCTGAAGCACCAGGGCCGCCGAGAGGAACAACTCGCCCAAAGGACCCTTCATCTCCGAGCCCGTCTGTTCCAGCGTCTGCATGAGGGAGAGCCCCGCCCGAAAGCACACGCCCAACGAGCGCAGCGCATCGGGAATCTCGTCTCTCAAGGCGGCCTCGCGCCGTTCTGCATCGCTCTTCACCGCAGCGCAGAGCGCCACCAGAGCGCACCCCGCCACCGCCGCCCCGAATACCGGCGATGCGGCCACCACCCAGCCGGCGACAAGCAAGGCAAGGCAAGCGCCCAGAACCAGCGAGAGCAAGGCGTCGGACGTCGAGGCATAGCCCCGCTGCTCCAAGGCCATCCGCGCCCACAGGACATAGCGCCGCACCGGCTCGCGGCGCAGGAGCGCCTCGGCGACCGGCCGCAAGCCCGACACCCCGTGGCGCAAGCGCCAAGCAAGCCCGGGGTGGGCGGCTCCCCGACCACCTTCGGCCGCAAGGGCCCAGGTACGGCGAAGGCGCTCGTGCCGGATCGTCGCAAGCCGCGCGACCAGGTACCCCGCCGCCCCCGACGAGGCTACGCCGACTGCCGCAAGTCCAACGACCGCATCCATGCCTTCACCTCCCGTCTGTCCGCCAGGCCCATGGGAGCCAGCCGGTCGACCCACTGCGGACAGTCCAGCCAAAAGCCTGCTTCCTGGCCCACTTCCCACCGGTACAGCGTGCGAACGACGCAGCGGCGGCGCCCGTGGTCGAAGGACACCTCGGCGATCTCGGAGATGCAGCGGGCGCCCCCAGGACGGCGCGCCGTCTGCACGATCAGATCTAAAGCGTTGCCGATCTGCGCCTCGATGGCATCGGGAGGCAGCTCCACGGCGAACCGCACCATGGTCACCAGGCGCTCCACCGCCTCGCGCGGGGCGTTGGCATGCAGCGTCGTCAGCGATCCGTCGTGGCCCGTGTTCATGGCCTGCAGCATGTCGATGGCCTCGTCGGAGCGGCATTCGCCCACGATGATGCGATCGGGCCTCATGCGCAGGGCGTTCACCACCAACTCCCGTATGGTCACCTCGCCGGTGCCCTCGGCGTTGGGCGCCCGGGCTTCCAAGCGCACCACGTGGGGGTGCTCGTCGAACTTCAATTCGGCGGCATCCTCGATGGTGATGATGCGCTCCTCGTGGGAGATATGGCAGGAAAGGGCGTTCAAGAGCGTCGTCTTGCCGCTGCCCGTGCCACCGGAAACCGCAATGGAACGGCGCGACCCCACAGCCCAAATGAGAAACTGCTCTACCGTCTCGTCGAACGAACCTCTCGCTTTCAGCTCGGCCAGCGTCATGACGCGCCGCGTGAAGGCGCGAATGGTGAGCAGCGGCCCATTGAGGGAGAGCGGCGGCAGCACCGCGTTGACGCGATGGCCCTGGGGCAAGCGGGCGCTGGCCATGGGCGACGATTCGTCGACCCGCCGGCCCAAAGGGCCTAAAATGCGATCGATGAGCGCCCGCACCTGCTCGTCGCTCTCGAAGCTCACGCTCGCTCGGGACAGGCGGCCGTCGCGTTCTATGTACACGCTGTCCGTTCCGTTGACCATGATCTCGGTCACCGTCTCGTCGGCAATCAGATCCTCCAGCGGCCCGAGCCCGAACACCGTGCTGATCAGGCCCTCCACCAAGTCGCGGAACACCGCGGGCGCAAGCGCCTTCCACGGATCTCGCGTCGAGAGCCTCCGGCAGGCGGCCCGGATCTCGTTGCGCGCCCGCTCCGGGCTGTCGACGGCGATGAGCGCGACCCTATCCAGGGGAACCAGCTCGCCCACGGCCATCCGCAAGGACTCGAGCCCCGTTGCCACGCGCTCATCGTCTTGCTGTTCGCGGGCGTCTTCCGCCACGCGAACCCATTCCAGAAGAGACATTTCCTCACCTCCTTACGATGCGTCCTTGGCCAAGGCGGCCTCGCGACGGCTCGCGCGACCCTTGCGTTTGCGCTGCTTGCCCCGCAACCCCGCGTCTGCCTTGGGCGCCAAGCCGATGCGGGCGAGAGGAGCCTGCACCCCCGCACTTGCAGGACGAGAAGCCAAGGGCAGCAGCTCGTCGAGAACACCCTCAATGCTTATGCACAAAGGGCTCGAAGCTTCTACCAGGCTCTGCGCCATGCCCGCGCCGAGCAGCTCCTCCACTTCGCGACCGCCGTCGGCCAGCTCCGCTACATGGGCCCCATCCAACGCACTGGACACGTCGATGGACGTGAAGGGCGCATGACGCGTGCAGCGGTTCACGGCGAGCAGAAACGATCCCGTTGCAATGCCGCAGCGCAGGCACAAATCGAGGGCATGGCGGCAGGCACGCACCGAAGAAGCGCGCTGGTCGACGAGGAACAGGGAGGCGGCAGCCCGTTCCAGCAGAAGGAGATGCACGTCGTCCCAGCCGCCTCCCGTGTTCGCGATCACGAAATCGAAGGAGGCGACGAGGACGTCGACGACCGATCCCATGGAGGCCGCTACGACCTCCGAGCGCTCCAGGGCGCGCGGAGCGCTGACGAGCACCAGCGGCGCCTCACTCAGCCCATCGGGCACTGCTCCCGTTCTCACAACTTCTTCAACCGGCACCGACGGAGCGTCTCCCATCAGGGCCGCGAGATCCCCAAACTGCAGATCAGCGTCGAGCAGCGCCGTGCGCAGACCGCGCCGAGCCCCGAGAAGGGCCGTAAGGGTCGCCACCGTGCTCTTGCCCGCACCGCCGCTCCCGCTCACCACCGTCAGCAGAAAGCCCGCGCGATTCTCTTCCGGCGCCTTCGCCGCCGAGAGAGCCTGCCGGACACCTTCGGAATCGGGTAGTGCCAGCACGACGGATTCGCCATCGCCCCCGTCGCCATCGACGTTGCGCGCGGCCTCCTTCAGCAAATGTTCCCCCAGCTCCGCGGGAGACACAATGCCGTCCAGCTCGGCGGCCCGAGCCCGGGAGGCCACCGATCCCGTGCGATCAGCCGTCACAAGATAGACGGCCGTCTGCGGACTGTCGCGCTTGCAGGCCGCCGCGAGATTGATGGGCTCCGCCCCTTCGCAGCACGACACCCACACGGTATCGAAATGCTCCTCGTTGACACGCCGACGAGCCGAAACCGCCTCGGCGCACACTTCCACAGCCAGCTCCTCCAACACCGAAGAAAGCGAGGTTGTGCCGTCTTCCGCCATCGGCAGACTCTCGCCGTGGCCGCAGAGCAAGTAACGCTTGCGCTTCGTCATAGGTTCGCTCCTTCCCCCGTCGCCCCATTCTCAGGCGCCGCCGGTTGCCCAGAAGCGGAAGGCGCCTCGGCGGCGGGGCCCTCCACAGGCGTCTCCGCCGAAGCCGACGGCTCTGCCGCCTCCTGCCCCTGAGGCGCCGCTTCGCGAACCTCCCCTCCCGTCGAACCGTCCGATGGCGTGCTGCCACCCAAGGCCGGCAGCGCGAAATAAAGTTCCAAGTTCTGCGCCGCCGCCACGACCTCCTGAACCCGCTCGGGCTCGACGGCCAACGTAACCCACTCCGCCGTCGCCCCCGATTCGGACGCAGCGCTCGTGGCCAGCACCAAAGCGCCGCCCACCAGCTTGGTCGTGGACACAGGGCCCGTGGCGTACACGTCCACTTCCATACCCGGCTCCACCGAACCACCCACGGCCTGCACGGGCCGCGCCGGCACGCTGATGGCGGCCATGCCCGCAGGCACCGCCAGTTCGGAGTCGGACACCTCGGTGCGCCGGAAGCAGAGGACTTCCCCCTTGATGACGTTCGAACCCAGACGTCTACCGATGATTTGGGAGGAATCAGTCACGGCAGTGTCGGGCAGAAGGTCGGCCACCCACATCTTCGTGACGACGGCCGAGGCGTCCACCACCTCGCCCGCCGCCAAGTCGCGCTTGGCCACGCACACTTCCACCTGATCGCCCCCGTAGCGCTCAAGCGCCTCGGCTCGAGCCGCGTCCACCTCCCCGCGCACGCTGGCCAAGTAGAGGGCCACGCACAACGCGCAGCACAGCCCGCAGGCCAGAGCACCCCATTTCGTCTTGTTGATTGCCATCGCTTCTCCTGACTTTCGGAAACGATGACATCATGCAAGATCACGACCGTAAAAATGACGCGGGAATGTCCCGTTTCGTTCCTCGCGCCGACCGTCATGGAGTCGCACTCTCGACCGCACTGGCGTCGCATTCCCGAAAACAGGGCTTCTTGATCGACGGCTTGAATCATGCTAGCCTGACGCTTTCATCGATCAACTAAGGGGGTCTCGATCGAACATGGGCAAAAATCTTGAGCTGCGTTTGGCGGTGCCAACGACCATCGCGATCTCCCTGCTTCTCGTCATAAGCATCATCTCGGACGCATGGCTACAAGCACGACAAGCCGAAGAGACACTTACCGAACAGGCCTACATCCTTTCTCAGGAAATGCAATCAATGTGGGACTTTATCTCAGTCAACCAAGAGCTGATAAATACCGACGGCGACGGCACGTACACGTTCAAAGGCCTGCACTGCTCCATCGTGGGAACCTCGGTGGGCGCTTTGTTTTCTCACCGAACCGATTACGTCATCCGCTACGTGTCCGACAACCCCCGAAACCCCAAAAACGCTCCCGACGCCTTCGAAACGGAAGCAATTGGGGAGTTCAGAAGCAACACGAACCTAGGCGAGTACTACTCGTTCGGAACCATGAACGACGAGAGCTATTACCGCTACTCTGTCCCCCTGAAGATGCAATCGGCTTGTGCCGAATGCCACGGCGATCCCGTGGGCGAGATAGACGTAACTGGCTTTCCCAAGGAGGGCCTTCAGTCCGGCGACCTAGTGGGAATTGCCAGCATATCCATTCCTGCCAAGCCTTACGAAGACAATCTTCTCGAGCAGATCCTTTTGCGCAGCCTCCTTTCCTTCGCCGTGCTTGCCGCCTGCCTGCTCACTATCCGGCTCGTAACGAAACGGCGCGTTATCAAACCGCTGGGAGCCATCGCAAGCGCCGTGCAGAGCATCGGAGGCGGCAATCTGGAAACCCGAATTGAGGTGGAGCCTCCCGCCTCGGAGGACGAAATCGGCTCCCTATCGACCTGCATCAACGACATGGCCGGCGAGCTCCACTCGCTCCACGAAGATCTGGAGAGGCTGGTACGTGTGCGCACAGAGCAGTTGGCAGACGCGAACACGACACTGACAAACCAAGCCCGCGAACTTGAAGCCATGAATGATCGGCTACGTGAGAACGACCTGTACAAGTCTCATTTCTTCACCATGATGAGCCATGAGCTGCGTACCCCCATCACGGCCATTCGCGCCTATGTTGACATCCTGGACGACGTCGACGAAATCGACGATGCGGCCCGGCACAATGCCGTCAACGCCATCCGATCGAACACCCAAGCCCTTACGAAGCTCGTCGACAATATTCTCGACTCAGCACGCATCGAGGCCGGAGCGGTCAAGGCCGAAATGGATGTCGTCGACGCCAACGACATCATGAACGAGCTGGCAAAGACTTTGGACTCCTTGGCGCTGGACAAAGGCGTCTCGTTAACCGTCGCCTCCAGCAAAGAAGTGCCACTGTTCCTCGCTGATGAGGAGAAACTCCTGCACATTCTCGTGAACTTGGGATCCAACGCCATCAAGTACACCCCTGCAGGCGGCCATGTGAATGCGAGCGCCTTCCTGAATGCCGAGAAGACGATGGTCTGCTTCGAGGTGGCCGACGATGGCGTTGGCATCTCCAAAGAAGATCAGCGCCTGATCTTCGACAAGTTCATCCAGGGAGAGGGGTCGGTAGCGCGCCCCGTGAGCGGCAGCGGGCTCGGACTTACCTTGGCAAAAGAGTATGCAGAACTTCATAATGGTGATATCCTGCTTCAAAGCGAAATGGGCACAGGCAGTACATTTACGGTTCGCATACCGTTCGAGGCTCCCGACTTCGGCCTCGAATAGGAGGGGGTTCCCATGGCGCAGACAATACTCGTGGTCGATGACGATGCCAGTATCCGTGATGCGGTGTCGTTCTACATGAGACGTGAGGGCTACGACGTTCTGCAGGCCAAGGACGGCCAGGCGGCCATGGAGGTCATCGCAACGGAAAACTTCGATCTGGCGATCCTCGATATCATGATGGAAGGCTACAACGGGTTCGAGCTATGCTCGGCCATTCGGGATCGAAACCAAACCGTGCCCATCATTCTTCTTTCGGCCAAACGCGACCTCATCGATAAAAGCCTTGGGTTCAAACTGGGCGCAGACGACTACATCACCAAGCCCTTCGAGCCCGCCGAGTTGGTCATGCGCGTCAACTCGTGCCTGAGGAGGAGCCAGGCCTTCGCCGAAAAGAGCGAAGGAGCCAATGGCGACGGAGGCTCGACGATCATCCTGGGTGATTTATCCATCGATACCCAAACGCGGCAAGTGACAGCCCGCGGAGAAAGGCTCGAACTAACCGCAAAAGAGTACAACATCCTCCTTTTGCTCGCCGAACGCCCCAACATCGTGTTCACGCGTCAGCAAATTCTCGATGCGGTCTGGGGTTACGATTACTACGGCAGCAATGGGGTCGTCGCAGTCTTCATACGCAAGCTTCGCGAGAAGATCGAGGGGGATCCTTCCAAACCGGTTCACATTATCACCGAATGGGGCGTCGGCTACCGCATCGTGTAGAATACCGTGAAAACAATCGGTAATAAAAGGAAAGAATTCTTAATCACTTCCTTAATCGAATCCTAAACGGCGCTTCCTATCATGATGCTCCAAGGGGAAGCACATCTGCAAAGGCCGCGGGGGCGGCCCGAATCCAGCCCATTTCTTTCGGGATCGCCCAACCTACGAACCCGCACGGATCGCGCTTCCCCGTCTTCGAGAGAGAGGAGATAGCATGGAGGAAAGAAAGGGATGCCGCGCGCAAACGCGCACACCCGAAAGCCAGAAGGGTGTCAGTGCAACCATGGATCGAAGAACCTTCGCCACCCTGGCGGGAGCGGCTGCGGCAGCCATCGCACTGCCGGGATGCGCCTCAGAGAAGCGCGATCTGAGCGAAACGGCCGCACCCGAGACCAAAGACAGCATCGCGGCAGCCCAGCAGGAAGAGCTCGAGCTGTTCCGGGTGACGAGCGGCTACAACTGCTGCTACTGCACCATCCAGGGCTACAAGCGTGACGGCAAGATCGTCTACATCGAGCCGGGCGAGCTACCGAACATGCCCGAGCGCAACCACGCGTGCCAGCGCTGCATGTCGTGGTGCAAGAGCGTCACTGACGTGGATCGGCGGCTTCTCTACCCCATGAAGCGCACCGGCGAACGGGGCTCCGGCGAGTTCGAACGCATTTCCTGGGACGAGGCCATCGACCTTATGGCCGAGAAGCTGAGCGCAGCGATCGCAAAGGATCCCCGTTCTGCGAGCTTCTACATCTTCACAGGCAACATGTGCACCTTTGACTGGTTTGCCCCAGCGCGTATGGCTCATTGCTTGGGAGCAAGCACCTGGGCCATGGAGGGCATCATGGGCGATCATGCGACCTCTGTCGGCTACACGATGGTCACGGGCAACCCCGATCCCGGTCATGACGCCCTCGATTTCATGAACTCCAACCTGCTCTTGTTTTTCGGCACCAACATGGTGGACACCATCGTTCCCTCTGCCCGCTACCTTGCCCGAGCGAAAGAAAACGGGGCGAAACTCATCGTCTTGGATCCGCGTCTCAGCTCTACAGCTGCCATTGCTGATCAATGGATCCCCATCAACCCTGGAACCGATACGGCTCTCGTTCTTGCCATGATGAACGTGATCATCGCTAACGACCTGCATGACAAGACCTGGCTCGCCAACTATTCTTGCGCACCTCTTCTCGTCTCCGACGCCGACGGAACGTACCTGCACACCGACAGCGGCGCGTACTGCGCTTGGGACACCGCCACCAATACCGTTGTGGAAGCTGCACCTTCCCAGGGCGAGGACGACGGCACCTCGGGCCCCGAAAGCACTTGGGCGCTCACCGGGCATTTCGAGGTGAACGGCGTTGCGTGCCACCCGACCATGGACGATCTGGTGGCCGAAGTGCAGAAGTGGACTCCCGACCGCGCCGCCGAAATCACCGGCGTCGATGCCGCCGTCATCGAACAGCTAGCCTTGGACTATGCCAAGGCTCAGCCTGCAGCCATCCAAACCTGCACCGGCTCCTCACGCTACTTCCATGGCTACGAAATCTGCCGAGCGACCGCGACACTTTCCGGCCTCTGCGGTTACACCGGTCGCGCCGGCGGCGGCTCCTCTCGTAACAACGGCGGCGCCTGCATCGACGGTGCATCTCTCAGCTTCACTGGCTCATCCGGTGCCGACACGCCTCTCATGAACTCGGCCGAGTGGGATACCGTGGGCGACGGTGCGTCCTTCGGCACCTTCATGGGCGCCACCCTAGCCCTGTACAGTACCGATCCCGAAGCGTACCGCAACGCCCGCGTCTTCAAGAGCTCGGAGATCTACGACGCGGCCATCACGGGCGATCCCGTGCCAATCGACTTCCTCTACATCGCCACCGCGAACTTCATCAACCAGAGCCCCGATGCCCACAAGGTGATCGACGAGGTGTTCCCCGCCATCGATTTCATCGTGACCGCCGATCCGTTCAATACCTGGACAGCCCAATACTCCGACCTTGTGCTGCCCACCTCCACCTGGCTCGAGAACTGGGACATCTCCACCAGCGGCACCGGTCCCTACATCCGCATCAACAAACCGGTCATCGAGCGCGTCGGCGAATGCAAGTCGGACACGGAGATCATGAGCCTTCTGGCAAAGAAGATGGGCGTAGAGGACGCTTGGAGCAAAACCGACGAGGAATGGGTGCGCACCTTCCTCGACAGCGATCACCCCGCCTTCGAAGGATGCGATATCGAAGAGGCAATCAACGAAGGAATCCTCGCTCGCAAAGATGGCATCTATGATCGCGCTACTTACCCATTGGGCGACAAGGTCTTCGCTACCCCCACTGGTCGTTTGGAGTTCTACACCGAGATGCTCTACGAGTTCGGCGCCCAAGTGCCCACTTATCTGCGCGGCGAGACCAATCCCGAGAACCAGTTTGCCGACAAGTACCCTCTCACGTTCATTCAGTACCACGATCGCGCTCGCGTCCACACGCAACATTCGGAAGTGAAGCTTCTTGAAACGCTGGAAGCCGAGCCTCATGTTCAGATCAACCCCGAAGATGCGGACGCGCGCGGTATTGCCCACAACGACATGGTTCGCGTTTTCAACGACCGTGGATTCTTCAAGTGCAAGGCAGCGGTAACTCCCGGCATTCGCAAGGGCGTCATTGCCCTCGCCCAGGGCTGGGAACCCAAGGACTTCGCCGAAGGCCATTACCAGTACCTGACCCATTACGTCAAGAATCCCGTTGAAGAGGCCATCAGCATGACCAACGCTGCGTTCTACGACGTGCGCGCCGAGATCGAAAAGGCATAGGAGGGAAGCTATGAGCACAGCCCAGTATGGAATGGTCATCGACCTTCGCAGCTGCACGGGATGCCAAACCTGCGTCATCAGCTGCAAAACAGCCAACGAAGTGCCCGAAGAGGGATTCTGGAGCCACGTCATCGACTACTACGAAGGCGAGACCTACATCGCCTCGGAGGTCGACGGGAAGGTGGACATGAAATTTCGCTCGACTTTGTGCAACCACTGCGCCAACCCCGCGTGCGTCGCGGCCTGCCCCACAGGAGCTATGCACAAGAGCGAGGAAACCGGCATTGTATCAGTGGATCAGGATATTTGCATCGGGTGCAACACTTGCGGCAATACCTGCCCCTACGAGGTGCCCGTCTTGCAGGAGGAGCGCTGCGTCATGGGGAAGTGCAACCTGTGCGCTGGCCGCCTCGATCAGGGCAAGGATCCCTTCTGCGTGCAGGCGTGTCCCACTCGCATCCGCAAGGTTGGCCTGATTTCTGACCCGGAAAGCGAGGTCTCGAAGCTCATTGCCGAACACAATGCGCAGCCCTACAAGCCCGAAAATGACACATCGCCTTCCGTGTACTACATCCTGCCCTAATAATTGCACTGCGAGCTAGCCTCCTCCTTCATTCAGCAGTCGGCAGCGATGAGCAGCGAAGCTCGCTCCAGAGACCCGGCTACCCTTGCTGCCGCTCAACAACGGCTACGTCGAATCCGCAGCGGCACAGAAAAACAAGAAAGCCCCGGGCAACCCGGGGCTTTCTGCTTCAATTCATGGTGGTCGCGGAGGGATTTGAACCCCCGACCTTGTGCTTGTAAGGCACCTGCGCTCCCGCTGCGCCACGCGACCGAACATATTACGCGCCTAAATGCGCGAGTCCGTATTGTGCCACAAGTTCCCCGCCGGAGCAAATGGAAAGCAGGGCGCCGAGACGATAGCGCATCCCGCGCACCTCGCGGCACAGCGCCCACGACGCAGCGTGCGGCGCGATCCCGGCACGGCGCCCACGGCGCTACCTCGGCACAGCGGCCGCGGCATTGCCGCCGGCGTCGTCGCTGGTCGCGCGCATCCGGCCCGCCACGAGCGCCGTAACGAAGATGGCCGCCGCGAACAGCAAGAGCACGCCGACCGCAAGCGCGACGTCTTCCGCCGCCGACCCCGTCGCATCGCCCACCGCCGCGCGCAGGCCCTCGCCGAGCCAGTACACCGGCGTGAAGGTGGCCACGACGCGCACCGCCTCGGGCATAAGATCCAGGCTGATCCACGTACCGCCTAGAAACGTCAGCACCATGCCGGTGATGTTGCCCACGGTGTTCGACACACTCTCGCCGCAGCCCAGCTGCCCCAGCAGAAACGCGATGGCCAGCGGGATGAGCACGAACACGAGCTCCACCGCCAGCACGCAGGCAAGATCGGCCGGTGCGAGGGTGAATGCGGAATAGCCGAATGCGACAAGGCCGATGCCCATGATAACGGCCCACACGAGAAGCGCCACGACGAGCCCCGCCGCCGCCTTCTGCAGCCCCAGACCCAAGCCCGAGGTGGAGGAGACGGCAACGCGCCGCCGCACGTCGGTGCGGTTGAAGGCCCCCATGAGAATGCCCACCGACACCACCACGGCCACCGTGAGCGGGTAGGCGCTCCACATAAGATAGAAGACGAAGGCCTCGCTCCCCACCGCCGCACCCGGGACGGAAACCTCCTCGATGCGCGGCTCCTTCTGCGCGGAGGCCTCGGCCTGGGCCACCAGCGCCTCCGGCGATGCGTCCGGCTCGAGCACCGCCGCGGCCCGCACCAGCCCCAGATACTGGTTCACCTGGGTATCGACCAGCGTGGCCGCCATCGATTGGAAGCTGAACACCGTCTCAAGGCGCGGGCCGTCGCCGCCGTCGCGGGCCGCCGCCAGATAGCCCTCCTCGAACCCGGCGGGCACGATGAGCAGATAATCCACCAAGCCCGTGGCCACGGCATCCTGGCAGGCCCGCGCCTCGTCGGCCACCTCAACCGACGTTCCCCGCTCTTCGAGAAACGCCGCCACCGAGCGCGACAAGTCGCTTTGATCCCGATCGATCACCGCGAAGGGCACCTCGGCCGACTCATAGCCCGCACTTGTCGCCGGCGGGTACACGCCGCTGGTGATAAACAGGCCCATGAGGCTCAAAAAGCCCACGTACACCAGCAGATAGATGGGATGCTTCGCCGCCACTTCCAAGGCATATCTACAGGCTTGCATAGCGCTGCCTCCTCACGAACAGGGCCCCTACGGCGAACAGCGCAGCCGAGAACAGGCCGATGAGCGCCACGTTCCCCGCGAACACCTCCAGCCCGTCGTAGTAGTACAGGCTGTAGAACATGTCGCAGATGGCCTTCGCCGGGTTCAGCGAGGCCAGCACGGGGAATTCCCGCGAGACCATGTCGGCCAGCTCCATGCAGGGCTCGCCGTAGAGCCCCGTGAACAGCGAGAGCAGGCACACTACCCCGGTGAGAATGCCCGTCTTCGACCCCACGTCCAACTTGGGGAGTGACCCGAGCGCCGTGCCCAGGGCGCAGGCGAGCAGCGATGCGGCGCCCAGTCCCGCCACGCACAGGCCCTCGCGGCCGGCGAAGTCGACCCCCACGACAAGACGCGTGTACAGAAACGCGATGAGCAGGCAGCAGAACGACAGCAGCCAGCAGGCCAGAAGCGTCGCCAGAAGCGTGCGCGTGCGCCCGATGGCCCCCAGCGCCCGCCGCGCGCCCAACGGCGAGAGGTTCGGCTGGGTCCAGCAGACGGCCACCACGGCGATCTGGGCGCCGAACAGGGCCGCCATGGCGAACAGCGCGTAGTAAAAGCGCACCGACTCCTTGGGCGCGGCGTGGGTGAGCGAGACCTCCTCGGTCGCATCGACGCTCGAGAACATCGCCTCCAGACGGCCCGGATCGGCGAAGGCCCCGGGGTTCTCGCGGGCGATGGATGTCATCAGGTCGGCGTCGCGCACGTAGGTGCCCACCACCGATTCCAGGATGCTGCGATCGATGGCGTCCATATCCGTCGTCTGGCCGATCTGCAGCCCCGGCGCCAGGGACAGCACCGGCTCGCCGTCCTCGTCGACGGAGAACACCCCCATCACCTCGCCGTCGACGAGGGCCGATGCGGCCGCCTCCCCATCGGCGAAGCGGCGCACGTCCAGCAACTGATCGTCGCCCCTTTCCCCCAGCGCCTCCGCCACCGCTGAAAACGGCGACGCGCCCCACGCCTCATCGGCCACCACGCCGGTGGGCACGGGGTCGAACTCCATGGCGCCGTCCAAGTTCGCGAACATGAACATGAAGATGGTCGCCATGAGGATGGGGAAGGCCAAAGACCAGATGAACAGGCTCTTCTCGCGAACGAGCGCCCGCAACGTGCTTGCGAACAACGTGCCCATAGCCCGCTCCTAATCCCTCAGCTCTTTACCGGTGATCTCGAGGAACACATCGTTTAAGGTGGGCGGCTCGGCATAGACGCGGCCCACGGCGCACCCCGCGTCCGCAAGCACGCCCAGCACGTCGCCCACGTTGTGGCCGCCCTGCTCGCACTGCACGACCAGCTCCGGCTCGGTGTAGGTCACGCGCCGCACATGGGGCAGCGAGGCCAGGCGCCCGCGCACGGCATCACCAAGCGCCGCCACCTCCACGATGATGCGCTCGCCGGCCCCCACTAGGGCCTTCAGCTCGACATTGGTGCCCACGGCCACCGACCGGCCGCGATCCATGATCATGATGCGCGAGCAGATCTCCTCCACCTCTTCCATATAGTGGCTCGTGTACACCACGGTGCAGCCCTGCGCGTTCATGCGGCGGATGCCCTCCAGAATGGCGTTGCGGCTCTGCGGATCCACCGCCACCGTCGGCTCGTCGAAGAAGGCGAGCCGGGGCCTGTGGGCGATGCCGCAGGCGATGTTGAGCCGCCGCAGAAGGCCGCCGGAGAGCTTGCGCGGGCGGAACTTCACGTAGTCCTCGAGGCCCACGAACGCGATGGCCTCGTCCACGAGCCGCGCCCGCTCGCGCCGATCGTCCACGTACAGGGCACAGAAGAAGTCGATGTTCTCCCGCACGGTGAGCTCCTCGAACAGCGCCACGTTCTGCGGCACCACGCCGATCTTGCGCTTCAGGTCGTAGCGCGTGGGCGTCATGGGCTCGCCGAACAGGCAGATGTCGCCCTTGTCGAAGGTGAGCAGCTGCAATATGCAATTGATGGCCGTCGTCTTGCCCGAACCGTTCGGGCCCAAAAGCCCGAAGATCTCGCCGGGCTCGATGCGCAAATCGAAGTGGTCGAGCGCCACCACGTCTCCGTAGCGCTTCACCAAGTTGCGCACCTCGACGATGGGCGCCGACATAGCGCCGGCCCGTGCGCTATCGTCTCTCGCGCAGTCGCCCTGCGCGCCATCCTGCGTGCCATCGATCCTCAGCGCGCCGGTCCGCGCGCTGTCGTTCGTAAGCTCGCCGTCCATGAGCGCTCCTTCCCCTATCGGTCATGGCCCCATTATTCCAAGAACCGCCGCGCCGCAGAAGTGCCAAATGTCACGAATGTCGACGTGCCCCTTGCTTCGCGAACGTGCGCCTTATAATGGCCCCATGGATAGAATCGTCGACGAGATCGTTCTCTTCGGGCTGGGGCTTCCCCTCCTTCTGCTCGCTCCCGCTGCCCCCGCAGCCGTAGCGGCGCCGCTTCTCGCCCTCATCGCCACGGGCGCGCTCGAGCTGCTCGATCGCGGCGAAGGCGGTGCGCAGCGCCAGGCCCCTGCCAGCGCCGCAAGCCCCGTCCGCGCCGCGCGCTTCATCCGCGTCGCACGTCCCGCCATCGCCGCCGCCTACCTCATCGCCGCACTTGCCGCGCCGGCCCTCGCCGCCTTCGTGCCGCTTCTGGCCTACGCCGCCGTGGCGCAGAACCTCGGCCCCCTGCGCTTTCTATGGCCCGCGGCCCTCCTGGGAGCCGCAGTGTCCGGAAGCGGCGCGCTGGCGGCAGCCGCCCTTCTGCTGGGAGCGCTCGCCTGCCTGGCCGCCCGGCGCGCGACCAAAGTTCAAACCGAGCGCGCCTCGCTCCGCCAATGGCGCGACGCCGTGCAGGAAGACCGCCTCGCGCTGGCCGAGCGAGCCCGCGACCTCGCCGAGCGGCAAGATTTGGAAGTGAGCTGCGCGGTGCTGGCCGAGCGAGCCCGCATCGCGCGGGAGATCCACGACAACGTCGGCCACCTGCTCACCCGCTCGGTGCTGCAAATGGAGGCTCTTGCCGTCACGCACGAGGACGATCCGGCGCTTGCCGAAGAACTGGCGGCGGTCGGCGCCACCCTCCACGAGGCCCTCGGCACCGTGCGGGCCAGCGTGCACGACCTGCACGACGAGGCCTTCGATCCACAGACCACCTTGGCTAAGCTCATCGGGGAATTCCCGGGGATCATCGGCACGCTCGCCTTCGAGGCCGAAAGCCTTCCGCGCCCTGTCGCCCTTGCCGTCGTGGCTATCGTGCGCGAGGCGCTCGCGAACGCCCGCACGCACGGGTGCGCCACGAGCATCGCCGTCTCCCTCCTCGAGTTCCCCGGCTTCTATCAGCTCGCCATCGAGGACAACGGACGCGCGGCGAACCTGGTCGGTGAGGGCGGCCTCGGGCTCGCCTCGATGGAAGAGCGCACGGCAGCCTTGGGCGGCACTTTCTCGTTCGGCCCTTTGCCCTCGCCGCGCACCGGCTCCCGCGTTTTCGCCACCTTCCCCAAAACCCAGGAGGTTCGCCCGTGAGCGCCCCATTTCCCCTTTCCGTCGTCATCGCGGACGACGACGAGCTCGTGGCCCAATCGCTGCGCACGATACTGGAGGCGCGCGGCAATGTGCGCGTGGCGGCCCTCGGCACGAAGGGGGCCGAGGCGGCGGCGCTTTTTAACGAGCACCACCCCGACATCATGCTCCTCGACATCCGCATGCCAGATCTGTCGGGTCTGGCCGCCGGTGAGGCCATCCTCGCCGCCCACCCGAAGGCGCGCATCGTCTTCCTCACCACCTTTGCCGACGACGACTACATCGTGCGCGCGCTGGCGATCGGCGCCCGCGGCTACCTCATCAAACAGGAGGCGCGTGGTCTGGCCGAAGCGCTGCATTCCGTCATGGAAGGCCAGATTGTCCTGGGATCCGATGTCACCGACCGCGTGAGCGCGCTCATCGGGCAACGGCTGGCGAGCGGCGTCGGAACCGCCCTTGACAGCTCTCCGTCGCACCCCGATGGCAACAGCCAGGCCACTCCCGCCTTCGCCGAGGGCCTCACGCAGCGCGAGCACGATATCGCCGAGCTCATCGCCGAAGGGCTCGACAACCGCGAGATCGCGCAGACGCTGTTCCTGTCCGAGGGCACGGTGCGCAACCACATCTCGGCCATCCTGCAGAAGTGCGGGCTGAGAAACCGTACCCAGATCGCCATCGCCTGGTGGCGGTAGGTCGCAGCGTCATCCGCCCCCACCGCCCGCGACGTTCCCCGGCGCCTCCAACATCCGCAAGGCCGCATAGTGCGCCGCTGCAATTTCATGCAAGAAATCTGCGGACAAATGGCTATCATCTCTCCTTGTTATGGAGATGACTCATGCCCCACATATTCAGCAGTCCCAGCACCCCCGGCACCGCGAGACCGTGCGCCGCGTCCTGGACGGCGCGGTGGAGTTCCGGCACTTCGCCGGCTTCGACCAGCTGTTCGCGCCCCACGCCCACGACTACCCGGTCATCGGTCTTGTGCGCGAGGGGCACCGCCTCATGGAGTGCAATCGCGCGCGGCATCACCTGGGCCCCGGCCAGCTGCTCGCCCTAAACCCGGGCGACGCCCACGGCTGCGTTCAGGAAGGGGCCGCGCCGCTCGTTTACGACAGCCTCGCCCTGCTCGATCTCCCCGACTGCCCGCCCTTCGCCGGCCCCATCGTGGAAGACGCCGAAGCCGTCGCTTTCATGGAAGACATCATCGCGCTGCTTGAGGTGCCCTTTGTCGACGAAGCGCATTTGGAGGAGACGCTCTATCTGCTTCTCGACCTGCTAGCAGCCGCAGACCGTCCAGCGCCCTCCGGCAACGGCGCCCACGCCATGGCCGCCTACCTGCGCCGCCACGCATCCGAAACGGTGCGTCTGGAAGAGGTCGCTGCCGCAGCCGGCCTGGACAAGTACCGCGCGCTGCGCTCGTTCACTGCATCTTTCGGGCTGACTCCCATGCGCTACCTGGCCTCGCTGCGAGTAGAGTCGGCTCGCGAAGCGCTCGCCGTCGGTGCCAGCTGCGCCGAGGCGGCCACCGAAGCGGGATTCGCCGATCAGGCTCACATGACCCGCGCCTTCAAGGAGCGCCTGGGGATGACACCGGGCTTCTATCAGCGGGCCGTCACCGGATCCAGCGCCGGCGCCGACCGGGTCAAGGGCGCCCCATTGGCCCCTTCAACCCCGAAAGGCTCAGTTGATTCACCACCAGGGCAGGTGCTCTCATGAAAGCGCACGCGCTCGCCCTGTTCACCATCCTCGTTTGGAGCACCACCTTCGTCGCCACCAAGGTGCTGCTCGCTGCTGGGCTCACGCCGCTTTGGATCCTCGTCATCCGGTTCGCTTTGGGTTTCGCCGCCCTCAGCTGCCTGCGGCCGCACCGCCTGCGCCTGGCGAATCCGCGTGACGGCCGCTTGTTTGCCGCGGCGGGCTTTACCGGCGTGGCCTGCTACTTCCTGCTGGAGAACGTGGCGCTCACCTTCACGAGCGCCACGGCCGTCGGCGCCATCTGCGCCACCTCTCCCCTCTTCTGCGCCCTCATCGCCCTTGCGCGCGGGCAGCGCCCCGCCTCCCCCGCGAGCTTCGCCATCGGGTTCGTCCTGGCCATGGGCGGCATCCTGCTCGTCGGCACCGCCAGCGGTGGGAGTGCCTTCACGGGAAGCGCCGCGGACAACCTCATCGGCTGCGGGCTGGCCTTTATCGCCTCGCTCGTGTGGGCCGTCTACTCAACCCTTGTCAGCCGCATCGCCGAAGCCGGCTACGAGACCCTGACCGCCACCAAGCGCATCTTCGCTTGGGGCCTCCTGTTCATGGCCCCGGCCCTCCCCTTCGCCGGAACGTTTCCCGCAGAAGCTCTCGGGAACCCCCTCGTCGTCCCGAACCTGCTCTTCTTGGGGCTTCTCGCCTCTGCCGCCTGCTTCGCCACCTGGAACTTCGCCGTGAAGCATCTCGGCGCCGTCGTCACGAGCACCTACATCTACCTGGTACCGGCGCTCACCGGCGCCGCCTCGGCCCTCGTGCTCGGAGAGCCCGTCACCGCTCCCATCGTCGCCGGCGTCGCCCTCGCCATCGCCGGCCTCATGCTTTCGAACCGCAAAGGCTCTCGCCGAGGGCAACGCCGCGGCCACGCCTCGCCCTCCTCTTCGTAGACGTAGTACAATGGCCGGAGCGTCAAGGGATCGCTGCTCGCACCAGCAGCATGGCCCTCACGCACCACCATCGCCATGTCGAAGAAAGGACCCCCGTGGCCGCTATTCCCGATCCCGTCCAAACCGCCTACGAGACGGCGGCGGCCCAGCGCACCTTGTCGCTACCGACCATCCCGGAAGAGCTGCGCGCTCTGGAGGCCGACGACTTGCGCGGCGGCGCCGACGAGCCCCTGGAGGCCATCGACGCGAGCGGCCTGATCATCGCCGACGAGAACTTCTCGGAATTGCAGGCGGCCCACGCCCGGTTCGCGAACTGTTTCCTCTCCTGCTGCGACTTCTCCGGTTCGCTGTTCACCGACACGGTGTTCGAAGGATGCGACTTCGCCAACAGCTACTTCGACAACGCCGGCTTCACCCGCTGCACCTTCAAGAACTGCAAGCTCACGGGCGCATCGTTCATGGAAGCGAACCTTGAGCACGTAACGCTCACGGACTGCACACTGGACTTTGGGGCCTTCAACCGCTGCCGTTTCTGGGCCGTATCGGCCACGCGCTGCAATTTCTCCGGCGCCGACATGGCCGAGATGGAGCTGCGCTACGTGACCTTGGACGACGACCGCTTCATTGGCACGAGCTTCTTCCGCACGCCGCTGCTCGGGCTCGATTTCTCCACCTGTCAGCTGGAGGGCGTGGCGCTCTCCGACACCATGGCGGAAATCTACGGCACGAAGATGAGCGTCTATCAGGCCGCCGCCCTGGCCCGGCGCCTCGGCGTCATCGTGGCGGAGTAGGGCAAAGCCCCGGCGCAGCCGAAGCGCACCGGGGCGGGCAAGAGAAGTTCGGAAAACGAGGCCGGAAAACGCTACGCGGCCATCCGGTTTTTTCGACGGCTGCGCACGAACAAGCGCGGAGGAGCTACGGCCCGGCGGCGCAACGGGACGAGGGGAGCCGGCGCCGAAGATGCCCCCGCCGAAGCCGCCATGGCAACCGACGCCGCCGGCACAACTGACGTCGCAGCAGGAGCAGGAGCCGGGGCCTTCTCGGGGGCCGCTGTGGGCGTGCGTCCGTCGGCCCAGGTGGCGGCCACCACGGTGCCCACGATGACCGCGGCGCCCAGAAGCCCCATGGCCGAGAGGGTCTCCCCTAGGAACAGATAGGCGAACAGGGCCGTGAACACCGGCTCGCCCGTCAGCAGCAGCGACACCGTCGTGGAGGACAAGCGATCCAGCGCCAGGCTCTGCAGGAAGAACGCCAGGCAGGTGGAGAACAGCGCCAAGAACACGATGATGCCCCAGGCCACCGGACGCACGGCGGCCACGTCCAGCATCGGCTCCCACGCCAAAGCGCACCCCAGGCACAGCGCGAAGGCCACGGCAATCTGGGTACCGGCCACGGTCACAGCGTCAAGCTCGGCCAGCGCCTGCTTGCCGAACACGAGCGCGCCGGCCAGCGCCACCGACGACCCTAAAGCCAGAAGCTCGCCCGGCCCCACGGCGAGGCTGCCGCCCTGGCTGCACAGGAGGTACAGGCCGCCGGCTACTCCCACCTGAAAAGGAATGATAGCGCGCGGGTAGCGGGAGCGCTCCACCATCGTTGAGAGCAGAGGCGCGAACACCACCGGCAGCGCCACGAGAAACCCCACGTTGGTGGCGGTGGTAAGGTCGAGCGCCACGTTGCAGCACAGATACGAAATACCCATGCACAGCGCCTGGGGCAGCCACAGCCGCACCTTCACGCTGCGAAGCCGCGCGATGATGCGGCGCCCGAAGAAGAGCGCGAACACCGCCGTGGCCAAGCCGAAGCGGACGGCCAGACACCACAGAGGCGTGATGGAGTCGTAGGCGAACTTCGTCACAGCGCTGCCCGATCCGAAAATGACCACTTCAATGAGCACGAAGACCACGAACGGCCAACGCGCCTGCTTCCAATGACTCATGGCTCCTCCTCTCAGCTTCGTCGCGGCCCGCATCCGGCACATGGCGGCGCGCAACCTCCTTCAAAGCGCAAAAATCCAAGCCCCACCTGGGGCGTTCTTTCTCTGAATTTGGAACGATGGCTATACTAAGCTCCGAGCAGGAAAAAGTAAAACGAGACTTCTTGTAAAACATTTCAAGAAAGTCTTATAATTGTGCAGACGCACAACACAGAGCAGGCTTATCCGCACCCCCAGGAGGCGCCTTATGGCCAACCAGAAATACGACGCGTTCCTCACAGTGGCGCGCCTCGGCAGCTTCAAGGCCGCCGCCGAGGAACTGGGCTACACTCAGGCCGGCATCAGCTACCTGGTGAACGCCTTGGAAAAAGAGCTGGGGCTGACGCTCTTTTTGCGCGAATACGGCGGCGTGCATCTTACTACCGAAGGCCGCGAAGTGCTCGGTCTTGTGCAGGCGATCAACGCCGACGAGCATGCGCTGGCCGCCCGCGTGCGCGAACTTGCCGATCGGGAGGGCGGCCTTGTGCGCGTGGGAGCCTTCACGAGCGTGGCCATCGAGTGGTTTCCCTCCATAGCGCGGGCCTTCCTCGACCAGTATCCGAAAATCGACCTGAAGCTTCTGTGCATCGACGACGAGGAGGAGCTCGTGAACGCCGTGTGGGAGGGCCGCGCCGACTGCGCCTTCTCCATCGCGCCCGAGCGGCGCAACCTGGAGGCGGTGCCGCTGCATACCGACCCGCTCCTCGTGGTGCTGCCGCCGGACCATCCCCTCGCGGGCGCCCCCTTCTTCCCCACCGAAGCCTTAGCCCGCGAGCCCTACGTGCAGCTGCAGGGCAATGCGCGCCCCTCCGAGATGGAGGCGCTGTTCGAGGCCAACGGCGTCACCCCCAACGTGCGCTTCACGGTGGACTCCGACTACGCCGTCATGTCCATGGTCAGCGCCGGCCTGGGCTTCTCCGTGCTACCGAGTCTCATTCTGTCGCGGCCTCTGTTCCCCCTCGCCGTCCTGCCGGCCGAGCGCGAGTGCTCCCGCAGCATCTCGCTCGCCGTGCGCTCGCGTGACACCGCCTCGGCCGCCACCCGCGCCTTCGCCGAAGTCACCCGAGAATGGGTCGCCGAGCGCTACGGGACGTAAACCGACAACACTTCAACTTATACATCAACAATCGAAGGGGGCCGCCGCAGCGACCCCCTTCGCAAGGGGAGGCAACAAATTGCAGATTTAGGCCCAGGCCTCTTCGCCCGCAACTTTCCTACCCGCTATACGCCCAAAGGTATAGCAACTGGCCACAGACGCACCACTGCCGCAATAGCCAGTTCCGAGAATATCGCTCGCGTTACGGCCCGCAGAATACAACCCAGAAATGGGGGAATCGTCCATCGCTGAAAGCACTTGCGCATCAGTGTTGATCTTGAGACCGCCATAAGTAAAGAGACCATTAAGCGTCGTGGCAGCTACCGCATAGAAAGGTGGCTGAGAAATTGGTCTCGTATACGCTGGCCTTTTCATCCACAGGGGGTCTTCTCCCTTTTGAGCATACTCATTATAATATGCAATGGTATTCTCGAGAGTTCCTGCCGGCATTTGGAGAGCCTCGGCCAAAGCACCGATGGTTTCGGCCTGAGCCACGATAACATCGGCGCCCACCTCGGAAATCTCTTCCATTTGATCATAAGTTTGCTGATCGAAAACCATGTAGCACGTCTCATAATCACGGAAATAGTAAGGATTACGAGCAACTTGCGCATAGTAAGAGCCCGCGTAATGGTCTTCGGCGATAAACCGTACGCCGCGCTTATTCACAAGCGCGCTAAAGAGGAGAGGACCGCCAACTACGCTATCGCGCGCTATCCAAGCACCGTGGGAAAGCTGGCCGTAAGCAAAGTTCATATGACGCGTGTCGGCGCCAGCCCCTTGACCCATGCGGATGCCATCACCGGTATCCCCCTCAGTGCCTATGATGAAGCTTCCGGCAGCATACGGGACATACTGATCAACCATGGCGTCATTGCAAGCGAATCCACCCGTACAAAGAACGACGCCCTTGTTGGCCTTAATGTTGTAGGGTTTTCCATCCTTCTTAGCCTGCACTCCGACCACACGACCTGTTTCAGGATGCACGATAAGACGTTCGGCAGGTGTCTTATAGAGAATCTCGGGCGACAAATCTTCCACAGCCTTCTGAAGGGGGGCAAAGAAGCCCGAGCCGTTTTTTGCCCCGGTGAGCGTACCTTCCAAATTATCGGTCAAGCCTTCGACCCAGTGACTGTGGGGCACCGCCTCGCAGTACCCGACGTAATCCAGATTGAACTCATCGCCCGTGCATGATAATCCAGCGTCGTAATTCTCCTCCTCGGGCCAGGGAGGGTTGTATCCCGGCTTAAATACGACGCCAAGCGTGTCCACAAGCCAATGGTACAAATCCAAAGACTCGTCAGCCATAACACGACAATGGTCTTCGCTCACGCCAGGTCCCGTTGCCGCAACAAGATATTGATAGTAGTTATCCGTTGTCTCGTTGAACCCAGCCGCTACTTGAGTGGGAGTTCCCCCGCCCATGTAAATTAGACCTCCGCAGATGTTGGTAGATCCACCAGCTTTACCTTGCTTCTCCAAGATAGTTACCGTAGCGCCTGCATTTAGCGCCTCCCAAGCCGCCGCTGCGCCCGCGCCGCCAAAACCAGCAATTACCACATCCGACTCCGCGTCCCACGTCTCCGGAAGCCCAACAGGACTCAAAGGCGCGGCATCGCTTCCAGACTGCTGGGGACTGCAGCCACCGAGCACCCCTCCAACGAGCGCTGCTCCGCCGACCGCGACGCCTCCTTTCAGGAAAGAGCGGCGACTAACGAGTCCGCCCTCCTTGCCATTGTGACAAATCGCCATAGCATCTCCCTTCCTTAGCTGTACCTTAGCTGTATCGCGCCGGCGTCATGCCGACGCTGGCAAAATAATATGAAGAGAGCCATGCGCCGTGATCATATCGAACTCTCTGTTTATCCCAAAACGCCCCCGAGAAAAACGTATGGGTGTAGGGAGAAAGCAAGAAAGATATAATGGCAGAATGAGCATGACAGCAGACAATACTACCCGTCCTCGGAAAAAGGGGCCCATCGCTATAGAGGGCGCTCGGATCGTGGGATTTGCGCTCCTCTTGGCATGGTTCAGCGCAAGCGGTTTTTTGGTCTCCTCCGCCACTGCAAACAGTGCGGACTTTCTTACCTTGGTAGCTTTCACCGCGCTGCTATTCATCGCAGCTTTCGTCGGTCGATCTCGCGACATCAGGCGACAGGCGACAATACTCTGTCCAGTTTTCAGCGCAGTAGCTGCAGTTGGAACTATTGTTCCTTCCTTCACTGCCGACAGCCCCATCATTAGTATAATCTGCTCCTTGCTCACCGCGCCCGGTCTTGCTTTTCTTGTTCTCGGTTGGGGTTCTCTCTTTAGCAAGCGAAGTATGCCTACGGTCATTCTGGAAACCATTGCAGCACAACTCCTCATGTCAGCCATTCATCTGACAGGATGCCTTCAGCCGCCGCATCTCGAAGCCGTTCTGCGCGGGATCTACCTTATCGGATCGGCTTTCATGTTCGCGATCGCAGCGAAAGCCACTCAACCAACCAAACTCTCCCATCTCCTGAGCGGACAGCACGACCACAGTCAATCGGCAACAAAATGGCAGCCGTTTGTTCGGTTCATTATCGCCATCAACCTTTGGGGCGCCGCAATCAATCTGCTCTACAACATTTATCGCTATTGCGCACCTCTCGACTTTGAAGATCTATCGGCCCCAGCCGCCTTAATCGAGATAGCATTGTTAGGACTTCTTCTCGTTGTAGCTAGTAGGCAAAGGGTGAAGGACACCCAGCTCTACACAATCATATTCGCCACCGTACTGCTCGCCTTTCTTTTGGTTCCAATTCTTGGCATACAAAATACGGCACCGTTCTATGCCCTGTTTCTTGGCTTCGCGGCATTGTCGGTACTCACCTGGACTCTTTCTGCTCAGATCTGCCAGGCCTATCAGCTCAGCTCAAATATGGTGTATGGTTGCGCAATAGGCTCGTTCCTCGGATTGCAAATTGTTATAGCCCGCGCCATTGCTCGAGATGCGTTCAGCGGAATCACCTCGTCCCCCATAGAGCTCAACACCCTCTGCCTGATCGGGGCATTCGCCTCCTTCGCTGCCTACCAACTCGTATTCAACCACCGCTCGGCCATATGGTCAGAGCCAAGTGAGACCATGCAGGAAGCCGCAACAGATCATTCAGCTGAAGGGGATGCTTGCGCAAACGCCGAAGCCGTAGCGGACCCGTTCGAACGGTGGGATGACTTTGCGGCCCTCTATCACCTTACGCCTCGCGAAAGCGAGGTGCTTCTCCTCTTCGCGCGAGGTAGGAGCTATGAGCGCATCCAAGAGACGCTTGTCATTGCACGAGGAACGGTCAACTACCATATGTCCAATGCTTATAGAAAAATCGGTATCTCGAGCCGGCAAGATCTGCTCGACCGCCTCGACGAAGCCGCCTGCTCGAACGAGAGAAAATGAAGCCATTACTTCACCGGTCTCTATGCAATATTGACCCTCAAGAGATCGCGCCCCCGACACCCAGCTTCGCCCATCTCCACCAACAACGTCCGGAGCATGCGGATCGGTGGCGTCTTTTGCTCGCGCCGCGGGCAATCAGCTCGTGAAACAGCCGCTACAGGATCGCCGTTAAGAGAGGGACCCGGCTCTAGGCCCTCGTCAGTTATAACTCCCTGCTCTCATGCGATAGCAAGGAGTTCCGCAAAACAGGAAAACGCAGAAAGCCCCCGGTGGGGGCGATTCGCGTTTGCAAGGGGTTTGGGGATGCGAACCGCGCCCATCGGGGGCTTTCGATATCGGGGCGAAGTAGGAGACCTGCGACCGCTCTTCCGTAGGGGCCGACCTTGGTCGGCCCTCCTCGACAAAGACAATCTTTCTCAGTCGGGAGGGGCGACCGAGGTCGCCCCCTACGGGGGAGGACCAGCATAAGTTTCCCAGTCGGGAGGGGCGACCGAGGTCGCCCCCTACGGGTGCCGACCGGGAGACCGGCCTCCCCCGTGCTCTAGAAGAACGGGTAGATGGACACGCCGGTCATGTAGAACACCGCGCGCAGGGCAAGCGCGCTCACGAGCACGCAGGCCGCGCCCACGGCGCCCCACACCTTCCAGTCGCCCTTGGCGCGCCCGGCCAGCGCGGAGCCCAAGCCGGCAACAGCGGCCACGATGGCCACGACCGCCCAGGCCAGCGATGCGCCGGAGAAGGGCGCCGTCGAGCCGTCGGGGGTGATGTCCATGGTCGGGCTCGTCGGGTCGAACCAGAACTCCACCGCCGTGTAGGAGCCGGCCGTGGCCTGCATGGCGATGAGGTAGGCCACCACGAGCACCACGTTCACGGCCTGACCGATGAGGTTCGCCTTCGCGTCGAGGTCGGACGACTCGTCGCGCACGGCGCAGATGAGCGCCATGGTGGCCGGGCCGAAGCCGCAGGCCGCACCGAGCAGTGAGGCGATCTGCAGAAGCGAGTTCCAGGCGGGCAGCGAGGCCATCATGTAGGAGTGGCCCATGACGATGACGAGAATCGCCGCCACGACGATGCCCACGATGGACAGCCACGTCGGCACCTTGGCCTCATCGCCGCCCCGGCGCAGGTACACGAAGTACACCACCATCACCACGGCGAGCACCACGATGGCGATGAGCTCCTGGGTGATGCCGCTGGTCATGTGGCCGAAGCCGTTGAAGATGCGCTCCCAGTGCTCCAGGTGGAAGAACACGGCGATACCGCCGACGACCAGAAGCACGGCCGAGGTGATGAGCGCCGGCATCTGGGCGCGGGCGCCCTTCCCGCGAAGCGCCCAGACGCACTGAGCCGCAAACAGGCCGGCTGCCCAGGCCAGAAGCGTGGTAAATAAGATAAGGGGCCATTGCAGTTCCATTATTCGCCGCCTTTCCATTCGCGGTCGCGCAGGATGTAGGCGAAGTGCGGGCCATTGCCCACGTCAGGCAGATGGTGCACGTCGGCATCGCCGTACTCCACAGCCAGCTCGCCCAGCGTCACGCGGTTGCCGGTATACAGGTTGTCGTAGGAGCGGTCGACGTCGTAGCCCACCGCCGGCGCCTCGAAGGTGTCGATGCCCTGCTCAAGATCGCCGAAGAAGCGGGCGCGGCCGCCGCACTGGATGACGCACTGAGGCAGGCCGCCCTGGGCGGTGATCTGCTCGCAGAGCGTGCACTTCTCGACGACGCGCTCCTCTTCGTTGAGATAGCGCACGCCGTAGGGGCAGGCCATGGCGCAGAACTGGCAGCCGATGCACTTCGATTTGTCAATCTGCACGGTGCCATCCTCGGTCACGTGCGATGCCTGAGTCGGGCATACCTTCACGCACTCCGGATTCTCGCAGTGCTGGCACTGCACGGGCAGGTAGTACATCTCCACGTCGTGGGCGCTCGTGGCGCCAGGTTTCAGGCTCGGGCCGATGCGGAGCACCTTGTTCCAGTAGCTGCCGATAGGCACGTTGTTCACGGCCTTGCACGCGACCATGCATGCGAGGCAGCCCACGCAACGGTTCAGGTCGGTGACGATAGCGTTCGTTGCCATAATGCCCTACGCCTCCTCTCGAATGTCGTAGTTGGGCAGCCATTCCTTCAGGCGCGGGTCGGAGGCATCGCAGATGATCTGGGTGCCGTCCTCCGGCGCGCAGGGGATGACCTTGCCGTCGGGGCAGTTCTCGGGCGTGGCCTTGTAGATCTTCACCGGCACGCCGCGCATGTGGTGCGAGCTGATATGGGTATCTTGCCCATAGGGATCCCAAATGCACTCGATGTTCGAGAGTGTGAATCCATGGGTCGGTGCCGGCAGCTCCGGGAACCACCAGGCGTGTTCGGCGTTGGCCCAGCCGGGCGCGATGCCGTGGTACAGATCGACGCACTGGCGTACCTTGCCCCACTCGGTCTCGATCCAGGCCCAGTCGCCCTGCTTGAGCCCCAGCTTCTCGGCGTCGGCGGGGTTCATCTCCAGGCGCGGCGCCGGCCACAGCTCGCGGCACCAGGGCAGCTGGCGATGCTCGGAATGGAAGTACACGGGAATGCGACGCCCGGTAGTGAGAATGATCGGGTACTCCTCCAGGTCAACCTGACCGCCGCCCGGACCGCTTGCCGGCTCGTCGAAGTGCGGCATCATCTCATGGAGCAGGTCGTAGCGACCCGGCTCGATCTCGTTAGCGCGGTCAACGCAGTAGTTCTCGAAGAGCAGCGGCCAAAACTCGACGAGGGCCGTCGGCGTGGGACAACCGAAGTTGTTGACCGGCTCGCCCTTCTCATCGCAGGTGAAAAGCTTGCCGGTACAAGCGTCCTTGCCCATGCGCATCCAACCGGTTTCAAAGCGACGGTAGGTGCCCCAGCGGTCGGGCTCGATCTCCTTGGCGTTGATCCAGCCGTTCTCCTGGAAATCCTGACGGAAGTCCTCCCAGTGCTCCCACTTCACCTTGGGGTTGGTCTTCGAATTGTTCTGGAACCAGTCTTCCAGGCGATCATCATGATGATAGGCGCCCGGCCCGTCGCCGGCGATGTTGGTCCAGGTACCGTTCGGGCTGCCGTGGCGTTCCATGGTTTCGAAAAGGAGACGGTTGATGTCGTAGTCGAACTTGGTGTCCGCCGGCGGCTCGATAGCGCGCTGGGTGAGTCCGATGCCGCCCGAGGCGCCCTGGGACACGCGGATGTTGTTCAGCTCGAGCCAATGCTGGCAGGGCAGGATGATGTCGGCCATCTCGGTGCCGGGGTGATGGAACATGTTGATGTCCACCCAGAAATCCAGCTTAGAGAGAGCCTCCCAAGCCAGGTTCGCGTTGGACATGTTCATGAACGAGCCGGACTCGTTGATGCCGCCCTTCAGCGGGTAGGGGTCTCCCTCGATGCAGGCGTTCCAGATGCGGGTGGCATCGGACCACTCGTTGTAGTAGGCCAGAAGCGGGAAGCGGTCGGCGCTGACCATGTTGCTCAAGGTCTCGATGCGGTCGGGCACGTTCATGGGATCCGGCTCGACACCCTCCACGGGGATGACGCCCAGCGAGATGAGCTGCGCCTTCACCTCTTGGGGCATGTTGGAGCCGGGAACGCCCGTGGCTTGCTCGTCGAGGGGCGAGCGTGTAAGACCGCGGTTGCCGGCAGGCCCGTCGAAGTTCCCGGTCATGTACATGAGGTGCAGGATGGCGCGCACCGACTGCGTGCAGTTGCCGATCTGGTCGGGGGCGAGCTGCAGGTGGATGCCACCGTTGCCGTAGGTCTGTCCCTCGGGACGGGTGGCCCACACCACGCAAGCCTCCTCTACGAGCGCCGGATCGAGGCCAGTGATCTCCGCGCACCACTCGGGGGTGCAGTCGGCCACGGATTCCTCGAGATAGGACCACACGGGACGAGCCGTGTGCTTGCTGCCGTCGGCCAGGGTCACCTCATGGGAGTCGTGCATGTCCAGATCGATACCGGCTTCCACCAGCTCGTTATAGGAGATGGGAGGCAGGTATCCCTCCTGGGAAGTGCCGGCGTACATGACCTCCATCTGATCGCGGGTGGGAGCCACGTGGTTGCAGCCCTCCCATTGGGTCGTGTCCACGTCCCACAGCACCAGGCCGCCCTGACCGCCATTGGCGTTCTTGTTCCAGGCATAGAACTTGCGGGGGCTGCCTCCCTCGACGACATCGCTCTCCTTCAGAAGGCGCGTCTTCAGCTTGGTACCCACCACATCGGCCGGGGGTGCTGGCGAATCGGCCGTCGAACCCGCCATGGGGGTGAACAGCTCATAGTAGCGGCCGCCCGTGGGTTCCATGTCTTCCACCACGAGGAAGGACGCATTCGACCAGCGCTTGACGAATTCCCAGTCCACAAGATCGTGCTTCAGGATAATGTGCTGCCAGCACAGGGCCAGCGCACCGTCGGTGCCGGGGCGCAGGTTCAGCCAGTAATCGGCCTCTTTGCCAGAGCCGGACAGACGCGGGTCGATGCAGATGTGCACATCGGCATTGTTCATCTGGTCGACCAAGTTACGGCAGCTGTCGTCGTAGTTCGAGTTCTCCGGCGCGGTACCCCACTGAACATAGACCCGCGGGCCGTCACGCAACGCCATCCACGGAGCGCCGTCCACCGAGGTGATGGAGCCCATGAGGCGGCGCGGCCCCTTGCAGATTTCCGAAGCCACATGGGCGTTGGGAGTATCGAACAGCCACTTGTAGAAACAGTAGGGGCCGTAAACCCACTGGCGAGACGTACCGCACATGTTGAATATGGACTGGCCGCCGTACTGATCGATGATCTCCGTGAACTTCTCACCGATGGTGTCCATGGCCTCGTCCCACGTGATGCGCACCCAGCCGGGGTCTTCGCCCTTGGGGTTCGTTCGCTTCAGCGGATGATAGATACGATCGGGATGGTAGGCCGCCTGAATGGACGCCTGGCCCTTGCCGCAGTGATTGCCCGACGATTGGAACGACGACTGGTCGCCCTCGCTTTTGATCGCACGACCGTTCTCCACGGTGACCCACACGCCGCACTCCATCTTGCCGCAACCGCGACAGCAGGTGCGGACGCGCTTGATCTCGCTTCCGCGGCTGGGCGCCTCGGCGTCCTCGGCCAGGGCGGCACCGGGCACCGCGCAGCCGACAACGGCCGTAGCAGCCGTGGCTGCGGTGAGCTTGGCGAAGGTGCGCCGGCTCAGATTGAGCTTGCCCATCTCTCCTCCTTTTCCTATTCTCCTCGGAGCCCCGCATCGAGGCTCTCAGCGCCCACATCTTGTCAAAAGAAGGCTAGTACCACATCATATATTTGCCATTATTTTTAAGTTTTCCCAGTTCATCGCCTTGCATATCATTTAAAAAGTGAGATGGGGCAATCTTGTTTCGCCGTATAATTTCTTTCGTCAACAGGGGTTCTCCTCATCGACCGACGAGGAGACCAGGGCGCGATCCGCTGTCTCGTCAGGGCCGCGTCACCCGCCGCGCCGAGGGGGGTCGCATGAATTTCTGCAATATCAAAGAGAACCTGCTCGCCTATCGTGCTGAAACAGGAGGGCACCCGCTAGGCCTCGATAGAGTATTCGGCTTCGCGCTCATTCGGGCCTGGGTGTACCTCATGTTCGTCGGCGCTGCCGCCAGCTTCATGACTTGGAGCGGCGAGGCGATCCGACCAGCGTTCTTTCTCGTTTCCGCGGGCGCTCTATGCATTGCGCTGTTCGGAAGCGCTCTCACCGGCGATCGTTTCGTGAAACTCATGCTGCATCCGACAGCCCGCGCCGCCGGACCAACGCTCACCGGCGTGGGCACTGTCCTTTTGGCCTCCTCGGGTGCCGAGGGCATGATAGGCGACGTCTGCGGAATCATAGGGGCGATAACCACGGGCCTCGGCTCCGGGATCATCGATTTGGGCTATGGCGAGCTGTACCGCAACGAACCACCAGGCCGTACCACCTTCGAAGTGCCCTTGGCCTTCTTTCTCGCCGCTGTTGCCTATTCCCTCACCGCTATGCTCCCGCCCGTCACCAGCTGCGTGCTCTGCGCTCTTTTGCCCGTGGTCTCTGGATGGATTCTCTTCGTGCAGCAGCACGCCTGGTCACGCAAGCGCCAACCAACCGTGCGCCCCATCGAGTTCGATCTGAAGTCCTTCGCCTGGCGCATCGGCTTGTGCGCCTGCCTGGTGGGCATTGCCGACGGCATGGTGCGCGCAGCGTTCCTTTCCTCGAACAATCTGAGCATCCATTTACTCTTGCAATGGCCGCTAGCCGGTGCTGGTCTCATCACCATGCTCATTGTCTACGGCGCCGCCCTTTTGGGCTCTGAGCAGAGCACCCGTACTATCTACAAGGCAGCCATCGTCGTCATGGCCTTCTTCTTCATGCTGTTGCCCATCTTCACCGGCGCCCAGGACATCGAGAGCGTGCTGGCTCTGACGGGTTACGGCACCTTTAATGTGCTCATATGGATGTTGCTAGCAGAAATATCTGCTAACTACCGATTGTCCTCCACCCGCGTATTCGGCATCGGTTGGGGCATGGTCACGCTCGGCGTGCTGCTCGGTGCCGTCGCGGGGGACGCTGTGGATCGGTTCGCCCCCTTCTCACCGCAGTTCCTGAGCTTCATCGCCCTTGTCGCCACCATGGCGGTGCTGCTGTCGTTTTTGTTCGTGTTCCGCGAGAGCGACCTCATCGCACTGACCGAAGAGCCGGAGGATCCGTCGAGCGAGAATTTTTCGGGAACCGTGACGCAAGTCGACAGGGCTTCTTCAAAGAATGCTGCCGCCGAGCTACAAGCACCAAAATCGTCAACGCCGCTAGCAACGCCGCGCCCGCGCTTCCAGGACCGCTGCCTGGAAGTGGCCGCCGCCTTCGAGCTGTCGCCCAAGGAGACCGAGGTGATGATCCTCTTCGCCAAGGGCCGCTCGGCCGCCCGCATTCAAGAGGAGCTGTTTATCTCGAAGGGGACCGTGAGCACCCATTTGCGCCACATCTACCAGAAGATGGACGTCCATTCCAAACAGGAAATGCTCGACGTCATCGAAGGCGTCACGAGGGAGTAGGGCCGCATCCGGTCGGGGTTCTCCCGGCATCCATGGACTTCCCGACATTTTCCCTGGTCGGGCTGCGGATACTCTGGCAAAAAGCCGTGTCGGGCTGCGGACTCGAAGCAAAAACCCGCAGCCCAGTACGGCTTTTTGCCAGGCAGACTGATGACGCAGGGGAATTTCCCCCTTGACGGATTCGATGGGCCTCGGCTACTATGCGCTGTGGGGATACCGCCCGAATTCTCGGACGGACAATGTTTGCAAAAGTCGAACCTCGGGGGCGAGGTTCATCTCTCGCTGCGTGCGAGAGGGAAGACTGCAAGCATTTGTTCAAAGGGCGGATGACATGAAAGACACTTCCTCGTTCCTCGATCTCGCATTAGACGATTCCATGGGTTTCGACCCCCTCGGCGCCTTCGACGACGATGTCGAAGAAGATGCTGAGGAGGTAACCGGGGGCTATCTGGGCACCCCCCACACCGACGTCCCGGCGCCCGTCGTGGATACGCGCCCGGCCCCCGAGCGCATCGCCGACCTGTTCAGCGCTATGGCGCCGCGCCGTCGCACGCTGCTCGGCATGATCACGTTCTGCGCCGCGCCGCAGACCACCGACGCCCTGGATGCCGAGGTGGATCGCCTGCAGACAGACAACTTCTCCGTGTACTCCCCCGCTTCGCTCGCGAACTTGCTCGAGCGCGCCGGGGCCCTCGCCCGCGTGACCGCCGACGGCGAGCCATACCCCGAGGGCGACCCGGAGCCGGTGCTCGTGGAAGTCGACGGCGTGTCCTACTACGAGGCCGGCGAGGCGCCGGAGGTCTGCTGGCTTGCCACTGAGGACGGCGCGGCGTACGCCGAGGCCGACAAGCCCCTCGACCGCCTGACCAACCTGCTTGCCGAGGACGCGAAGTACGCCACGATCTACGAGCGCATTCTCGGCCTTACCGCCCAGGATGCCGGCGCTTCGATGCCGACCATCAACGAGGCCGTGGACAACGACGAGCTGCTGAAGAGCCCCCGTCTGTACGCGCCCCACTTCATCGACAAGCTGGAGAAATGCGATGCCGTGGAATGGCGCGACAAGAGCTGGCGCATTACCGAAGTCGGCCGCGCGGGACAGCGCATCGTGGCCGACCTCGTAGCGGCCCAGGCCGCGCCCGAGCCCGAGGCGCAGGCCGATAAGGGTGCCGAGACCGGCGAGACCACCGCGGACGCCCAGTAGCGCGGCGCCTTCCACCGCTTCCCTTCCGGTAACCAGAGGGCGGTCGAGTACGCCCCTTCGAGAACAGAGGAGATTCCCATGACCGAAACCGACACCATAGCCACTGCCGCCGCAGCAACCCCCGCGACCGAGGAGGCCACCGACCTGGCCGCCCTGGCCGAGCTCACCGCCCAGCGCTCCGCGGTGTACCGCCTGCTCGCCCGCCTCTACCGCGTGGAAGTGGACGAGGAGTTCCTGGCCGAGTTGAAGACCATGCGCTTCCCGGCCGCCACGGGCAACACCGCCGTGGACACCGGCTACCGCACCATCGCCACCTACCTGTCCGGGGCCGACGCCCACGCCATTACCGACCTGGCCGTCGATTACGTGCGGGCCTTCATCGGCCACGGCATCGACGCCTATTCCGCCGCCTACCCCTTCGAGTCGGTGTACACCAGCCCCAAGCGCCTCATGATGCAGGAGGCCCGCGATGAGGTGCTGGCCGTGTACCGCAGCGAGGGCCTCGACAAGCTGCCCACCTGGAAGGAGGCCGAGGACCACATCGCCTTGGAGCTGGAGTTCATGGCGGCCCTCGGCGACCGCATCGTGGCGGCGGCCGAGGCCGACGACGAGGCCGAGGTGGAGCGCCTGCTGGCCACCCAGCGCAACTTCCTGGCCGATCACCTGTCCAGCTGGGTGCCGCTCATGACCGCCGATCTGCGACGCTTCGCGCAGTGCGGCCTCTACCAGGGCCTCGCGAGTCTCACCGACGGCTTTCTGCAGGTGGAAGAGGAGTTCTTCGACGAGATTTTCGAGGATGGGGACGAGGACGGCGAATAAGCCCCATCACGGGGAAGGGCCCTGGGTCCTTCCCGCCAACTGCGTACTGCAACCCAAGGGCGAATGAGAGAGGAAGAGAAGACCATGGCTGAGAACGACGAGAAGGCCGCCGAGGCCGCCCCGAAGAAGGACGGGCGGCCGGTCATCACGCGCCGGGCGCTCTGCGTGGGGCTCGGCGGCACGGCGGCGCTGGTAGGGCTGGGGGCTGTGCGCTACGCCGGCAGCGCTCCGCTGGTGCGCCCGCCCGGAGGCCAGGACGAGGACGCCCTCGTGTCGGCGTGCATCCGCTGCGAGAAGTGCTACGAGGTGTGCCCCCGCGGCGTCATCGCCCCGGCGCACTTGGAGGACGGTCTGCTGAACATGCGCACCCCCGTCATGGATTTCAGCGCGAACTGGTGCGACTGGTGCACTGAGGAGAACGGCGGCGAGCCCTTGTGCGTGGCGTCGTGCCCCACCGAGGCGCTGAAACCGGGAAGCACCCCCGAGACCGGCGTGCTGGGCCTGGCCGAGCTGAACCAGGACCTGTGTCTGGCCTACCGCCTCATCGGCTGCCGCTTCTGCTACGACGCCTGCGAGTACGAGGCCATGGCGCTGGACGAGAACAACCGCCCCTACGTGCTGAACGACGCGTGCAACGGCTGCGGCGCCTGCGAGAGCGTGTGCGTCTCGTTGCAGAACGGCTCCATTTCCGCCGGGGCCACCGAGCGCGCCATCGTCGTCCGTCCCCTCGAAGCCTAAAGGAGGCCAGCGCTGTGAATACCAAGCGACTCCGCACTATCATTCCCCTCGCGGTCATCGCCGTGGTGGCCGTGGGATTCGCCACCCACGTGGGCGTGGGCACCCTGTCGGCCATCGGCTGGCAGGACATCTCGCTGCTCTGCCCCCTGGGGGCGCTTATGACCATGATCGCCACCAAGACCATGATTCCCCGGGCGGTCATTTCGGTGGTCATCGCCATCGCCCTCATCCTGCTGTTCGCCCGGGCCTTCTGCGGTTGGGTGTGCCCCGTGCCCGTGGTGTCGAAGATCCGCGGCATCTTCTCGAAGAAGACCTCAAACACCGACATGACCGGCACCGGCGTGCTGCCCGCCAGCGAGAACCCGCTGGTGAAGGCCGCCGTGGCCGACGGCGCCGGGGCGGGGACCGAAGCCGCGGCCGAGCCCGCGCCGCTTTCCGCCGACGAGCAGGCGGCCTTGAAGGGTTGCGGCTCGAAGGCCGGTTGCTCCTCCTGCGCCGAGAAGCGGGCCGCGCTGGACTCGCGCCACGTCATCCTCGGCGGCTCGCTGCTGTCGGCGGCCGTGTTCGGGTTCCCCGTGTTCTGCCTCATCTGCCCCATCGGCCTCACCTTCGCCACCATCGTGCTGGTCATGCGCCTGTTCGCCTTCGGCGACGTGGCCTGGGGCGTTATCCTCGTGCCGGCGCTGCTTTTGGTCGAGGTGGTGTTCTTCCGCAAGTGGTGCAGCACCTTCTGCCCCATCAGCGCCCTCATGAGCCTCATCGGCAAGGCGAACCGTACTTTCGTGCCACAGGTGAACGACGCGAAGTGCCGCGAGACCGTGGAGGGCGCCTCCTGCGAGGTGTGCGCCGCCGTGTGCCCCCAGGGCATCAACGTGCGCCATCCCGAGGCCGGTATGAGCTTCAGCGAGTGCACCAAGTGCCGCGCCTGCGTGGAGGCCTGCCCCACCCAGGCCATCAAGATGCCCTTCCTGCCCCAGAAGGTGCAGGGCGCATCCACCGTGGTCGTGGAGGACGAGGACGCGGTGACGGCTTCGTAGAACCCGCGCGGATCGGGCGTTGCGACCGGGAACGCGCCCGGGCCGCAGGGCCCAGGGCCGCCCGGGCAAGGGAGGCGGAAGGCGCCGCCCCCCTTGCCCCGAGCCGTAGGGAAAGGGCTCTGCCCTTGCCGCCGACAAAGGCAACCCACGGGAAAGACCGTTTCAGCGGTCTTTCCCCGGCAGGGAGTATTCGGTACTCTTTGCCGGGGAAAGACACGACGGGCGCGGGGGCTTCTCCGCGCCGACGGAAGAGAGGAAGGCTATGGCTATCGAACTGACCCCGACCCCCGAAGCCGTGCTGGTGGAGGGCGCCGTCGGTTGCGGGAAGACCACGCGCCTGGTGGAACGGGCGGCGGCGCTGCTGGAAGGCGGCGCGGCCCCGAGCGATCTGCTGGTGTTGGCGGCCACGCCCGATGCGGCCCGCATGCTGGCGGCGCGTCTGGAGGCGGCCTGCGGCGCGGCCGTGGAAGCGACCTGCGTGCGCGAAGTGGCCCTGGGGCTGCTTGCCACCGAGGGAGGCCGCGCGTTCAGCGACCGGGCCGGGCGCCTCGTCACCCCGGTGGAGATGGGTTTCATCATGGAGGACATGAAGACCTGCGGCCTGAAGAACCGCCGCCTCAAGGAGATGCTGAAGTTCTTCTACCGCAGCTGGACCGAGCTGGTGGAGGACGCCGACGGCAACGCCGACTGGCTGCTGGCCGGCGAGGAGGCCGACGTGCACGGGCTGCTGAAGGGCATCCTCGATTTCACCGGCGGCATTCTGGAACCGGAGCTGTCCGCCCTGGCCGTGCGCTACCTGCTGGCCGACGGCGAGGCGCTGGCCGGCGCCCAGCGGGCCCACGTGCTCGTGGACGACTACCAGATGCTCTCCCGCGCCTCCCAACATGTGGCGAACCTGCTGGCCCGCGACTCCATCGCCGTGGCCGCCGATCCCGCGGCCGTGGTGGAGGTCTTCGATTCCTACCCCTATGGTGAGGGCGTGGGCGAGTTCACCCAGGCCAACGCCGATTGCGAGCGCATCGTGCTGACCGAGAGCCATGCCTGCGGGGCCGCCGCCCACGCGGCGAGCCGCCTGCGCGAGGACGCGGCCCCCGGTGCCCCGGAGATCACCGGGGTCGGCGACGCCCCGGCGACGGACTCCTTCACTGCCCGGGAGAGCGCCGACCCCGCCGCCGAGGTGGCCGCCGTGGCCGAGGCCGTGGAAGCGGCCCTGGGTGCGGGCTGCGCCCCCGAGGACGTGTACGTGCTCACCTTCCATCCCGCCTGGATGCGCCAGGTCCTGCGGGCCCTGGCCGCGCGGGACATTGCCGCCGCCGCGCCCGTGGAGGGACGGCTTTCCGTGGGCGACTACCGCGACCTTGACCGCTGCGCCCCGGCGCGGCTGCTGGCGGCCCTGGACCTGGCAGCCGACCCCGCCAACGCTCTGGCCTGGCGCTCCTGGTGCGGCTTCGGCGACTATCTGGCCAACAGCGCCGCCTTCGCCGATATGCGGGCCGGGGCCGCCGCCGAGGGCGCGGGCCTCGTGGCGCTGCTGGAGGAGGCGTCGGCCGCCGCGCCCGCCGAGGGCTTCCCGAACACGGGCATCGGCCGCATCGTGGACGCCTACCGCGCCGGGCGCGAGCTCGTCGCCTCGGTGCAGGGCCTGGAAGGTGACGGGCTGCTGGACGCCCTCGCGGCCGGCCTCGGCCTGGAAGGCGACGGGGCGGCGCGGGCGCGGGCCCTCGTCGGTGCCCTCACGGCCCCGGCCCCCGGCGAGGAGGGCGGCACCGATGCCGCGACCCTGAGCCGCCGGGCGCGGCGGGCCCTGGGCGGCGCGGCCTTCGGCGACACCGCGGGCCGGGTGCTCGTGGGCGCCCCCGAGCACCTCGTCGGCCGCTCGCCGGCCGTGCTCGTGCTGGCCGGCTTCGTGAACGGCTTCTTCCCCAGCCGCGACTACTTCGACGCCACGGTCATGACCCCGGACAAGCAGAAGCTCGCCCGGGCCACCGACATCCGCCGCCTCTACGCCGCCGCGAGCAAGCCCACCGAGCGCCTCGTCGCCAGCTGGTTCACCTCCATCGACCTGGTGGGGGCCGAACAGCTCAAGCTGGAGATCGGCCGCGTGCGCCTGCGCCGCGGCGAGCGCATCGCCACCACGAGCCCGAGCATCTACTTGAAGGAGATCGAGCCCACCGAAGACCAATCCGCGTAAGCGACGCGGCCGCCCCGCCTTCCCCCTCCCGCTGCGTCTTTCCCACGCGGCCTGGGGCGGCCGCCCTCGCCGTCACACGTCGGTCCCGGCACTCATTCGCCCGCCGGGACCGGCACCCGCACCATCCGGGACGCCCCCGCCGCGAAGTGAGACACCCTACCGGATAACGCGTCTCACTTCGCCGGATGCGGAGCCCACTTTTCCAAAGCCAGTGGGACACCTTACCCGGTAGGGTGTCCCATCCGCCAGAAAGCCCCCGCTGGGAGAGATTCGCGTTGCAAGGGATTTGGGGAACGCGAGCCTCTCCCACCGGGGGCTTTTGCGTGGTGCCGCGCTTGCGCTCCCATCTTCTCTCATATAAACTGATACTCAAAATTTTTAATTGCTACAAAAGGGTATCATATGGAAGAAAGTGATCTCATCAATCAGTTGAGAGACATCGTCGGAAACGAGGCCATCGCCCCTGACGTGGATTTTGACCATGCCGCCCTGCGCGACAAGCTACCTCTCGCCACGTGCGCGCTTTTCTCGTTCGATTCGGTTCTGCTCTTCGGAAATCGCACGCTGTTCGTCCGCCCTACCGCTTCCATCAAACCTGAGATCCTCCTCTCTCAGAGCGAGCTTATATCGTCGGCACTTCAGGCACCTGTGGTGTGCCATCTCGACACCATAACTCCCTACCTGAGAAAACGCCTCATTGCAGCTCGTGCGCCGTTCCTAACGCAGGCGGGAGAGTTCTACCTTCCCGGACTGCTTCGCACGATACCATCGCCCGCGACAAAGCCGCGCCCCCTCGACACTGAGCTGACCGCCATGGGGAAAACCGCGTTCCTGCACTTTCTCTACTACGGGGGAACCCCCTCGACCATCAAGGACGTGTGCGCTCGCACCGGCCTATCGCGAGGGGGAGCCCAGCGGGCCTGCGAGGAACTTCTCCGCCACGGGCTGCTGCAGCGAAGGACAGGAGGCCCCACCAACCGCACCGCCTACTACACCGTCGCCGACCCTGCCGCATACTTTGAAAAAGGCTGGCGGCTCTTTGGCCGAACTGTCAAGAAGACACTGTCTTTGCCCCGCGACGCCGTTCCAGAGGATGCGTTCCGAAGCGGCCTTTCCGCCCTCGCCGCTCGCACTCTTCTCATGGCACCGCAGACGTCTGTTTTTGCGATAGGCCCCAAACAAGCCGCGAATCTCACGCCCTTAGCCGTCGAAGAGGGCGATCCAGCAGTTATAATCCAAGTCCTTGCCTTTGATCCAGCTCCCTTCGCCCAAGACGAAGCCGTTGACCCCTTCACCATGCTGAAGACCATCGACCGCCGCGACGAACGCATTGACATGGCGGTAGACGAAATCAAGGAGGCCGAAGGATGGCCCATCTAGAAGACGCCATTCCCGGCTTGGCAGAGTTCACGCGCTGGTTCGCCGAAGATGCGACGCGCTACGTTGTTATCGGCGGTGTGGCGCGGGAGATGATCTACCGCGAAGCGGGGCTCTGGGAAGAATCGGGCACCAAGGACTTCGATATGGTGCTCATCGCGGAGGCGCTCGATGCCCCATTCGTCGCGAAATTCATCCAGTTCGTTCGGGAAGCCCACTACACCCACGTCACCAAGAGCGGGGATGCGCAGATGTTCCGCTTCTGCCGTCCGGCGAGTTCAGCTTACCCCCATCAGATAGAACTGCTCAGTCGCCGACCCGACTACCTGGAAGGCATCGAGGCCCGTATCGGAAAGGTTCCCGTAGAAAACGCCGCCTACAGTCTGTCCGCCATTTTGCTGGATGAGGCCTACTACGGGCTTCTCGCCTCGAAGGAGGCCGTCACGCACCGCTACGGCTTCCCCACCCTTTCCCACGAGTATTTGCCCCTCTTCAAAATGAAGGCGTATCTCAATCTTCGAGAAGCCCGAGCCAACGGAGAGCCCGTACGTTCGGGGGAAATCGGAAAGCACCGACGCGATATCTTCCGCCTGTGCTCGCTTTTGCCACCGACAATTCGTGTGGAGTTACCAGGGGCATTGCGAACGGATGTGAAGGAGTTCGTGGAGATCGTCGAATGTCCCCCGCATTTCATGAAGGACATCGGCCTGGCTGCCTATGCCCCAGAAGAAGTGAAGGAAATTATCATCCGCACATATCTGTAGGTGTCATCTCAATCTTCATCGGCTATTCCATGCATCCGTAAGAGGCAGAAAGCCCCCGGTGGGGGCGGTTCGCGTTTGCAAGGGGTTTGGGGATGCGAACCCGCCCTCATCGGGGGCTTTCGTTGTCTCAGGATGGCCCTGAGAAAAATCGAGCCTAGTACAGCATGAACACGCTGGCGCCCAGCTCGTAGAAGACGACGCGCATGCAGATGGCGCCGATGACGGCGGCGATCACGGCCACGGCCATCCACAGCTCGGCCCGGGAGGCCACGGCGGTGCCGTCGGCGGCCGGGGTGGCACCGGAGCGCTTCTCCAGCAGGGCCGCGATGAGGGGCACCACGGCGCCCACCAGGATGACGCCGATCCACATGAGCGGCGCCAGCTCACCGGTGAACACATTGCCCACGGCCGTCACGTCCACCAAAGGCGCGGTGGGCATGGTGGGGTCGGAATAGTAGCCCACCGTAGTGAACGAGCCCTCCAAAAACTGGAGCGTCACGGCATAGACGATGGTGGTCACCGCGTTCACGGCCGCGCCGATCAGGGCCACCGTGGCCGCCAGCCGCACCGGCTCCTTCACGATGGCGCACACGAGGGCCACCGTGGCCGGCCCCAGCACACAGGCGTTGCCGAGCACGTAGAAGATCCACAGCACCGAGTCCCACGCGGGACGGGCGCTCATCATGTAGGAGTGGGCCATCACCACCACGAGCACGGCCGCCAGCGCGATGGAGAGCACAGCCAGCCACGCCGGCACCTTCCCCTCGTCGCGGCGCAGGTACACCAGGTACACGATGGCCGCCACGGCCAGCACCACGATGGCGATGAGCTCCTGGGTGATGCCGCTGGTCAAATGTCCGAAGCCGTTGAAGATGCGTTCGAAGTGCTCCAGATGGAAGAACACCGCGATGCCGCCGGCCGCCAGCAGCACGGCCGCGGTGATCCAGCAGGACAGCTGGGCCTTGGGGGCCTCACCGCGCAGGGCCAGCACTGCCTGGGTGCCGAACACGCCGGCCGACCAGGCCACCAGGGTAGTGAACAGAATCAAAGGCCATTGCAGTTCCATAATCAAAATCCTCTCTCCTAGGTTCCCCCGGAAAATCGGCAGAAGAGCAGGGCGCCCTGGGAGGCAAGACGCCCTGCCGAAGCGATGCTACTCGCCGCCCTGCCAGGTCTCGCGGCGCAGGATGTACACGAAGCTGGGCTTGTTGCCCACGTCGGGCAGATGGTGGATCTCGGCATCGGTGTAGGGCTTCACCGGGTATTCCGGGCCCTCGCCGGTGCACTCGCCCAGGGTCACCCGAGCCGCCGCGCAGCCATCGTAGGACTTGTCGCCGCTTTTCACCGGCGCCCCCGGGGCCACGAAGCTCTCGAGCCCCTGCTCCAAATCGCCGAAGAACCGCGCCCGGCCGCCGCACTGGGCCACGCACTGGGGCAGCTCGTCCTGGGCGATCTTCTGCTCGCACAGGGTGCACTTCTCCACCACACGTTCGGTCTCGTTCAGGTAGCGCACACCGTAGGGGCAGCTCATGGCGCAGAACTGGCAGCCGATGCACTTCTCCTTGTCCACCTGCACCGTGCCGTCGGCCAGCTTATGGGAGGCGCCCGTGGGGCACACCTTCACGCATTCCGGATCTTCGCAGTGCTGGCACTGCATGGTGAGGAAGTACGTGTACACGTCGGGCCACTGGCCGCCTTCCTGGCGCGGGTTCGGGCCGATGCGCAGCACCTTGTTCCAGTAGGAGCCCACCGGCACGTCGTTGGTTACCTTGCACGAGATGGAACAGGCCAAACAGCCCACGCACTTGTTCACATCCGTGAGAATCGCGTACTGGGTCATTATGCCTCACCCCTTTCGGAAGCGTAGTCGGGCAGCCACTCCTTCAGGCGCGGGTCGTCGCAGGTATGGATGATCTCCGTGCCGTCGTCGCCGCAGGGCACGGGGTTGCCGAAGGGCGAGTTCTCGGGCGTGGCCTTGTACACCTTCACGCCGTAGGCGCGCAAGTTGGACGAGCCGCAGATGCGGTCCTGGGCATGGCGGTCGATGAGGCAGTTCACGCCGGACAGCATGAAGCCATGGTCGGGCTGCTTCAGCTCCGGGTACCACCACTGGTGCTCGGCGTTCACCACGCCGGGCTCGATGCCGTAGTACAGGTCCACCACTTCGCGGATCTTGTGCTGGTCGGTCTCGATCCACACCCAGTCGCCCTGGGTCACGCCGATGCGCTCGGCGTCCACCGGGTTCATCTCCAGGCGCGGCACGGGCCACAGCTCGCGGCACCAGGGCAGCTGCCGGTGCTCGGAATGGAAGTAGGTGCCCTGGCGGCGTCCCGTGGTCATGAGGAAGGAGTTCTCGTCGGCGAACAGGTCGGGGTCGGCCACCGGCCCGTGAGGCGCCTCCACGAACAGGGGAAACATCTCCTTGTCGGAGAACTGCTCGGTGTCGGAGTAGGGCAAATTCGGGCGCACGCCGTCATTGCCGGCGCCGTTCACAAGCCACGACTCCAAAAGCAGCGACCAGATCTCCTGCTTGTGGGTGGTGGTGTTCCAGCCCTGGTGCTGGGCCTCGGGGGGCAGCGGCGGGAAGTCGCCGTTCACGGCGTTGGTGCCCACCTGGTAGCGACGGTAGGTGCCCCAGGCCTCGGGCTTCTCGACCTTGGAATCGAACCAGCCGTTCTTCTGGAACTCCGCTTTGTAATCGTCCCAATCGGGAATGCGGAAGCCGGCCAGGCCCACCTCGTTGCAGTGCTTCACGGCCTCGTCGCCGGTGAACCACTTCGCGCCGTGCTTGGCCTCGTCGAAGTAGGGCACGCCGGCGGCCTGGTACAGGCCCACGACGATCTCCAAGTCGTTTTTGGCCTCGCCGGGCGGGTCGATGGCCTTCACCGTGGCGCCGAAGGCGCCGGAAGAGCCCTGGGACTTGCGGATGCAGTCCAGCTCCATCCAGTGGGCGGCGGGCATGGCGATGTCGGCGATCATGTCCACGCAGGGGGTGTGCCACAGATCGATGGAGCACCAGAAATCGAGCTTCTTCAGCTGCTCGGCGGCGTTGATGGAGTTCGACTGGTTCATGAAGTCGCCGGTCTGGCCGATGCCGCAGGTGACGTTGTAGGGGGTGCCGGTCTCGATGGCGTCGTAGATGCTCGTGGCGTCGGCCCAACCGGGGCCGCGATCCGACCCGATCATGGGAAACTCGATGGAGCCCAGGATCTTGCTGGAATCGTAGGGCGGGATTTCCGGGGAATCGGGATTGCACATGCCCAGGTCGAAGAAGGGCCAGCCGGGGGTGGAGCCGCGCATGCCGCCGGGAATATCCATGTTGCCGGTAATGCCGCACACGAGGTCGCAGGCGCGCTGGTTCTGCACGGAGTTGCAGGCATGCTCGGGGGCCAGCATGTACTGGATGCCGCCGTTGCCGTAGCCCGTGGAGGGGTCCACGCGCGTGGCATAGGTGATGGCCGCTTCCTTCAGCACCTCCGGGTCAACGCCGGTGATCTCGCTGGCCTTCTCCGGGGTGTAGTCGGCGAGGAAGTCGATGTAGTGCTCCCACACCGTGCGCACGTGCACCTTGGTGCCGTCCTTGAGCGTCACCTCGCGGCCGCCCTCTTCCGTGTGCAGCGCCGGCCAGAGACCGTCAGGGAAGGGCACGTAGTCCAGCACGAAGCCCTGGGTCTGACCCGTGGCGTCCAGGCCGGGCTGATTCGCCTCGCGACCTTCCGTGGCCGGCTTCCAGTCCTCCCCTTCCCAGCCGGGGTTGGCAGCCGTGGCGTCGTACCAGGACAGCTCGCCGTTCTTCTCGTTGATGACCATGAAGCGGCCGTCGGAGCCGCCCTCTTTCAGGTCGGATTCCTTCAGAATGCGCGTGACGATGTTCGCCGACTGCTGGGCGGAGCTCGTGGGCGTGGGCTTGAAGCTCTCCTCCTGCACCACCAGCATGGGAGCGTTCATCCACTTGCGCACGTACAGATCGTCGTACAGCTCGTTCTCGATGATGACCTGGGCCCAGCAGTTGGCCACGGCGCCGTCGGTGCCGGGTCGCAGGTTCACCCAGATGTCCGCCTCCTTGCCGAGGTTCGTCTGGCGCGGGTCCACGATGATGTGCTTGTCGGCGCGGGTGGCCACGTCCACCGTGGTACGGCAGCTGTCGTCGTAGTTGGAGAGCTCGGAAGCGCCGCCCCACTGCACGAACACGCGCGGGCGGCCCACCACTTCCATCCAGCTGTAGGCGTTGGAGGCGTCGATGGCCGTGGCGTAGAAGCGCGGCCCCTTGCAAATCTCGTTGGCCTGAATGCCGTTGGGGCTGCCGAACAGCTGCTTGAAGGCGCCGTAGGGGGCCATGGACCAAATACGCGACGTGCCGCCCATAAAGATGCAGGTTTCCTTGCCGTACTTGTCCTGGTTGGCATGGATGGCGTCCACCGTGGTCTTGTAGGCCTCGTCCCAGCTGATGCGCTGCCACTGGGGGTCTTCGCCCTTCGGGGTGGTGCGCTTCAGCGGATAGCGGAGCCGGTCGGGGTGGTAGGCCGCCTGCAGTGACGCCTGGCCCTTGGCGCAGTGGTTGCCCGCCGACTGGAAGGCGCTCTCGTCGCCCTCGCTCTTGATGACGCGACCGTCCTGCACCGTCACCCACACACCGCATTCCATCTTGCCGCAGCCGCGGCAGGCGGAACGGATGCGCTTGACCTCGTTGCCCTTCTCGGGGCCGGCGTCGGTCTCGGCGAGGGCCGTGCCGGTCGCGCCGGCGCCCAGGCCCGCGGCCGCCGCCGTGGCCGCCGCCACTTTCGCGAAGGTGCGGCGCGTCATGGTCAATGAAGCCATGGTTCTCCTCCTCTCGAATGAGTCTGACCCTTCATCAGACACTGCACGACCCTACCGCGCCCGCCCCGGCCGCACCATCGGGCTGGGAGCGCGTTTTTGGCGAAAATGCAACAAATGAGAAAATCATGCTGGTAGCACGATAGGTTTGACCTGGGATTTCTTCGCTTCCTTATTGACAGCGGGTCATTTTCTCCGCAGACGCGCCGGAGCGTTTACAATAGATGGGAGGTTAGGGGGAAATCCATGGGAACGCGTTTCACTGCTTCGTCGCCCGTCATCATCGCGCTTCTGGGATGCGCACTCGCGCTCAATGGCACCTGGGTCATGGGGGCGTTCCAAAGCGTGGGCATCTTCGCCTTCGCGGATCACGGCGAGTCTGTCTTAGACGCGGTGTACCTGGTTTCCATCACGGTGCTTTCCCTCACGCTGTTGCTCGTCGGCTACTTCGAGCACGGCGCAGGACGCCTGCTCGCCCGCAGGGGCACTTTCTGGGTCTCGGCGGCGTGCACCGTGCTCGCGACGTTGGCCATGCCCCTCGGCGGTCTTCCATCCCCGGAGGGCTCGCTCTTCGTTGCCGGCACCGGGGTGCTGTCGGGGGTGGCCTCGGCGCTTTTCCTCATGTACTTCGGCATGGCGCTCTCCCGCGTATCGCTGCGCGAGGCCACAGCGGCCGTCGCCATCGGGCAGATCGCCTCGCCGCTTCTGTTCAGCTTCTCGCTCGTGCTCTCGCCTCCGCCGGCCTTGGCCTTCACCGCCCTGTTGCCCGTCGGCGCGGCTGTTGCCCTGTGGGCTGCCATCCGCCGTATCCGCGAGGCGGCGCAGATCAGCGTCATCGAGCTGGCCGACCAGCACCCCCTCACCGACGCCGACGAGCATCGCCAGGTCTCGCGCCTCGTCTTCCGCATCGTGCTCTGCGTGGCCCTCGTCGGCTTCGCCCACGAGCTCATGCGCACCCTCTACATACAAATGGACATCGCGAGCGCCGGAGGGGCTGCCTACGCCCTCGTGCAGGCGCTGGCTGGGGCGGCGGTGGTCATCGGCGCTATCCTCATCGCCCTGGCCATGATGAGCGTGAAGACCCTCTCCATGCCGCGGCTGTGCTACGGCGGCATCACGCTGTTTCTCATGGTGGGCGTCTTGCTGGGGCCGGCGCCGCTTCTTTGGGCGTCCCTGACGAGCATCGTCCCCTATGCCGTGAACCAGGCGGCCAACTCGTGCTTCGGCCTGTTCATGTGGATCATGACCGCTGCCCTCTGCCAGCGTTTCTCCGCCACTCGGGTGCGTACCTTCGCGCTCATCCGCGCCGGCTGGGCCCTAGGTCCCCTGGCGGGGCTTCTGCTCGGCCGCTTCGCCCTACTGGTGGGCGGCCTTACGCCTGCGACCGTATACGCCTGCATGCTCGTGGCGGTGCTGGCGGTGTTCGTGGCCATGGGGGCCGTGTTCAACGAGCGCGTACTCATGGAGACCATGGACATCCTGCCCCTGGAGCGCCGCGAACGCTTCCAGGACAAGTGCCGCCTCATCATCGAGCGCTACGGCCTGTCGGAACGCGAGGGCGAGATCATGATCATGTTCGCGAAGGGCCGCAACCTCGCCTACATCCAAGACGAGTTGTTCATCTCAAAGAGCACCGTGAGCACCCACCGCCAGCACATCTACAAGAAGCTCGGCATCCACTCCCAGCAAGAACTGCTGGATTTGGTGCAGGCCGCTAACCCTTACGGGGAGTAGGAGCCGCAGTGGCCGCCAGCCGAATTCCCCGGCCAGTCGGGACGACGCAAACCGCCTCTACCGCTCGTACACGTTCGGCACGTTCAGCAGGGCGCTCATGGCGTTCACGATGGACTTGGGGTCGTTCACCTTGCGGGCGCGGGGCTTCATGGGGATGCGCTCGGAGCGGCCGCGCTTGGTGACGTCGGCGGCGAACACGTCGGTGGACAGGGTCAGCGCGCCCGTGGGGCAGATGTCCTCGCAGCAGCGGCACTGCACGCAGCGGCCCGTGTAGTGGTCGATGCCGAAGGGCTTGCCGGTCTCCGCGGCCGTAGCGGCGTCGCCGAACTTGTGGATGGCCTCCGTGGGGCAGAACGTGGCGCACATCTGGCAGGACGTGCACTTCTCGGGATCGATGATGACGTGGCCGAACAGCCGCGTGTCGATCATGACGTCGTCCGGCTCGCCCATGTTGCTGAGGGCCAACAGCAGCCGGCCGCGACGCTCGGGCAGGAAGTGGGGCAGCGTGCCGTCCTCGCCCACTTTCGCGAACTTCGGCTCTTCCTCTTCCTCGGCGCCCAGCTTCTCGCGCACCACGTGCTCGGCGGTGATGGCTGCGGCGGCCCGGGCCTCGTCGCGCATCGACGAGAAGAAGCCGCGGCGCCCCGTGTCGAAATCGGCCGGCGCGGTAAGGCGCACGGAACGGGGCAGCTTGGTGGTAAGCTTCACCGTGACGTCGCTGCCCCAGGTCTCCAGCAGCAGGGCGGCCGTGTCGCGCACGAGCCGGGCCGTGCGGTCGACAGCGGCGTCCACCTCGGCGGCCTCGTCGGCGGCTTCCGTGGCCAGCGAATCGGCGGCCGCGGGGTCGGCATCGGCCGCGGCGGCCCCTTCTCCGTCGGTTGCGGCCCGCGGCCCCGCCACGAGGACCACGGAGCTCGCGCCCCCGGCGGCCAGCACGGCGATGAGGCTCTCGTCCACCCGGGCGAGGCTCTTCACCGCCACCACTTTCGCCGGGTCGTACTTGCCCTCGGCGGCCGCCTGCATGGCCTCGTCCATGACCACGGCCACCCCGTCGTTGGCCTGCATGGCCGCCACAGCCGCCTTCAGCAAGCCCTTGTCGTCGGGCTTCTTCGATTCCAGCGCCGCCGTCGGGCACACGGTAGCGCAGGTGCCGCAACCGATGCAGCGTTCGGGGGCCACGGCCAAGTCGTTGCCTTCCACGAGAATGGCACCCGTCGGACACGCCTCGGCGCAGCGACGGCAGGAAGCGTTGCGATTGCGCACCACCACGCACCGGCTCGGCTGCACCGCCAGCGACTGGCTCTCAAGCTTCTCGAAAAGTCCCAGAATGTTGTCCATGGATATCCTCTCCCACTAACCGCTGCATGGCGCAACAAAATACGGCCGGCTTTGCACAGCCGATCCGCCTGGCGCCTCGATATCCATGTTAAAGATCAAAGAGGGCCGAATCGTTGCGGTCATGGTGGTTCCTTCCACAAATCATCGTCCCCAAACCCACTGCTCAGTATGGCGAAAACGCCCCGCTCTGTCAACGAAAAAGAAGGGGGAGAAATCCTACCGCCAGCACCCGCCCGCGACTACGCGAATCGAGGGAGGCCAATCGAGAAAGCGCGTCACGGCACTGCTCGGCGGTGGGCTCCGGCGGGATGACGAGCACCCGCACGGTCGGGTCGATCCGCCGTGCCACCTCACTCACCAACGTGGTCTTCCCGGCACCGTTGGGGCCGGTCAGGGCGATGTGATCGGCGTTCCCGACAGAAAACGGGGGCACGAGAAGCCGACGTTCCCCAAGGGCCAGCGTCAGCTCCGGCTGCCGGTGGAGAACCTTGCGCGCGCTCGGCTCGGCGCGCATCCATAAGTCACCGTCGTAGCGCTTCTCCACCTTAACCGACGCCAGCGTCTCCTCAGCGCGAGACAGGCGGCCCTCCATACGGGAGCTCAGCTTGCCGGCCACGCCGTCCTTTCCCGTGTAGACGGCCAGCTTGACGCGCGCCTTCCCGCTATGGTCCTTCGGGTCGAGGTTGCGGCAGCTGCGCATGCCGGCCGCCCGCGAGGCCTCCTCCCGACGGCGCTGGGCCTCCCCCGCGAGGCGCTTTCTCTCGCGCTTCGCCTGATCGCGCCGGCGGACGGCCGTTTCCCGCTCGAGCTGCTCCTGCCCGCGCCCCTGGCTGTAGCCGCCGGGCCGCGCCGTCACCTGACCGGCCGCCATGAACAAGCACTGGGAGCACAGCGCATCCAGCAGGGCGCGGTCATGGGAGATCAGCAGGCCCACGCCCTTGAAGCGCGCAAGAGCCGCCGTGACGGCCTCGCGGGTGGGGACATCGACGTGATTGGTGGGCTCGTCCATAACAAGCAGATCGGGACGCTGCCAGAGCGCGCAAGCTACCTGCAGCCGCTTTTGCTGGCCACAGGACAAGGTGTCGTGGCGCCACGGCCAGTCGTCTTCCACGTCTAAATCACGGCGAAGGGCCACGGCGTCGCGGTCGTAGGCAGCGCACTTTCCATCTCCCGACAGATCCGAGCCGACCCCGAGCCTGCAATTCCCTCATTCAGACAAGAAAGCTCGCGCACGAAGACAAGATTTTCGAGTTGTTAGGCATGCGCCTGCAAAACACCGTCAGGATTCATCATGCCGTAAAATCACTTCGTCGTAAAACACCAGTTCGCAATTATTCTAACCAAACACTAAACTTCCTGTCGCGCTCTGCATCTCTCTTCTCGTGTCTAACAACTCAAAAATCTGTACCGCAACCGACGGAAATCTTTTCCGGCGGCCTTGACGGCTGTGTATAGGTGTGTATATACTGTGCATGTAGGGTATATACACTATTCACGCCCTTGCCGCGCCCGGGACGCTGGGGCGGCAAGGGCCGAAACTAGGACGGCACATCGCCGCACCTTGGGCGCTCGTCGCGAAGACGAGCGCTGCCGGAGCTCGCGATACGCCGTCTGCGAAAGAGGCACCTTGGACATCATCATTTCAAACGGAAGCAGCGAGCCCATCTACGAGCAGATCACGCGTCAGATCAAGGCGGCCATCATGGCCGGAGAGCTGGCCGAGGGCGATCCCCTTCCTTCCATCCGCGCCCTGGCGAACGATTTGCGCATCAGCGTCATCACCACCAAGCGGGCCTACGCGGAACTGGAAGAAGCCGGCTTCATCGACACCGTGCAGGGCAAGGGTTCCTTCGTCGCCGGAGGCAACCTGGAGCTTCTGCGCGAGGAGCGGCTGCGCCAGGTGGAGGGACACCTCGCCCGCGCCGTGGCCGAAGCGGAAAACGCCGGCATAGAAGCCGCCGATCTGCACGCCATGCTGGATGTGCTGCTGGAAGAAAACTGAACGAGGAGCGGACATGACTTACCTCATGGAAATAGACAACCTGGGCAAGCGCTACGATGACTTCGAGCTTTCCGGCGTGAGCCTGGCCGTGGAACCGGGCTGCGTCGTCGGCTTCATCGGATCGAACGGCGCTGGCAAGACCACCACCATCAAGGCGGCCTTGGGGATCATCGCCGCCGACGAGGGTGCCGTGCGCCTGTTCGGCCAGCCCATCGCCTGCGGCAGCCCCGAGCTGGACACCATCAAATCGCGCATCGGCGTCGTGCTGGACACCTGCGCCTTCCCCGACACCTGCCGCGTGGGCGATGTGGGCGCTATCGGGCGGGCAGCCTACCGCGAATGGGACGCCGTCCAGTTCGCCGCGCTGTGCGACCGCTTCAACCTGGCCCCGAAAAAGAAGGTGGGCGAGCTCTCGCGCGGCATGGGCATGAAACTGACGCTGGCCTTCGCGCTCTCGCACAACCCGGAGCTGCTCGTGCTGGACGAGGCCACAGCCGGACTCGACCCCATCGCCCGCGACGAGGTGCTCGACCTTCTGCGCGACTTCATGGCCGAGGGCGATCGCGGCATCCTCATGTCCACCCATATCACCTCCGACTTGGAAAAGATCGCCGACGAGGTCGTCTGCGTGGACGCCGGCCGCATCGTGTTTACGGCCCCCAAGGATGCCATCACCGACGAGGCCGGCGTGGCCCGCTGCCGCGCCGCCGACGTGACTGCCATCTTGGATGCCGGCTTCTTCGCCCCCGGCGAGGCCCGCATCCTGCGCCACGACTACGGCTGCGACGTGCTCGCCCCCGACCGCTTCGCCTTCGCCCGCGCCTTCCCCGATATCCCCGTGGACAAGGCCACCATTGAAGACTACATGACCCTCATTCTGAAAGGGGAATCCCGATGAAAGCCATGATCGTTTCCGACTTTGCCGTCCTGCGGAGCGTTCTTTTGCAGCTGCTCGGCATCTGCCTCGTCATCGCCCTATTCATGGGATACGTCATGGGCGCGGTGGGCACTGCGGCCGCTATTGCCGCCATGGTTCCCTTCACGGGTCTGTTCAGCCTCGCCGCCTACGACGAGCAGAACAACTGGGAGCGCTTCCGTCTCACCTTGCCCCTCACTCGCCGCCAAGTGGTGTTCGGACGCTACGCCTCCATCGCCCTTCTCACGGTGGGATCCCTAGCCTTGGCTCTCGTGCTGGGCCTGGGAATTGCGGCCCTGGCGGGGCTCCTGCCGGCGGAGTGGCTGCCCGAGAGCCTCTCGCCGTCTGAAAACACTCCTGAAATGATCGTAGGATCCACAGTAGGCGGCGTGTCCGTCGTCGCCATCGCCATGGCAGTGGCGATGCCCGTCATCACGCGCTTCGGAATGACGAAGGCCGCCCGCATCGTTCCTATTATCGTGGTTCTCATCGTCGCCTTCGCTGTCGCCTTCTTCGGCAACGGCGTCCAGCTCACCGGCGTCCTCGCCGACCTCGTGCAGTGGCTCGACACCGGCAACAACTACCTCTTCCTCGCCGCCGCCCTGGTAGCCGTTGTCGCCCTCATCTACGTGGCCAGCGCCTTCGTCGCCGCCAAGCTCTACGAGAAGCGCGAGTTCTAGCTTCAGAAGCCCAAGGCGCCTCCTGTGCGCAAAAAAGTGCGATTGTGCGAGTCCTAGCCCCCTTTTTCGAGGCGTCGTGCAGAGAAAAGTGCGATCGTGCGAGCTTGAAACTCGCACGATCGCACTTTTTTGCGCACTAACTCGGCAATCGCCGTCGAGAGGCCTTGGAAACCTTGTGAAGGCCTTGCTTTGGTCTGATTTCGGACTATACTAGCAAACTCGTTAGTCCGAAATCAGACCAATCGCATTTTGAGGTACAGAAAGCCCATGAACGCCGACAAGATCGCACTCAACGAAAACACCGCGCTCGACGAGAAAAGCCAAATCGCGGAGACAATCCGCGCCATCGATGATTTCTACCGCCAAGCTGACGAGTTGTATCGCCAAACCGCGTGGCGCATGGGACTCCCTGATTGCGCCTTCGATATCGTGTACGCGCTCGTCAACGAAGATGGGCTCACACAGAAGCAGTTGTGCGAGCTCGGATTCTCTTCGAAGCAAACGGTGCACTCGTCTATCAAGCGCATGGTCGACAAAGGCGTAGTCGAGCTGCGAGGAGACACGCCCCGCACTCAACGCGTTTATCTGACTGGTTACGGGAGAAAGCAGTACGAAGCCCACATTCAAGCCGTACTGGCCGCCGAGCATGAAGCCGTCGCAATCTTCACCGATGAAGAGCAGCGCCAACTTACCAGCGCCATGAAGCGCTACATCAACGCGCTGAACGAAAACCTCTCGGCTCTCACCTTCCACTAGAGACGCCCGCTTTCCCTGCTTGTTCTGCCCTCTTTTCTCCGAAAGGTTTCCCCATGTCAGTCGATATGTCCAAACATTTCTCCACCAGCGCCCTCATACGGTTCACGCTGCCCACCATCGCCATGATGATCTTCACCTCGTGCTACACCATCGTGGACGGGTTCTTCGTGTCGAACTACGCCGGCAAAACGGCGCTCGCCGCCGTGAACCTGATCTTCCCCGCCGTCATGATCCTCGCCTCCGTGGGCATGATGATCGGCACCGGCGGCAGCGCCCTTGTAGCCAAGACCTTGGGCGAGGGCGACCGGCCCCGGGCGCGGCGCCATTTCTCGCTGCTCGTCATCTTCGCCTTCGCCGTGGGCTCGGTGCTTTCCCTTGGCGGCTGGTTCTTCATGGAGCCCACGGCCACCATGCTCGGCGCCACGCCGGGAAGCCAGATGCACCATGACGCCGCGCTTTACGGCCGCATGATGATGATCTCGCTGCCGTTCTTCATCTTGCAGTATGCCTTCCAGAGTTTCTTCGTCACGGCGGGCAAGCCCAAGTACGGCTTTCTGGTCATCGTGGCGGCCGGCGTGGCGAACATCCTTTTGGACTTCCTGTTCGTCGGCGTGTTCGGCTGGGGGCTTCCCGGTGCGGCGCTCGCCACGAACATCGGTGAACTCATCGGCGGCGGCATTCCACTCGTCTACTTCGCCCGCAAGCGCTCGACGCACCTGTACTTCGTGCGACCGCATCTGCGCTGGCCCGTCATCGGGAAGGCCTGCGCCAACGGCTCGTCGGAAATGGTCACCAACATCGCCATGAGCCTCGTGGGCATCCTATACAACTGGCAGCTTCTGCGCTTCATCGGCGAGGACGGCGTGGCGGCCTACGGCGTCATCATGTACACCGTGATGATCTTCTCGGCCGTGTTCATGGGCTACTCCGTGGGCACTTCCCCACTCATGAGCTTCCAGTACGGCGCCCAGAACCATACTGAAATGCGCTCGCTTCTGTGGAAGAGCCTCGGGATCATCGGCGTGGCGAGCATCGTCATGTTCCTGCTCGGCCAGTGGCTCGCCGCCCCGCTTTCGGCCATCTTCGTCAGCTACGACGCGGCCCTGCTGGAACTCACCGTGAGCGCCTACAAGCTGTACGCCCTGTGCTTTCTATTCATGGGATTCGCCATGTACGCCTCGGCGTTCTTCACGGCGCTCAACAATGGGCTCGTCTCGGCGCTCATCTCGTTTCTGCGCACGCTGGTGTTCCAGGTGGCGGCGGTCATCGTGCTGCCGATGCTGTTCGGCATCGACGGCATCTGGCTCTCGGTCACCGTGGGCGACGGGCTCACCTGCGTAGTGGCCGCCACGTTCATGATCGCCCTTTCGGGCCGTTACGGCTACTGCAAAGGCGGCCTGAGCCCGAAGGCGAAAGCGAAGGCAGAAAACGGGGACTAGGCCACGTTTTCTGCATCGTAGTCAACTTATCTGCATCATTTCGGCACCCCTTGATGCAGAAACCAAGTTTACTCGGGCGGGTGGGGGACGCAGCGCACCCTCACCCGCCTTGCTTGATGTCGCAGCACCTCCTACACGGCGTCGGCGCGCAGGGCCTCTACCACGTTGTCGGCGCGGCAGCGGTGCATGCCGTAGGCCACCGACGCACCCACGGCGACCACGGTCATGGCGGCGGCCAGGGCCACGTAGCTCCAGGGCAGCGTGAAGGGCAGCCCCGTCATCGATCCGGAGATCACCTGCCACAGCAGGAAGGACACGAAAAGCGACAGCAGCACGCCGGGCACGAGGCCGCGGACGCACCAGGCGACGCATTCCTCGGCCACCATGGCGCGGAACTGCCGGTTCGAGAGTCCCACCGACTTCATGACGGCGAACTCGCGGCGGCGCAGGATGAGGCTGTTGGTCACCGTGTTGAACACGTTGGCCATGGCGATGAGCGCCAGAATCACCGCGAACAGCAGGCAGAACACGTTCACCACCGTGGCGATCATCTGGTTGGAGTCGCGCTGTTCGATGTAGTCGTTGAAGGAGTAGAACGCCAGCCCGTAGGGACTCTTGTCGTGGAAGTACGCGCTGCCGGCCGTCGCCAGCTCCTCGGCGAGCGCGCCGTGGTCGCCATCGGCGGAGTCGAAGTAGCCGTAGAAGATGGGGGCGTCATTGCCGAAACTCTGGTAAGCCGCCACAGACTCGGGCACGATGAGCTGCAGACCCTCTCCGCGGGCGCTGGCGATAGCAGGCGCCTCCTCGGCCAGGGCGACAACCTCAACGGAGACTGTCTGCACCTCCGCCTCCTCGAGAGGGAACCATTCGACCCCGTCGTCATCGCCTTCAAGGTAGGGTTGGAAGGCGAAGGCCTCAGAATTGCCCTCTCCGGACGTTGCGCCGACGCCGATGCCCGCCGCCGGCTCGCCGTGATAGGTCGCCGCCGTAAGGGCCTCCAACGTGCCCGGCTCGCGCAGCACGTTGAGCAGCTGGTAGACGCTGCCGTTGTTGCCGTAGCCTTGGGCCAAAGCGATGGCCCGCAGGTGAGCCGGATCGCGGAAGTCGGCGGGGTCAAGCCCCAAGCTCTTCGCGTAGTCGTCGAAGGCGGCGTCGTCGAGGTAGGCTACCGACCCCACGGTGCCGACGCGGCCGTCGGCCATCTTGCCGCCCATGCCGTTCTCCTGATCGACGAGGGCCTCCCCTGCCATGGCCTCGGGCAGCATAGCGTACAGCCCCGTCCCCATTTTCCAACCCACTGGCTCGGCGTCGGCCACCTGGGAGAGATCGTGGAAGGCGCCGGCAAACACCTCGGCCTGGCGGGCGAACAGCTCGTTGTTCGCGGCCGCTACCGCCTCGGGCGTCATGGGAGCGGCGGGCTGGGTCGCAGCGCTGTCGGCACCCGTCGCGCCATCGTTGCCGGCTTGCACGTCCCCGTCGGCCGTCCCTTCGCCCTGCGGCGTCTCCACATCCAGTTGGGCCATGACGCCCACCTCGCCGGCCAGCTCGCCGCCGCCGGTCACCACGTCGGTCAGGGTGCCGAGGAACACGCTCAGCGAGCCGGCAGTCATAAGCAGCACGATGGCGAGCGCCAGCGACACCGAGGCTGCCCGGCCCTTCCCCGTGCCGCGCTTGCGGCTGATGCGCGCCAGCATGCCGCCGACGCCGAGCACGCGCCCGGCCGCCCCACGCGCCTTCCACAGCGACGAGGGCGCCGTGCACTTCGCGGCCCGAGCCGCCCCGCGCCGGGAAACTCGGCTGCCACTGGCGGCCCGCAGCGAGTCGATAATGTTCGTGCGACTCGCCCGCTTCGCCGGAATCCACACGGACACGAGCACGGTGACGAAGGTGAGCACCGAGGCCACCAGCAGCACCCAGCCGTTCACGGCCACGCGGAAGGGAACTTCCACCGATCCGGCCAGCTGGGCGAGCGCCGGCCCCAAGGCGGCGAAGGTGACGGCGCACCCGGCCAAACCGATGAGAAGCCCGCAGGGGATGCCGATGACGGCCACGATGGCCCCTTCCAGCACCACGGCGCGGCGCAGTTGCCGGCGCGACGCGCCCACCGAGGACAGAAGCCCGAACTGCTTGATGCGCTCGGCTACCGAGATGTTGAAGGCGTTGAAGATGAGCGACACGCAGGCCACCACGATGACCGCCGCCAGCACCACGACCAGGCCGTAGAACGTCGTCCAAATGGAGGAGTCGCTGGAAACGCCCATGTAGCGCAGCATGGCCGTGTGCAGCACCACGTGCTCGTCGGGGAACAGCGCCTCTGCGGCCTCTTCCACCTGCTGGGTGTTGGTCACGTCGTTCAGCGTGAGGAACACGTCGGTAAAGGCGTCGGGCGCAGCGGCCCCGGCGGTCACGCCCACCATGCCCGCAGCGGTGGAAAGGGCGTAACCCGGACGGTCGTAGAAGCCCACGACGGTGTAGGTGCGCTCCTCGGTGTTCGTGACCTCCTCGTTGAAGATGCCACCGTCGATGTCCGCCTCCAGCACGCCCATGGAGGAGTTGAGCGGCGCGCCGTCGGTGATCTCGCTCTCGTGGGCCTCCCCTTGCACACCCCACGAGGCGGTCATGGTGCCCGCGGACATGGAGCCCTCCTCGCCCGGGGCGAGCCGTGCCACCCGCTGGCCCACGTTGAAGGTGACCGTATCGCCGAGGCTCACCCCGCCGTAGTCGTTCCAAGTGGCGAAGAGCATGATCTCGTGCTCGTTCTCGGGCAGGCGCCCCTCGCTGGGCTCGATGCCGCAGACGTCTCCCACATCGCCCTCGATGGAGCGGATGGCCAGGTAGGTTCCCTGGGTATCCTGTTGGTCGGCGGTCAACTCGGCAAAGCCGATATCGCGCATGATCGCCGTGCCGGAAACCTGCGAATCGGCTTGGGCGTCGGCGATCTTCTCGTCAAGCGCCGAGCTGCCGTCGGCTTCCACGCAGGCCATCCACGTGCCGGCCAGGGCTGCTTCATTGCGATAGAGGAAGTCGTTCAGCGATGCATAGGTGGTGAGCACCGCCGTAAGCAAAGCCGCGGCCAAGGCCACGCCGGCGATGGTCACCAGCGTGCGTACCTTGTTGGCGCGCAGGCTCTTTACGGTGAAGTTCGTCGTGGCGTTCATCGGCGGATCCTCTCGTCGCGCACGATGCAACCGTCCTCCACGGCGATGATGCGATCGGCGGCCAGCGCGATCTCCTCGTCGTGGGTGATGACGATCATGGTCTGGCCGAACTCGCGGTTGGAATCGCGCAGAAGCTGCATGATCTCGCAGCTGTTGCGGGTGTCCAGGTTGCCCGTGGGCTCATCGGCCAGCACCACCGCCGGCGCGTTCATGAGGGCCCGGCCGATGGCCACGCGCTGCTGCTGGCCGCCGGAAAGCTGGCTCGGCAGATGCCCCTCGCGGCCAGCGAGCCCCAGCCGCTGCACGAGACCCTGCAGACGACCCGCGTTCACTGCGCGACCGTCCAGGGCTACGGGCAGCGTCATGTTCTCCACCACGTTGAGCACCGGCACGAGGTTGTAGAACTGGTACACCAGCCCCACTTCGCGGCGCCGGAACACCGCCAGCTCCTCGTCGGAGCGCGCGTACACGTCGGCGCCGTTCAGCAGCACGTGGCCCGAGGTAGGTCGGTCCACGCCGCCGATGAGGTGCAAGAGCGTCGACTTGCCCGAGCCCGACGAGCCCACGATGGCCACGAACTCGCCCTCTTCCACGCTGAAGGACACATCATCCAGGGCGCGGGTGGCCGCCTCGCCCTCTCCGTAGATCTTCGTCAAGTGGCTGACCGTCAAAATGTCCATGCCAGATGCCTTTCTTCTCCTGGTTTCCCAATCTACGGAACAAGTATGGCGACCCCTCATTGCCGCCCCCTAACGCGCCCATTACGGTAATGTAATTAAAAGGCTTAATGCTCGAAATTTGGAACACTAACGGGCCTAATGTCCCAAATTTCGAGCATTAACAGACGCGCCGCCTATACCACGAGCTTCGGGAAGGCGATTTCGAAACGGGCGCCGCCGTCGGGGTTGTTGAAGGCGCGCAAAGTGCCGCCCTGGGCGGAGACGAGGGCCTGGGCCAGGGAGAGTCCGATACCGAACCCGGCGGGCTGGCGCACGTCGCTTCCGCTGTCGCCGGCCCAGGGGCGACCGAGGTCGCCCCCTACGGGATCGGCCTGCATCCTGTCGGTCGAATCGGTATTTGCCGAACGGAACGGTTTTGATCGAATTCCCTCAGCCAGATCGAAGCCTTCTGAAGGGGGCGACTTTAGTCGCCCCTCGGGCGCAAGCTCGGGAGATGCCGGGACGAACCCCCTTCCCCGGTAGAAGCGCTCGAAAATGTGGGGCAGATCCTCCGGGGCGATGCCGGGGCCGGTGTCGGAAACGGCAATAGTGGTGGCCAGGGCATCCTCGCGCACGACCACGGTCACCGTGCCCCCGGGAGGGGTGTGCTCCATGCAGTTCTTCGCGATGTTCTCCACGGCCTCAGCGGTCCAGGGGGCATCGCCCTGGAAGGTGGCGGTCTCGTCCAGCTCTATCACGAGGTTCACGTCGCGCAGATCCATGGCCGTGGCCAGAGGCGCCACGGCCCGGCGCGCCACCTCGGCAGCGCTCACTTCACGCCGCTCCACGCGCATGGCCCCGGCGTCCACCTTCGCGATCTTCAGCAGCGTGGTCACGAGCCACGAGACGCGCTCGATCATCGACTCCAGCTCGCGCACGGCCCGCTTGCGCTCCCGCGCGTCATCGGCGCGTTCCACCACGGGCAGCATGAGCGTGATGGCCGTGAGCGGCGTGCGAATCTGGTGGGACACATCGGCCAGGGAATCGGCCAGGGCGTTACGCTCGCGGGCCAGTTGATCGCGGGTGCGCGAAAGGCGCGACACCATCTTCGACAGCTCGTTGGCGAGCACGGCCACATCACCCTCGCGGCAGTTCGAAAAGTCCACCGTGCGGCCCGAATGCAGCACCTCGTCGATCTCCTCGGCAAGTCGGCGAATCTGGCGATGGCGGTACAGCGACACCACGAGGAACACCGCCAGCAGCACCGCGCCCGTGCCGGCGACCCACGGCTTCACCTCGCTCGGCGCCGCCCACGCGAGCACAGCCACGAGCGCCGCCATAACCGCGCACTGGCGCAAGAGCGTCGATGCCGAGCCCACGCTACTCGCCCCCTCGTGCCGTGGCGGCGCACTCCATCGGCCACACGACGCACCCCATCGACCGCACGGCCTTCGGCCACCGAACTCGCGCCATCGCCCCTACTCCCCCACTTTGTAGCCGAGGCCGCGCACGGTGACGATGAGCTCAGGTTCAGCGGGATCGGTCTCCACCTTCTCGCGCAGGCGCTTCACATAGACGTTCAGCGCGTTGTCCGACACGTACTCCCCGGCGCTGTCCCAAATAGCGTCGCGCAGGTTCTCGCGGGTGACAAGCTTGCCCTTGTGCTGCAAGAAGTACAGCAGCAGCCGGTACTCCAGCGCCGAGAGGAACACCTCGCGGCCGTCCTTGGTCACGGCCGCCGAGGCCACGTCGAGCCGCACGTCGCCGACGGTGAGCACGTTGGAGGCCGGGGCTGTGCGCCGCAGGGCCCCGCGGATGCGCGAGATGAGCTCGCGGGCGCGGAAGGGCTTGGCGATGTAGTCGACGGCCCCCATATCGAGCCCCGCCACCGTGGAGTACTCGTCGTCGGAGGCGGTGAGGAAGATGACGGGCATATCCGGCGCCGCCTCGCGGGCCGCCGCGCACACGGCGAACCCATTGCCCTGGGCCAGCGTCACATCAAGCAGCGCAATGTCGAAGTCGTCAGCCGCCAGCGCCGCGCACGCTCCGTCCTGGGTCGCGCACGAGCGCACGGCGAAGCCCTCCCCTTCCAAAAGGTCGGTCAGCGCCCGCACGATGGCATGATCGTCCTCAACCAGCAGAACCCGCATGATGCCCCTTTCCACGCGCACGTCGCCGCAGCCGTCGGGCGCGGTCGCCAAGCCACCGCGCCCGACGGCCTTTCTCGCTTGGCACCATGATAGCGTCCTATTATGGGAAACCGCGCCCGAACGGCGAGAAAGCAAGTCTCCTTACGAATTCGTAATCAGCTGCAATGGAGACCTCAGCACCTGCGCTATCGAAGCCTGCGTCATCTCATCAGAACGCTCGCTATTCCCCTCTTCAGAAAAGGTACACCCGATAAGGATGCCATTTTTTCGAGTTGTTAGAGTTGTCAGCATTAAAAGCAAGACCATTCCGCCCCTGGCTGCTCTCGGTTTTTGCCCCATCACGCAAAACCCCAGGTCGTCAAAAGCCTAAACCGGCAGCGCACGACCGCTGCTTCGCGCAAAACTCTAACAACTCAAAATTTTCGTCCAAAACGGCGCTGCCTCTAGTCCAAGTGCGCGGCCACCACTTCCACGAGGCGCTCGGCTACGGCGCGTTTGCTCATGAGGGGCAGAAGCACGTCGTCGCCTTCCGTGACGAGCCACACCTCGTTGTTGTCGGTGCCGAAGGCGAGGCCGTCGCCCACCTGGTTGGCCACAATCATGTCGGCATTCTTCTTCTTGAGCTTGGCATGGGCGTTCATGAGCACGTCGTCAGTCTCGGCGGCGAAGCCCACCACGTACTGATCGGGACGCTTACCCGCGGCCAGAGTGGCCAGGATGTCGGGGTTCTCCGTGAGGGGCACGTTGGCGAGCGCCGCATCGTCGCGGCCCTTCTTGAGCTTGCGGTCGGCCGGGTTCGCCGGGCACAGGTCGGCCACAGCGGCGGCGAAGATGGCGGCATCGGCGGCCGGGAACACCGAAGAAGCGGCGGCCAGCATGTCGCGGGCCGTCTTCACGGGCACCACTTCCACGCCATCAGGTGCGGCGAGGGCCACCGGGCCCGACACGAGCACCACCCGCGCGCCGGCAGCCGCAGCGGCCTCGGCGATGGCATAGCCCATCTTGCCCGAGGAGTAATTAGAAATGTAGCGCACCGAGTCGATGGGTTCCACCGTAGGGCCAGCCGTCACGAGCACCGTGCGGCCAGCGAGCGCGCCCGCGGGCATGGTGGCCGCGCCATCGGCCACGGCGGCCGGCAGCGGGGTGTCGGGAACGGCAGCAGTTGGGAGATCCTTCGACTCCGAGCCTTCGGCGCTCTGCTCGGGATAGCACGGGGCGGAAGCGCTTGCGGCAGCGTCCTCAGTGGAAGACGCAGAAGCCGACGCGCGCGCAGCATCGATCTGCTCCATCACGGTCGCGAACGGCACTTCGCCGTGCTGCTCGCAGGCCTCGCGCAGGGCGTCCAGGCCCACGCGCTCGGCCAGAAGCCCCAGCGTCTCGCGCACGATGACGGCCGGGTCGGCCAGGCGCCCGCGACCCACGTCGCCGCAGGCCAGATAGCCCGCATCCCCTTCGATGAAGCGCACACCGCGACGGCGCAGCGTGGCCATGTTCTCCTGGGTGGCCGCGGCCTCGTACATGTGCACGTTGGCCGCCGGCGCGATGGCCAGCGTCGCCGTGGTCGCCAGGGCCGTGGTGGACAGCAAGTCGTCGGCAATGCCGCAGGCCACCTTCGCCATCACGTTGGCCGTGCACGGCGCAATGAGGAACACGTCGCATTCCTGGGCGAGCGAAATGTGGCGAATGGGATCGGACGGATCGTCGAACAGCCCCACCGCCACCTTCTCGTGGGTGAGCGCCCGGAACGTCACCGGGTCGACGAAGTGCGTACCGTGCTCGGTCATGACCACCTTCACGCGCACGCCCGCCTTCTGCAGCCCGCGCACGATCTCCCCGGCCTTGTAGGCCGCAATGCACCCGGTCACTCCCACCAATATGCAAGGCCGCTCCACACTCATCGCCCTCTCCTTCCACGAAGTTTTCCGCCTATTATAGGCGAACCAACTGGCTAATTCGAATCGCACGCAGCCAGCGAAGGAGAACGCCCTCTCGGCGACCTCTTATCGCCCTGCGGAGAATGCGGCCGTTAAGAAGCAGATTCTGCTTCAGCAGCAACGATGTCGGGATGGTACCGACCCATGCGCGTCATCTTCTCTGCTTCTTTTGCCGCATTCGCAGCAGGATCAAGCGATAAGCGGGCGACGAGAGGGCGTTCTCCTTCGCCACCCGCATTACCGAGTTTCTACATATTCACGCAGTGGATCTTCTCGCCGCGCTCGAGGTAGGCCATGACTTCCTCGACGGCCATCTTGGCGCAGTTGTCCTCGGCCTCGGCGGTGGAGGCGCCCAGATGCGGGATGACGATAGCGCGCTCCATCTTCACGACGGCCGGGTTGGCGAAGTCGGTCACATACGCGGCCACCTTGCCGGACTCAAGCGCCTCGGCCATGGCGGCATCATCGACCAGCACGTCGCGGGAGAAGTTCAGGAACACGACGCCGTCCTTCATCTGAGCGATGGCGTCGGCGTTGATCATACCCTTGGTGGCGGGCAGCGCCGGCACGTGGATGGTGATGAAGTCGCTCTCCTTGAGAACCTTCGGCAGGTCGGCGAACTCCACCGTCGGGGAAATCTGCTCGTGCACGGTGATCTCGTCCATGGCCGGATCGTAGCCGATGACCTTCATGCCCAGCGCCTCGGCGGACTGCGCCACCAGCTTGCCGATGGCACCCAGGCCAATGACGCCCAACGTCTTGCCAAGAATCTCGCCGCCTGCGAACTGCTTCTTGGCCTTCTCGGCGGCCTTGCCCACGTTCTCATCATCGGCGTTGTCGCGCACCCACGCCACGCCGCCGATGATGTCGCGGCTCGCCAGCAGCATGCCGGCCAGCACAAGCTCCTTCACGGCGTTGGCATTGGCGCCCGGCGTGTTGAAGACGGCGATGCCGGCCTCGGCGAACTTGTCCAGCGGGATGTTGTTCACGCCAGCGCCGGCGCGGGCCACGGCCTTCAGGTTCGCGGGCACTTCCATCTCGTGCATGTCGGCGGAGCGCACGAGGATGGCGTCGGCCTCGTCGATGTTCTCGGTGACCTCATAGTTGTCGGTGAGCAGGGCCAGGCCCTCAGGAGAGATGTTGTTCAGGCAGTAGATCTTGTACACGAAAAGCTCCTTTCAGTAGGCATCCCCAGCATACCGCGAACTTTAGCGCGCTAAAGCAACAGTTGCGCTGACGGAGAAAAAGCGGTTTCGTGCGGCGGCGCACGCGGGTGGTGGCGCATGCGTGCGGCGGCGCGCAAGGGCGGCGGCGCATGCGGGTGGCGGCGCGAGGGTCGGCGGCGCGCAAGGGCGGCAGAAGCCCCGGCCCCCTACGCGTTGGCGTGGTGCACGTAGTCGCAAATGCGCGCGGTAAGCGAGCGCTCCGCCGCCGCAAACGCCTCGGCGCAGTCGCAGCCTTCCTCGACGCGCTGTTCGGCCTCGCGGATGTAGTGCAGCGTCGTCGTGAGCACCATGCCCACCACGGCCACCGCCTCGAACGCCGCATCGATATCGCCGCGAATGCTGCCCTCGCGCTGCCCGCGCTCGATCTGCCCGCGCAGCACCGCCAGCAGGCGCTCCTCCAAAGCGCGCATCGGCTCGGACCATTCGCGCCCGCGCCGCCACAACTCCGACACGAGGATGCGCCCGAATCCGGCGTTGCGGAAAATAGTCGCGGCGAAAGAATCCATCATGGCCGTAAGGGCTTCCACGGCCGAAGGGGCCTTACCGGCGATAGCCACAAAGTCGTCGACGATCTCGCCAATGCCCTCCACGAGGATGCAGGTGGCGATATCGGCCTTGCTGGAGAAGTGGTAGTAGGCCACGCCCTTCGAAACGCCCGCCACCTCCACGATGCGCTCCACCGTCGTGTCTGCGTAGCCGCGTTCGGAAATGACCTCGATCGCCGCATCCAGCAATTGGCGCCGGGTGGCGTCCGCCTTGCTCGTTCTCCCCTTCTGCTGGGCCATGCCCCACCTTCCCGCCCGCGCAACCGACAATGCCGCGTGCAAAACGCCTCGACCGGCTCCGCGCCGTCGGGCAACCACTCATTTTGGTCATCGCAGCGCAGCTGCGGCCATTAATCTCTCATCAACGAGGAGAGACGCTGCTGCGATGATAATACCGGGCTCCCGCAAGACCGGGCGCCCCGGCGAAAGACTCACCAAATCCCTTGAATTCCTGACTTATTTACTTAGTGTAAATAGACACCTTATCCCTGCTTGAAGCTACTTTTTCGGCCAATTTCAACCATTTGATTTCCCTTAGGGAAAACTCCTGTTACAATGCCCCCGTCATGAGGAGGACGAGAAAGGCTCGAGTCGTGACCGCCAAGATCATCGAATTTCCCGGCCAATGGTGGCGCGCGCCCGAAGCGGCCCCGTGCGAGGGGGTCTTTTCGAATGCTGCGCTCACCCTCGTTATCGGGCCGGCGGACGACTCCTCCCCGCAGTGCAGCGCCTTCATGAGCGCCGACGAGACCCTTGCCGACCTGCATCGGCTCATCATCCAGCACTTCGGGTGGGACGACGCCCACAACTACTTCTTCAGCCAGGGCTGCGACCGCTACGAGGATCCGTTGCTGTTCGCCACCCAAGATCGCGTCTCGGCCCGCTGCCGCCGCATCTACTGCGCCGCCGACGTGCCGCTGAGCCGCGTGTTCAGCCGTCCGGAGGAGCCGCTCTACTATACCTACGCGCTGCCGAATGGCCGCGAACTGAAAATCGTCCTCGACGACACCGTCGCCTTGAAGCTATTCGGCTGAACCGCCCCGCAGCGCCTCGTCGCGCAGCGGCTCCGACGTTCCCGTGCGCTTAAACGCGTGCTTGCCGGCCAGCAGAGGCGGAGCCTTCCGCACCCAAATGGAGCCGAGACGCAAGCCCAGCAGGCGGGCGCGCGACCGAATGGCCTCCGAGTACGCCTCCACGATCGGCTTTGTCTGCGCCACGTCATCCACGTAAAGAAGCAGCCGGTAGCGCTTCTCCCCCTGTCGCTTGCCATCCCGAACTGCCGTCTCGCCGGTTGATCCCGCGGCGAACATCTCCCGCACCGAGGCACCGCGAACTTTCTCGAGAAGAGCCCAGGCCAGCTCGGTGTCCTCGAAGACGAGAAACACGGCCCGCTTCACGATATCCAAGGCCCGCGCCTCGTCCTGGTACTTGAGCCCGTCACGGTTGCCGGGAACGCGGGCGTTCTCCCCTTCCTCCCACAATTCCGGAAACAGCCGCCGCTGGCGCATATCCCATTTCGCAGGGAAGAAGCGCAGCTCGTTGACGGCGAAACCCTCTTGCTCCAGGTTCATGAGCAGCACCGACTGCCAGGCGTCCACCTCGGTGCGCGCCATGGCGTCGTCCAGGTACATGCCGAAGACCCACCAGTCCTTGTGGCGGTCGGGCCCTTTGCGGGGGCGCTCGTCCTTGGCGATGTAGATGCCGTTGGTGTGCATGAGGACAAACCGTCCCACGTCCGGGCGCAAGCGCCACGTGCGCTCCACGGCCGCGCGGAAGCGATCCTTGTTCCGCGAGCGCTTGAGAGCTGCGGCGGCTTCAGGGCCCCAACCGGCAATGGTTCGGTCCAGTTCGGTGCCTAGCGTCTGCACAAGCGCCCCCTCACGTCAGATCTCCGGAACCGTTCAGCGATACCGCCTCGCCGGCCGTGTCCACCGGCACCTGCAGCAGCGCCGCGTAGAAGTCCTTCGTGCGAGCGAGCACCTCGCGGATGCTGTAAGCCCGCTGGTTGTCGTAGGCCCCCTTGTCGCAGGGCACGCCCCACACCTGCATGCCCAAGCAATCGGCAGCGAACATGGCGCGATACAGATGATAGGCCTGGGTGGCCACGATGATGCGGTCCGCCCCGAACACGTGCCGCGCCCGCCACATCGACTCGTAGGTGGTGTTGCCCGCATGGTCTACGTACACGTCCTCGCTCGGCACGCCCAGCTCCACGCAGTACGCCTTCATGGCGTCGGACTCGTTGTAGTGGGAGGTGCGGTTGTCGCCGCTGACGATGATGGCCCGGGCCGCACCGCTCTTGTACAAGTCGCAGGCCACTTCCAAGCGATCAGCCAAAATATCGCTCGGCGTGCCGTCGGCGTACACGCTGGCCCCCAGCACCACCACGGCATCGGCAGGGTCGCTGGCCAGCGCCGATGCGGCCCCTTCCACGGTGACCACCCGATCGCGCGTCGCGGCCACGGTGACCACGTTGGCCACGCCCACGATAAGCACCGCCAGCGCGCAGACGGCCAGCAGCACGCGAGCGCACCAGCGCCACCAGGGCACGGGTCGGGCGTTGTCGCGGGCCACAGGCCACCTCCTTCGTAGCATCGGAAAAGCGGGGTACACTATAGCAAAAATTCAAACTTGTCCAGCGGTGCGGGAAGTCATCCCTGATAAAGTTGGTATACTACACAGGTTGAGAAACCGTTTCCTCGTTGTTACGGCAACGACACGTTGAGCAACTCCAAAGGACGCGCGCCATGTACCATTGCCCGGTGACTTTCTACCTCGTGGGCCTGCCCGACGAGATCGCACGCATTATCGAAGATGCGCAGCCGCAGCCAAGCTTCACGCACCATTTCACGCGCAGTGACGAGCCCGAAGAGGCGCTCACCGCCCAGGCCAGCGCCATTTTCGCCGATGCCACGGGCCACGATGCCGCCGCCTGGGCCCGCGTCTTCGCCGCTCACCGGCAGGCCACCACAACGGTCACCCTCATCGTCACCCACGACCAAGTGCCCGCCGTCGAGCCCTACTTCAACGACATCGCCGACCTGTGGATCGCGCCCTTGAGCGCCGCCGAGGCATCCTGGCGCTTCAACCATTGGCAGCGCGCCTGCAAGCGCTACGCCGACTCCTGGGAGACGAGCCAGTATTTGGAAGCCACCATCAATTCCATTCCGTCGCTCGTGTGGTACAAGTCCAAGGACGGCATCCATCACAAGGTCAACGACGCCTTCTGCGCCACGGTGAACAAGACCAAAGAGCAGGTTCAGGGCCGAGGCCACGCCTACATCTGGGACGTGGAGGCAGACGATCCCGCCTGCATAGAATCGGAGCGCCGGGTCATGGCCGCCAAGTCCACCATTGTCTCGGAGGAGACCGTGCAGACCAGCGATGGCACGCGCCTGCTCACCACCTACAAGTCGCCCCTCTACAACATCGACGGCTCGGTCATGGGCACCGTTGGCGTGGGCATCGACGTCACCCAGGAACGCGCCTACGAGGACGAGATCGTCGAGAAGAACCGCACCATGGAAACCATTTTCACCACCATGGACTGCGGCGTCATCACCCATTCGCTCGACGGCACGCGCCTGCTCGGCATCAACCAGGCGGCCCTGGACATTTTGGGCTACGATTCGGCGGAAGACCTCATGGCCGCCGGCTTCGACATGGTGGCCCCCTCGGTCGTCGATGAGGACGCCGGGAAGATGCGCGAATCAATCGCTACCCTGAAGAACGTCGGCGACTCGGTGAGCACCGAGTACCGCGTGCGCCACGACAACGGCGACATCGTGCATGTCATGGGCAACGTGAAGCTCATCGAAAGCGATGGCGAGCTGCTCTTGCAGCGTTACCTGCTCGATTACACGGACAAGAAAAAGGAAGAAGTGCGCAAGGAGCGCCGCCAGCGCGATCTCATCCAGGCGCTTTCCGAGGACTACCTGCTCGTGTGCTCCTTCAGCCTGGACACCAAAGCGGGCGAGGCCCTGCGCGTCAGCGGCGACAGGCTTCGCAAGCTGGACGAGCTGTTCGCCGGCGAGCTCAATCTTGACAGCTGCCTCGGCGGATACATCAATGAAGCTGTCGTGGAAGAGGACCAGGCCATGCTGCGCGACGCGCTTTCGGCGGAAAGCCTCATCACGCGCCTGACCGACGAGAGCCGTATCCATGTGAACTATCGCATCAACCACGGCGACGTTACGGAGTACTGCCAGGCCACCGTCGTGCGCGGCGGCGATTGGCCCCAAGCTCACAACATGGTGCTGGGCCTGCGCAGCGTCGACGTGCAAACCCGCGAGGAGATGAAGAAGAAGGCCCTGTTGGAAGAGGCACTGACCCAGGCCAACAAGGCCAACGCCGCCAAGAGCGCCTTCCTCTCGAACATGTCCCACGACATCCGCACGCCCATGAACGCCATTGTGGGCTTCACCACTCTGGCTGCCAGCCGCCTCGATCAGCCGGAGAAAGTGGAGGAGTACCTGAACAAGATCAAGTCCTCCAGCACGCATCTCTTGAGCCTCATCAACGACATTCTGGACATGAGCCATATCGAGAGCGGCAAGGTCTCGCTGGACGAGCAGCCCTACAACCTCGTCGATCTTCTGGACGATCTCTACAGCATCATTCAGGCCGAGACGAGCGCGCGGCAACTGTACTTCTCCATCAACACCGAGAGCGTCCGCCACACCGAGGTGCGCTGCGACAAGCTGCGCATCAACCAGATTCTCTTGAACTTGCTGGGCAACGCCCTGAAGTTCACGAATCCCGGCGGCTTCATCAAGGTGACGCTGGACGAGCTGCCCGGCGCGCCGGTCGGCTACGGACGCTACCGCTTCACCGTGTCGGACACGGGCATTGGCATGAGCCCCGAATTCGTCGAGCACATCTTCGACCCCTTCGAGCGCGAGCGCACCTCCACCATCAGCGGCATCCAGGGCACGGGGCTCGGCATGGCCATCACGAAGAACCTCGTGGACATGATGCACGGCACGATCTCCGTGAAGAGCGCCAAGAACAAGGGCACCGCCTTCACCGTCGAGCTGACCCCGCAGCTGGCCGGCGAGGGAGACGCCGCGACGGCCCAGGCGGCCAAGACCCAGCACGTTGATCCGAGCCACCGGCTGCGCCACAGCCGCATCCTGCTCGTGGACGACAACGACCTGAACCGCGAGATCGCCATCACCCTTCTGGAAGACGAGGGCTTCACCGTGGAATACGCCGTCAACGGCTGCGAGGCGGTGGAGAAGATCATGGACGCGCCGTCGGGGCACTACCAGCTGGTGCTCATGGACGTGCAGATGCCGGTCATGAACGGCTACGAGGCCACCAAGGCCATCCGTCGCCTGAACGACCCCACCCGGGCACAGGTGCCCATTCTCGCCATGACCGCCGACGCCTTTGAAGAGGATCGCCAGAAGGCCCTGCGCAGCGGCATGAACGGCCACCTCACCAAGCCCGTCGAAATCGACAAGCTCTTCGAAGCTTTAGACGAGGTGCTCAGTTAGCAGCGCCCGCTGCGGGAGGGCGGATCCACTCGCAGACCTCTGGGCGCCCTGCGGAGATGCGCATCCTCTTCCGCGAGGGCTGACCTTGGTCAGCCCTTGCGAGCGGATTATGGACGCACGACAAAAAGAGGGGCGACCAAGGTCGCCCCCTACGGATTCTGCTTGCGAAAGAACCTCAGTTACACCGCGACGATGTTCACTAAACGGCCGGGGACGTAGACTTCCTTTTTCACCGTCTTGCCCTCAAGGGCGGCGGCCACGGCCTCGCGGGCGGCGGCGAGCACCTCGGGCTCCGGGGCGTCGGCGGCCACGGTCACACGACCCTTGATCTTGCCGCAAATCTGCACGGCCAGCTCCACCTCGTCGGCGCGGGCCTGGTCGGGGTCGTATTCCGGCCACGGCTGGTCGTAGACGAAGCCCTCGCGGCCCAGCGCCTCGCGCCACAGCTCGTCGGCCAAATGGGGTGTGAACGGCGCCACGAGCTTCACGAGCACCTCGGCCACTTCCGCATCGAGCGCGCGGTGGTCCTCGCAAGCGGCGCGGTCATCGGGGCTCGCCGCACGCAGGTACTCGCCGGCGGCGTTCGACAGCTCCATGATGGCGGCGATGGCGGTGTTGAAGTTGTTGCGCTCGATGTCGGCCGACACCTTCTCCACCACGCGATGGCGCTCGCGGACGAGCTTCTTCGCCGCAGCGACCGCGGCCTCGTCGGCCGGCTTCTGAGCGAACAGCGTTTCGTCGCCGGCCTTGCCGCACAAGTCGTGCACCTGGCGCCACAGACGGTTCAGGAACTTGTACATGCCCGGCAGGCCGTCCTCGTTCCACAGCTTCTCCTTCTCGGGCGGCCCCAAAAACAGGATGTAGGCGCGCACGGCGTCGGCGCCATATTCGGCGATCATCTCCTCGGGCGAGACCACGTTGCCCTTCGACTTGCTCATCACATCGCCGTGGGCGTCGAGCACCATGCCCTGGCACAAAAGGTTCGTGAAGGGCTCGTCGAAGTCGAGCAGGCCGCAGTCGCGCAGCACCTTCGTGAAGAAACGGCTGTAGAGCAGGTGCAGGATGGCGTGCTCGATGCCGCCGATGTACTGATCGACGGGCATCCAGGCGTTGGTCTTTTCCGGATTGAAGGGGGCGTGCACGTTGTGCGGGTCGGTGTAGCGCATGTAGTACCAGCTGGAGCACGTGAAGGTGTCCATGGTGTCGGTCTCGCGCTTGGCCGGGCCGCCGCAAACCGGGCAGGTGGTGTTCACGAACCCGGCATGGGTGGCCAGCGTCTCGCCGGCGGCCAGATCGATGTCCTCGGGCAGGCGCACGGGCAGATCTTCCTCGGGCACGGGCACCACGCCGCACTTCTCGCAGTGGATGGCGGGGATGGGGTTGCCCCAATAGCGCTGGCGGGAGATGAGCCAGTCGCGCAGGCGGAACTCCACGGTGCGCTTGCCTCGGCCCATTTCTTCCAGCGCGGCCACGATGGCCGCTTCGCCCTCGGAGTGCTTGCCGCCGCGCATGCCCGTGTAGGGACCGGATTGCACGAGGATGCCCTCGGCGGCATAGGCCTCCGGCCAGTCGACTGTGGTCACTTCACGGCCCTGCTCGTCTTTGAGCTGCGGGTACAGCGGATCGTCCTCGGGCAGGATGATGGGGATGATGGGCAGATCGTACTTGCGGGCGAACTCGAAATCGCGCTGGTCGCCGCAGGGCACGGCCATGACGGCGCCGGTGCCGTAGTCGGCCACGATGTAGTCGCCCACCCACACGGGCACCTTCTCGCCGTTGATGGGGTTCACCACGTAGCGGCCCGTGAACGCGCCGTGCTTCTCGTGGTCACCCTGGGCTCGCTGGACGGCGGTCACCTTCTTGGCGGCTTCCACCAACTCCATGACCGGCGCCTCATATTCGGTGCCTTCCACGAGGCCGTGCAGCAGCTTGCTTTCCGGCGCCAGCAGGAAGAAGCTGCAGCCGAACAGCGTGTCGGCGCGCGTGGTGAACACAGTGATGATGTCGTCTTCCGTGGGATTCTCCGGCGCGTTGCCGTCGCGGTCGCACAGGATGAAGTCCACGTTGGCGCCCTCGGAGCGGCCGATCCAGTTGGCCTGCTGCTGCTTCACGCGCTCGGGCCAGCCTTCCAGCTGGTCGAGGTCGTCCAGCAGCTCCTGGGCGTAGTCGGTGATCTTGTAGTACCACTGGGTGAGGTCGCGCTTCTCCACCTCGGAGTCGCATCGCCAGCAGCGGCCCTCGATGACCTGCTCGTTGGCGAGCACGGTGCCGCAGCTCGGACACCAGTTCACCGGCGAGTTGCGACGCTCCACGAGACCACGCTCCCAGAACTTCAGGAAGATCCACTGGCCCCAGCGGTAGTACTCCGGATCGCACGCCACCACCTTGCGATCCCAGTCGTAGGAAAAGCCCATGCGGGAGAAGCTCTTCTTCTGGGTCTCGATGTTCTCGTAGGTCCAGATGGCCGGATGGCTGTGATGCTTGATGGCGGCGTTCTCCGCCGGCAGACCGAAGGCGTCCCAGCCCATGGGGTGCAGCACGTCGAAGCCCTGCATCTTGGAGTAGCGGGCCACCACGTCGCCATAGGTGTAGTTGCTCGCATGCCCCATGTGCATGTCGCCGGAGGGATACGGGAACATCTCCAGGACATACTTCTTGGGCGCATCGGAATTCTCCGGCACCGTGTACAGCCCGGCCTCTTCCCAGGCCAACTGCAAACGGGGCTCGATCTCATGGGGATTGTAGGCTTTCATGGCACTCCCTCGAAAACGTGGCTTTCGACCGCGCGCATTCCCCGCGGCCGCGAGTTGATTTCCCCATTATAGCCATGATGCGCTCTTGGAAAAGGGGCACCAGCGCCCGACCGCGCCCCTCACGGGATAGACGGACGAGCCAGAAAACCTATCACCCGATTTCGGGCGTTTTTTTCGACTTGTTAGACATGCCCGATGCGCACTACGATCCTTTCGAAGGCGACCGCTAACGAATCGCGATAACTTGCGGCGAAAACACGCCGGCGCTCTCGCTGACTATTGCAGCGGGCATCTAACAAGTCGGAAAATCCGCCCGACGGCAACCTGCAGATCTTCTGGAACCACACCGCTATGTCAAAAGTTAGCGCACACGGCGCAGGGAGGCGCCGCAGTTCCAGCAGGTTTCTCGGGAACCGTCGTTGTCAGCAGCACACACGGAACAGATGCGGCGCCCCAGCGGCACCTCCTCGGGCGTTGCGCCAGGCAGCGGCACGTCGGCCTCCTCATCGGCCAAGCGCGCCATGGCGGCGCGGATGCCCTGCACGCCCGTGATGTGCGCCACTTCCAGCGCATCTTTCCTATGATTTGCCGTCATTTCCGCGCCCCTTCGCCCTTCGACCGTCCAATTCAAGTACCATGATAGCGAAATACCGCGATCCCCTCCGCGAAGGAGCACCCATGAACTTCCACAACGCATCGTTTAAAGCCGCTTACGGCACCTCGGAGCAGCTGCCAGCATCCACAGGTCCCGAGGTTTCCTTCGCGGGGCGCTCGAACGTGGGCAAATCGTCGCTACTCAACAAGCTCATGTACCGCAAGGGCCTGGCGAAGGTGTCGTCCACGCCGGGCAAGACGGCCACCATCAACTTCTACGATGTGGACGGCCACGATCTCGTGGATCTGCCCGGCTACGGATACGCGAAAGTGTCCAAAGCAGAAAAGGGCCGGTGGAGCGAGCTCATCGAGGGCTACTACAATCAAGATCGCGACTTCGCACTCGTGGTGTCGCTCATCGACATCCGCCACGAACCCTCGGCGCTCGACCGCAACATGGTTCAGTTTCTCATGGACGCCGAGCTTCCCTTCGCCATCGCGCTGACCAAAGCGGATAAGCTGTCGAAGCAGCAGCAGATGAAGCAGCGCGCCGCCATCAAGAAGGCGCTCAAGCTGCCGGGGGGCGTGCCCATGGTGGTGACGTCGTCGGAGAAGGGCGACGGCATCGACGAGCTGCGCGCCCTCATCAACCGCGCCATCGAGAGATAAGGGCCGCACGCCCCGAGACGCGTCGCAAGCTCCGAGGCGTACCGCAAGCTGAAAGCTCATCCCCCATGGAGCACAATATGGCGGGATTTCCCGATTTCCACGCTCATGCATGCTCAACAAGCTGGAAATCGGGAAATCCCGCCACAAACGAGACTCCCCTCCAAAAAGGAGAGCGCCCCAGTGGAGGACCGGGGCGCTGAGGAGAGGAGGGGCCGTCGTTGGCCAGAGCAGAACGTCGGGCCGGCGAGGCGATAGATGTTCAAGCGTTATTCGGTGACCTCGACAGTGAGAGCCGCAGGAACCTCGGGACGCGTCTTCGGGGCCTTGGCCGCCTTCGGCGTACCGAAGAAGAACTTCATGAAGTGCACGAAGACGTAGGCGACCATCACGGCGGCGAACAGCGTCTCCACGGCGATGAGGGCCTCGATCACCGGGAGCGCCGGAATGGAGTAGCCGGCAGCGTAGAGAGCCTGCACGCCCTTGCCGAGCGCCATCGCGGAGATGACGAAGGGGAAGGTCATGGCTGCGTAGCTCGGATAGAACTGCAGGGCGAGGAACTTCGGCACCCGGGTGACGACGCCGATGAGCATCAGCTGGCCGAGGCCCATGAGCACGGCCACGAACACCAGGTTCGGATCAGGCATAACCGACAGATATCCCACCAGCGACAGACCCATAGGAGCAGCATAGATGCAGAACAGCGGGCGAGCGCCTTCGGGGATCTCATGCTTGATGTAGCGCATCGTCACCACGGCGAGCAGCACGAGGTAGCAGGCAAAGCCGAACCAGAAAATGCCCTGGCCGAAGGCTTCGGCGCCGAAGACGGGAGACGTTACAGCCGCCACGATGATGCCCACGTAGCAAATGAAGTACGTAGGAAAGACCTCGGTGAGCTTGAAGCGGCGGATATAGTACAGGGTAAACCACGTCATCAGCACGAAATGCCCCGCCACCGCCGAGCACCACAGCCCGAAAGCCGGCACGATAGCCACGGGAGCCAAGTATCCGGCCAGCTGCATCAGCGTCATGAAGAACGTGGCAGAAACACTTGCGAAAACGGAGTTCTTCATGTCCTCGCGAAGCATGGAGGGGAACATGATCAGCTTGGCGACGAGCATAGCCACCAAGAAGAGAGACAACGCCCCGCAAGCAATGTGGGCGATCTCGGCATAGGGTTGAAGCAAGTTGCCCAAAGCGGCCAGGCCCAAGGCCACGCCCGCTGTGGGGATGGGTACTTTCTTGATAATGTCGCGCATAGAGCACCTTTCGTCGGGGCCTTTGGAGCCGGAAATGTCTCGACCACGAATCGCCGGATATAACGCAACGATCCGCAGGAGTAGGATGGCTTTATTATGCGCGGTTTCTTACCAAAAGAAAACTTATATATAATTATGTAGCCATTAGAGAAGTTTATTGATATGCTACCCGAGCCCCCAGGAACCACCGCACCCATCGAAGGAGACGCAATGCAGGATTTTCGCGTAAAGACATTCCTCACCGTGTGCCGCACTCTGAACTACACCCGAGCCGCTGAGGAGCTGGCGCTCACCCAGCCGGCCGTCTCCCAGCACATCACGTACCTGGAGCGCGAGTACGGCGCGAAGCTGTTCACCTACCATCGCAAAAAGCTGGAGCTGACACCGGCGGGGCGTGTCCTGCGCGACGGGCTAGCGACCATGGCCCACGACGACGTGCTACTGCACGAGCGCATCGAGGAGGTGGCCCATGGCGCCACGGTCAAGCTGCGCATCGGCATGACGCTGACCGCCGGCGAGTACGTGGTGGCCCGGCCCCTCGCCCGCTGTCTGGGCGCCCGACCCGACATCCAAATCACCGTGCGCTCGGGCGGAACCCAGCACCTGATGGAGCTCCTCGACGCGGGAACCATCGATTGCGCCTTCGTGGAAGGGCTCTTCGACAAGGCCCGCTATGCCTCACGCCCCTTCTCGTCCGAGCGCTTGGTGCCCATTTGCGCAGCCGAGCATCGCTTCCCGCGTACGCCACGCACCCTGGAAGACCTCTTGGGCGAACGACTCATTCTGCGCGAGGAGGGCAGCGGCAGCCGCAACGTGCTTGTCCACGCGCTCGCTCAGCGCAATCTCTCGCCTGCCTCCTTCGCCGATCATTTCGTCGTGGAAAGCCTCGATATCATCAAGATATTCGTCCAGGCCGATCTTGGGATTTCCTTCGTCTACGAGGCCGCCGTGCAGCGGGAGGTGCAAGAGGGCACGCTGCGCGTTATCCCCCTCTCCGATGCGGGCATCTTTCACGACATCAGCTTCATTTACCTGCGCGACAGCATCTACGAGCAGGATATGGAAAACCTCTTCGCCGCTTTGAGCGCCTAGGGGCGCCGGGGCGCGATGCTCGCAGGCCGATCATTCGAAGCCGCGTCAATCTGGCAAGTTTTCTTCGGAATTCGACACTTATCATTTTATCTCAGCAATTGGCATATCGAATAGTGTTGATCTTTTATCGCCTACAAACAAAATCGAGGGACTGCCAATATACCGCAGCCCCTCGATAGGGTCGATTATGTCGAAAACCTCGAAAAGCTCGCCTCGGAAGCTACGGCCTCTTTACGCGACCCTCGGCACCGCCCCCGCCATCCTCGCGACAGCATACAGCGGCGCAAGATCCCGGCCGGTTTAGCGGGTGTTGCTCGCGTAGGGAGCCTTGTCCTTCAGCAGCACGTCGTGGGCGCCGCCCTCTACGATGGAAGTGGCGGACACCAGCGTGAGCTTCGCCTTGTCTTGGAACTCGGGAATGGTGAGCGCGCCGCAGTTGCACATGGTGCTCTTCAGCTTCAGCAGGGTGATGGCCATGTTGTCCTTCAGGCTGCCGGCGTAGGGCACGTACGAATCGACGCCCTCTTCGAAGGACAGCGACTTCTTGCCGCCCAAATCGTAGCGGCCCCAGTTGCGGGCGCGGGCACTCCCCTCGCCCCAGTACTCCTTCATGTAGGTGCCGTTCACCATGACCTTGGCCGAAGGGCTCTCGTCGAAGCGGGCGAAGTAGCGGCCCAGCATGACGAAGTCGGCGCCCATGGCCAATGCGAGCGAGATGTGATGATCGTACACGATGCCGCCGTCGGAGCAGATGGGCACGTAGATGCCGGTCTCGCGGAAGTACTCGTCGCGGGCCTTCGCCACTTCAATGGTCGCGGTGGCCTGGCCGCGGCCGATGCCCTTGGTCTCGCGGGTGATGCAGATGGAACCGCCGCCGATGCCGATCTTCACAAAGTCGGCGCCCGCGTCGGCGAGGAAGCGGAAGCCCTCGGCGTCAACCACGTTGCCCGCGCCGATCTTCACGTCGTTGCCGTAGTGCTCGCGCACCCATTCGATGGTCATCTTCTGCCAGTCGGAATAGCCCTCGGAGCTATCGATGCACAGCACGTCGGCGCCGGCCTCGACAAGCGCCGGCACACGCTCGGCGTAGTCGCGGGAGTTGATGCCCGCGCCCACCATGTAGCGCTTGTGGGCGTCCAAAAGCTCGTCGGGATTGGACTTGTGGGAGTCGTAGTCCTTGCGGAACACGAGCGCCACCAGATGGTCCTCGGCGTCCACGATGGGCAGCGAGTTCAGCTTGTGATCCCAGATGATGTCGTTGGCGGCCTTCAGAGAGGTGCCATCCGGAGCCACCACGAGCTTCTCGCGCGGCGTCATGAAGTCGGCCACCTTCTCGTCCATGGACATGCGGGAGAGGCGGTAGTCGCGCTCGGTCACGATGCCGAGCAGCTTGCCGTGGGCGCTTCCGTCGTCGGTGACGGGCATGGTGGAGTGGCCGTACTGCTCCTTCAGAGCCACTACCTGCTCGAGCGTCATGTCGGGGGAAAGGTTTGCGTCGGAGGTGACGAAGCCGGCCTTGTAGTCCTTCACGCGGGCCACCATGGCGGCCTCGTCCTCGATGGATTGGTTGCCGTAGATGAACGACAGACCGCCCTCGGTGGCGAGCGCCACGGCCATCTTGTCGTCGGACACGGCGGCCATGATGGCGGAAACCATCGGCACGGAAAGCGAGAGCGGGCACTCCTCCTCGCCCTTGCGGTACTTCACCAGCGGGGTCTTCAGGCTGACGCGCGCCGGAATGCAATCGGCCGGCGTATGGCCCGGAACCAGCAGGTACTCGTTGAATGTGCGGGACGGTTCATCGAAATAGTAGGCCACGGCTGCGCTCCTTCTTCCACTCGGTGCCCTAACGGGGACGGGCGGCCGTCGGTGCCACGACGACCAAGTGTTTCAACCCACGCTCCCCGCAATGAGTAATTGACTCATTATAGGCCGAGACGGGACCTGGTGCCAGACCCGCCGCAGACCCGCCCCATTTTTTCGGCAGCGGTCGAAGGCGCGGCGGCCAGACTACGCCTCATGGGCGCCGGCCGTTTCCTCCACAAGCTGGATGAGTTCCTCGCGGGAGTTGATGCCGAGCTTGCGGTACATGTTGCGCAGATGGGTGCGCACGGTGTGCTCGGAGATGCAGAGAAGGTCGGCCACATAGGCGGGGCGATGGCCGCGGGCGATGTAGGGCAGGATCTCGCGCTCGCGGGCCGACAGATTGCGCTTGTCGGCAAGTGCGGCGCACACCCCATCGTAGTCGAGCGGTTGAGCCGAATCGCGGGAGGCTCTCTCCCTGAGGTCTTCAGCGCCATCCGTTTCTCGGAACATCCGATAGTAGTCTGCAAGCGGGGAGATGAGTATATACACGAAATAGGCCATGGCGCAGACCAGGAGCACCGCCCCCATCGTATCATCTTGGGGAACCAGCTGGGCGAGATTGGAACCTACGAGCACTGCCACACTCGTCATGGCGCACAGAGCCGCCCCCACGACCACCGGGGAGAACTCGCCGGCCCGCGCAACGGCGGCGAGCGACGCCAAGGCCAGAAGCGCCACAGTCGCCATGACGCTGTGAGAAACGAGGAACCCCAAGCTGAAGGACATGGTGCCGACGGGAAAGCTGCTCAGCACGATGAAGATCGCCGCTGCTACCGGCAGTAGCACCCGATAGATTGTCGCCAGGGAGAAGCCGGGCCAGAACCGGGCTAGCACGACGGCCAGTACCGCCGCCACAATCACCGAGGAGGCTCCGATGTGCTCGTAGCCCATGAACACAAATCCACGGGCGCTCATGACGAAGAGGAACAGGCACAGCCCCAGACAGGGGTTGAAGACCATAGTGCGCATCGAGTCCCACAGATGCTCCACCGGGGCATCCTGTTCCACCGCATTATCCCCAACTACCGACTCTTCCGATTCGACAGAGCTGCGAAGCGAGTCGATCGCAGGCGCTACCGCACCTGCCAGGGCGAAGGCCATGAAAGCGCTGAGCGGCTGGGGCAGAACGTCCATCTCGAAGCCGAGCCCTGCCAAAGCCGCTGCCCCACAGGCGATGCCGAGGCCCACCAACGAGCGCCTCAGGCCGAAGCGCGCCAGCAGGCGACACCAACCCACCACGACAACGGCGAGACCCGCACCGATGGCAGCCCCCATCACTGCCGCGCCGAAAGCGCTGACAGGCACGTCGGCCCCTTGAATCACCGCATACAGGCAGAGACCCATTCCATAGACCAGGGCTCCGGCCACAGCGAGCGGCTTGGGAACGCGCGCCGTCCCGCGGGCCATGGATCCGAGCCCCAACGCCAAGGACGCCATGAACCCTGCGACGCATAGGCCGTCCACGACGGCGACCTCAAGGACACGGTCAAACGATATTTGCGCGAACAGGCATGAGTCCCACAGCCCCAAGGGGCATGATAGGAAAAAGGACCCGAACGATAGGAACTGAGCCGCGGTGCGGGCGGCCTCGCTTTGACGGATCATGAAGTCCCTCCTCTTCATCGGCGTCGTCCCAGCACCCACACTCTACCCGATTACTCCAAAACGCCAAGGCCTCTACCAGGAAATACCCCGTTTTCGTTAGAGCTTTACCTGATTTCGAGTATGGGCGGCGAGCGTCTGTTCCCCGAAGATGAAAAGCACAAGAGGCGCCCGAACCATCGACACCTCGACCGTCTCACACCCAAGGAGGGAATCACATGGAAAACACCCAGGGCTTCACGCGCCGCAACTTCCTGAAGGGGGCCGGCCTCGGCGCGGCCGGTCTCGCCGCCGTCGGCCTCGCCGGCTGCTCCCCGTCGCAGAGCGCGGGCTCGTCCGCATCCGGCACCGCATCGTCGGGTACCGCTTCCAGCACCGCCGCCACGAGCTGGCGCACGGCCCCCGAGCCCATCGCCGAGGGCGACATCGCCGAGACCGCCGAGTGCGACGTACTCGTCATCGGGCTGAGCTTCTCCGGCTGCTCCGCCTTCCGCGCCGCCGCCGAGAGCGGGGCGAAGGTCATCGCCATGGAGGCCCATCCCGAGGACAACCACCCTTGCATGGGCATGGGGCACTTCGGCCACATCAACTCCGAATTCCTCAAAGAGCGCGGCGTTGACGGCGTGGATCCCATCGAATTTCTGAACAACTGGCAGCTGCGCGCCGCCAACCGCTCTAACGTCTCGCTGGCCCGCAAGTTCACCACCACCTGCGGCGAGGCCTTCGATTGGTACATCGATTGCCTGACCGACGAGGAGCGCGACGCCCTGGAGATCCAGTTCTACCCCACCGATGAGGCCTACACCACCTTCAAGAACGGCCTGGGCACCTACATCGGCACAGCCTCCACGATGCCCGTGCAGGAGAAGATCCTCGCCAACTTGCTGCAGGTGGGCCTTGATGCCGGCGCCCAAATCTACTGGGGCTGCCCGGCGCGCCAGTTTCTCACCGCCGACGACGGCCGCGTCACCGGCGCCGTCGGTCAGAAGGAGGACGGCAGCTACGTGCAGGTGAACGCCGCCAAGGGCGTCATCGTCTGCGCCGGCGACTACTCCGCCAACCCCGAGATGGCCAAGGAGTTGCTCTCCCAGATCACCAACATGATCGGCGAGGATGGCCAGATCGTCACCTCGGGCTATGAGGGCGACGGCCTGAAGCTGTGCTACTGGGCCGGCGGCCAGCTCGACCCCTACCAGTCCTCCATGGGCGGCGACTACTACTACCCCTGCGACAGCCCCGCAGACCCGCTCGGCTCCGCCGCGTCGCTGTGGATCAACGCCGACGGCAAGCGCTACTGCAACGAAGGCTTTGGGTTCATGGAATGGGCGGCCTACGCCGGCGCCCTGCAGCCTGCGGGCAAGATCGCCAACGTCTTCGACAGCAACTACGAGGCGCTGATCAAGGCCCAGCCCGCCTGCCACATGGGCATCGACTACCCCAACGGCGGCATGGACGGCCTGCCCGCCATCCTGGAGGCTGCCGTCGCGGGCGGCCCGGAAGGCTCCGGCCCCGATTCCAACCCCGTCGTGTACGCCGCCAACGACTACGAGACCCTGGGCGGATATTTGGGCTACGAGGGCGAGGCCCTGGACAACTTCGTGGCGTCCATCGAGCGCTACAACGAGCTGTGCGCCACCGGCCTCGACGAGGACTTCGGTAAGGAGAAGTCGCTCATGTTCGCGGTGAACCAGCCGCCCTACTACGCCTATGCCGGCGAGAAGACCTTGGGCGGCATGCTCTGCAACACTTCGGGCGTGGCCATCGACGAGAACGGCCAGGTGCTCGCTCGCGAGACCTTCCGCCCCATCCCGGGCCTGTTCGCCGCTGGCAACACAGCGGGCAGCCGCTTCGGCATTCAGTACACCACGGCCCTGTGCGGCGTATCCATCGCCTTCGCCGTCACCCAGGGCAAGTTCACCGGCGAGTACGTGGCCTCCCTCGCCTAGCCATCCCGCTTACTCCTGCCCGGCGATAACCTCCCTCCCACTTATCGCCGGGCGCCTTCACCCCCAAGGGCCCGCAGCTTCCGCCGCGGGCCCTTGCTGTTAGAGGCAGATATGCCGCAGAGGGTGAACGGAAAAGGCAGATACGCCCTGTCTTACAACTTCCAATCGGCGGCTTGGCCTTGGAGGGAGGCCATGCGGGCGAACAGGCCGCCGGCCGCGAGCAGTTCGGCGGGAGTGCCGTCTTCGGCGACGCGGCCCTCGGCGAGGACCACCACGTGGTCGGCGCCCATGACCGTGCGCATGCGGTGGGCGATGACGAGCACCGTCTTGCCCACGAGCAACCGGGAGAGCGCCTGCTGCACCGCCGACTCGTTCTCCACGTCCAGCGAGGCCGTGGCCTCGTCCAGAAGCACGATGGGGGCGTCTTTCAGAATGGCCCGGGCGATGGAGATGCGTTGGCGCTCGCCGCCGGAGAGCAGAGCGCCGTTCTCGCCGATGGGCGTGGCGTAGCCCTGGGGCATCTTCTGCACGAACTCGTCGCAGTTGGCCGCCCGGGCCGCCGCCAGCACCTCCTCGTCGGTGGCGTCGCGCCGCCCGAGGCGGATGTTCTCCATCACGGTGCCGTTGAACAGCACCACGTCTTGGAACACCTCGGTGTAATCGGTGAGCAGCGTCTCCGGGTCGATGCCGGAGACGTCCACGCCGCCCACGGTGACCGCGCCCTCGCCCACATCCCAGAAGCGCGCCGCCAGCTTGGCCGCCGTGGACTTGCCGGAACCGGACGGCCCCACCAGGGCAGTGACCTCCCCTTCCCGGGCCGTGAAGCTCACGGAGCTGAGCACGGGACCCCCGTCGTCGTAGGCGAAGGTCACGTCGTCGAACACGATGTCGTGACCCTGGGGGTTGAAGGTAAGCTCCCCCGTCTGCGCCGGCTCGCCCTCGATGGCCTTCATGCGGGCGAGCGACTGGGTCATGTCGATGAGCTCGGCCACCGACTGCAGAATGAGGCCGATGGGGTCGTACAGACGCGTGACCACCAGCATGAAGCAGAAGAACACGAGCAGGCTGCACTGGCCGGCGGCCACGAGCGCCGTGCCGACGAGGATGGTGGTCACGATGCCCAGGCGCAGCAGCGTCTGGGTGCAGACGACCGCCGTGCCCGTCACCAGCTCTGAGGCCAGCTTCGCCCGCTCGAAGGCGTCCACGTCATCGTTCAGGCGGCCCAAGAAGTCGTCGGCGCGGTTCAAGGCGCGCACCTCGCGGTTCGATTCCAAGTACTCCTGGATGTCGTCGGCAAGCGCCAGGGCGGCGGCGTTCTTGCCCCGGGTCTTCGCCGTTTGGGCGCGGCTCGTCGCCAGCAGGATCAGCAGAGCCACGGGCACCGGCCACAGCGACGCGCAGGCGAGCCGCCAGTCGAAGACGAGCAGCATGACGGCGACGATCACCGTGGAGATGCCCGTGCCGAAGGCCTGGGGCATGGTGTGGCTGAACAGGCGCTCCTGGTCGGCGGCGTCCTTCATGATCACCGTGGTGAGATCGGCCAGATCGCGCTTGCCGAAAAACGACAGCGGCAGCACACGCAGCCGCTCGGCCAGGCCGATACGCTTGCGGGCGCTCTCCTGGTACACCACGCTGTAGGTGGCGTGGTACTCCCAATACTGGGTGGCGAACACCGCCGCCAGCACCACCGCGATGAGCGCCAGGTAGGGCCAAAGGGTCGGCAGCGGCACCGCCCCGTCTTCCCAGTGGGCCAGAAACTCGCCGGTCACAAGGTAGAACACCCCGACGGGGAACATGAGCACGAGGTTGGCCAAGGCGCAGACGAGCGCGCCTTTCCGCAGCGAGCGGGCGCCTTCCTCGGTCAGGGCCAGACGATCACGCAGCATGGGCGCTCCCTCCCGCGATCTTCCATTGGGCGGCCTGGCAGTAGTTCTTCCACAGGCGCGCGTAGGTGCCGCCGCGGGCCAGCAGCTCGTCGTGGGTGCCGCGCTCCACGATGGCGCCGTCGTCCACCACGGCGATGAGGTCGGCGTCCACCACCGTGGACAGCCGGTGCGCGATCATGAGCACCGTCTTGCCGGCGGCCAGGCGCCCCAGGGCCTGCTGGATGAGGGCCTCGTTCTCGGGGTCGGCGAAGGCCGTGGCCTCGTCGAGCACCACCACGGGCGCGTCCTTCAAAATGGCGCGGGCGAGCGCGATGCGCTGGCACTCCCCGCCCGACAGGTACACGCCGTCCGCGCCCACGCGGGTGGCAAGCCCCTCGGGGAACTTCGCGATGATGTCGTCGCACTGGGCCGCCCGGGCCGCCGCGGCCACGTCCTCGTCGCTGGCATCGGGGCGCCCCATGCGGATGTTATCGGCCAAGGTGCCCTTGAACAGGCGATCGTTTTGGAACACGAAGGCCACAGTGTCCATGAGCTCGGCAGCGGGAATGCGCCGCACATCGGCGCCGCCCACCGCGACCACGCCCTCCTGCGGATCCCAAAAGCGCGGCACCAAGCTCGCCAGCGTGCTCTTGCCGCCGCCGGAGGGCCCGACGAGCGCCACCGTGGCGCCAGCCGGCACCGTGAGGCTCACGTCGCGCAGGGCCGGGCGCGCCGAGCCGGGGTAGGCGAAGGTCACGTTCTCAAGCGCCACCTCAGTGCCCGCCGGGTGCGCCGCGGCCCCTTCGGCGACCTCTTCCATGGGCGCCACGGCCAGAATCTCGTTCACCCGGCGCATGGAGTCCTCGGCCATCATGAGCGCCTCGGAGGAGTACATCACCTTGCTCATCACCGTGGTGGTGAAGGCCGAGAAGATGACGTAGAACAAAAAGTCGGTGAGGAAGCGGCCGAAGTCGCCCGCGCCCGCCGCCAGCAAAATGGCCGCCGGCACGAGCACCACGAAGGTGCCGTTGATGGCTGTGAGCTGCACCACCTGGGGCAGGCGGCAGAAGTTCACGTAGTTGGTGGCCATGTCGCGGTAGTCGACGATGGCCGCGTGGAAGGCCCGAAACGAGTGCACCGTCTGCTGGAACACCTTCACCACGGGAATGCCGCGCACGTACTCGGTGGCCGCCGTGGACATGCGGTTTAGGGCCTCCTGGTAGCGTTGCATGAAGTAGCGGCCGCCCTCGGGCACGTCGCGGCCCATCATCCACCACATGGCGAACAGCGACACCGCCACGGGGATGAGGCACACGAGTCCCATGACCCAGTCGAACAGGAACATGGCCACCAGATAGGCCACCGGTGCCGTAATGGAAGCGATGAAGTCGGGCATCTTGTGGGCGATGACGTCCTCGGTCTGCCCGGCGCAGCCGTCGATGATGCGGCGCAGACGGCCCGAGGCGTTCGCGTCGAAATAGCCGAGCGGCACCTTCGCCACATGGGCCAGGCACGCCTTGCGCATGTTGGCGGCCACGCGGAAGGCGGCCGTGTGGGTGAGCATGAGGCCGGCGAAGTAGCACAGCGCCCCTAGCACGGCCGCCCCGAAGGCGAGCCACGCCCACAGCGTGGCGTCGGTGGCCTCCTCGAAATGGGGCGCTACGGCCACGAAGTCGCGCAGCACGAACCACACGAGCACGAGCGGCACCACCGTAAGGATGCCGTTGACCGCCGCCAGCGCCGAGCCCGCGAAGGCGAGCCAGCGCCGCGACCCGGCGAATTGCAGCAGCTGCATCACGGCGTTGCCGCCCTGGGGCCGCTTATCCTGTTCCGTCGCCATCGCTTCCCCTTAGGCCGCGATCTTCGCGAAGTGCTTCTGGAAGATGCGCAGTCCCAGCCAGCTGCCGAGCGCGGCGCACAGCGCCGTCACGCAGCCGCAGATCGGGAAGGCAGGGCTGTACACCCAGTTCACGAGCCCCTGGCCGTACTCGGCCGTCATGCCCATGTCCACCACCATCTGCACATAGGACTCGCCGGCGAACAGGATGAGCGAGATCTGCCCGAACCACCAGCACAGCACGAGCACCGCCCAGCCCACGACCACCGTCCACTTCGCGCGGCGGCCGGCCATCATGACAAGCTCGCAGAGGGCCGCGCCGGCAAGGATGCCCACCGGGCCCGTCCAGGCCATGCCCATGACGAAGCCGAGCAGGGCCATGATGGCGCCGGCGATGAAGGCCGCCCCGCGCTTGGGCACCCGCGCCATGAGGTAGGTCCACACGATGCCGGCCGGGATGGAGCCGATGGCGTGGGTCCACCAGGCCATGTCGGTGCTGAAGCTGCACACCATGGCCACCGCCATCATGACGAAGAAGGTGACCACGCCGAACACGGCCAGAAGCACGATGTCCTTCGCCGTGAGGCGCCCCGAGGCTGCCAGGGGTGCTGCGCTCGTCGTCTTTGCCGTTGTCGTTGCCATAGATTCAATCCTTTCCTTTGGGGATGGGTTACCGTGAGGTTCAGAGAGCCGAAGGGCTCGGAATTTGAGGGGGGGGGGTTCAGAGGCCGAAGCGGGCGCGCACGCGGGCGAGGCCGGCGTCGTCGAGGGGGTAGCGGGCCTGAATGCGGCCGCCTTCCACCTCGGCCGCCTCGTCGCAGACCGCGCAGAGGAACTCGTAGTCGTGGGTGACGAGGACCACGGCGACGCCGTCGGCGGCGGCCCGGCGCAAAACCGCGGCGACGCGCTCCATGTTGGCGCGGTCCAGGCCGCTCGTGGGCTCGTCGAGCACGAGCACCCGGGCACCCTGGGCGAGGCCGGCGGCCACGGCCAGGCGCTGGCGCTCGCCGCCGGAAAGGGCCAAGGGATGGCGCTCGGCGCAGGCGGCGAGGCCGAAAGCGGCCAGCATCGCGTCGGCGGCCTCGTCGCTTTCCCGATGCAGCTCGGCGCGGGCGCTGTCGGCGAACAGCTGGTAGCCCGGCTCCTGCATGACCAGATGCACGAGGCCCGGGCGCCGTCGGGCGGCCACGGGCGCCCCGTCCACGGCCACGGTGCCCGCGCGCTCGCGGGTAAGCCCCGCCAGGCAGCGCAAGAGCGTGGTCTTGCCGGCGCCGTTGCGGCCGACGATGCCGAGCACGCGCCCGGGCTCCAGGGAGAGGTCGAGGCCGTCCAGTACCGGCGGCCGGCGGCGGAAGGCCACGGTCAGGCCGGCGGCCTGCAGCCGGGGCGCTTCGGGCGCGGGGGCATCGGCTGAGACCGCGCCGGCCGGGACCGCCGCAGCGGGGCGGCCCTCCCCTTCCATCTCCGCCACCGTCCAGGCCCGCACGCCGGCCGCGGCGCGACGGGCGGCCGGCAGCGCCGCGAAGTCGGCGGCCGTCCAGTCGCCGGCAACGGCGCCATCTTCCATGAGCACCACCCGATCGGCCACGTCCGCCAGCCACCACAGGCGGTGCTCGGACACGACGACGGTCTTGCCCGCCGCTTTCAGCGCCGCCACCACCTCGGCGAGGCGCTTCATGGAGGGCACGTCCAGGGAGGCCGTCGGCTCGTCCAGCACGAACACCGCCGGCTCCATGGCGAAGGCCGAGGCGATGGCCACCGCCTGCTTCTGGCCGCCGGAAAGCTCCTCGATGCCGCGATCGAGCAAATCGGCGATCCCCAAGGCCCGGGCCGCCTTGGACACCCGCGCCACAATCTCGCCGCGGGGAAGGCCCAGGTTCTCGCAGCCGAAGGCGATCTCGGAGGCCACGTCCAGGTTCACGAACTGGCTGCGGGGGTTCTGGAACACCGAACCCACGCGCACGCCCAGCTCGTCGGGAGTCCAGGCGGCCACCTCCGTTCCCTCCACCATCACGCGGCCCTTCACCTCGCCGGCATAGACATGGGGCACCAGGCCGTTGATGAGGCGCGTGAGCGTGGTCTTACCGCAACCGGAGGCGCCGGTGACCACCACGCACTGGCCCCGCGGAATCTCGAGGAAGACCCCGCGCAGCACCGGCCGCTCCGCGCCGGGGTAGGTGTAGGACACATTCTCGAGGACGATGGCGGCCGTTGCGGCCGATGGGGTCGCGGCGCTCACGGGAGCACCTTCCCCGCCACCGCCGCCGCGACCAGCGCCACGGCCGCGACCAGCACCACGACGTCCAGCGCCCCGATGCGCAGCTCGTGGTAGGAGCCGCGTCGGCGCGTCGTTTCCACGCCGCGGGCCATGACGGCGTCCCCCAGCTCGTCGGCCACGATGGACACGCGGTGCAGGTAGGGCACCATGAAGTTCTCCAGCAGCCCGGCCGGATGGCGCAGGATGGCCGCCGGCGTCAGGCGAAGGCCCCGGGTGAGCATGGCCTCGCGCACGGCCCTCGCCTCCCGGGCGATGGTCGGGAAGAAGCGCATGCCCACGCACACCGCCACGGTCATGCGCCCCGAGAGCCCGAAAGACTGCAGAGCGCAGGCCAGCTCGCCCAAATAGGTCGTGGAGATGAGCGCGGCCGCGAACATGGCCGTGGGGAACAGCCGCGCGAGCATGACCAGACACGAGCCCATGGGCATGAAGAAGGGACCGCCCAGGATGCAGGCCAGCGCAATGAGCGATAAGGCGGCGTAGGCGCCAAGCCACGCGCAGGCCAAACGTCCGCGGCGGCACCACAGCATGAGCGCCGCATCGCCGGCCACGGCCGCCAGCTCGATGGCCTTCGCGCCGGATGCGAACACGGCCACGTTGAGCAGCACGAGCACCGCCAGCGCCACCCGCGGGTCCACGCGGCGACGGTCGTGCTCGGCCGCCGCCATCATCAGGCCGCCCGACGCCCCGCGAGTCGAGGCGCCCTCGCGCGCCCGAGATACCGATGCCGGCCGCGGCGCCTTCCTGGGCTCGGGCATGGCGCCCTCGATTCCGTCCATCGTGCCTTCCACCTGTGCGCACCTTTCCGCTTAAGGCGGCGCTCCCGTCCCTTTTCCGTCGCGTCGCCGTTCTCTTCTTGAAAGTTTCAGTCGGTTAATTTACCTTGCGTTAAGGCCTTTGTGTTAAGTAAGGCTAACTTATGGACGAATCGGAAAGAACTCTGGACGGATCGGAAAACGACGGGCACGATTATGGGCGCGAGCGCGTTGGCGAACATAGACAAGGGACTGCACCACCTGTTCCTCTCCCAAATTGAGACGCTGGGGATGGAGCCGGTGGCCCGGCGCAGCGGCATCGTGTCGCAGCTCGCGCCGGAGCGCGGCCGCGGCAGCGCCTGGATGGCGGGCATCGGCCCCGATTGCCTGATGACCGTGCTCGACCTCGAGGTGGAAGGCGCCGTGGACCTCACGAGCTGCGGACCCGGCTACTTCTGCCTGGGCATCATGTCGCCGAGCTGCCTGGAAACCATGCCGCGGCCCGTCAGCGCCCCCGGCCCTGCAGGTCTTGTCATGTACTGCCAGGATGCCGGCTCCTACGCCTACCGGCTGAAGCCGCGCACCCCCTATGTGTCCCGCTCGCTGTGCTTCACGCCGCGCTTCTGGGAACAGCTCGCTTTCGACCGCCGCTCCGACGGCGATGCCCTGCTGGAGCGCTTTGCCACGGCGCCCCAGGTCCTGAACGCGCCCCACGTGGGCGCCATGCTGCAGCGCCTCGACGCCCGAACGGCCGACGCCGCGGCGACCGAGCTGCACCTGACGGCGCTTGCCGCCGAGGCCGTCGCCTGCCTCATGGATACCGCCGAGGCCGAAGGACAGGCCGAAGCCGCTCGGGGCAGCAGCGAAGCGGCCCGTCTGGCCCGCGACGCCCGCGCGCTGCTGGAGCGCCACTTGGATGCGCCGCTCACACTGGAGTCCATCGCCCGCGAACTGTGCGTGAGCCGCTCGCGTCTGGCGGCCACCTACAAGGCCGAGCGCGGGCGCGGCGTGGCCGAGGAGCTGCGGGACCTGCGGATGGAGCGCGCCCGCGAGCTTCTGGCCGGCACGGACCTCCCTTTGTCCGAGGTGGGCCGCGCCGTGGGCTATCCGCGCCCGACTACCTTCGCCACCGCCTTCTCCCGCGAGGTCGGCTGCTCCCCCGCCGCCTGGCGCAAACAGCACCGCCTCTGAGACCGCGCTGCTGCGGGATCCCGTCGTCGGGCCTCTATAAAAGGGAAGGAGCCCCGAGAGGCTCCTTCTTGTCGCATCTGTCGCTGCCAGACCTGCTTGGCCCGCGCTCGGCTGTACTTCGCCGAACCGTGGGCGCCATGCCCACAGGCGAACCCGTTGTAGCGCGGCTTGCTCGCCAGCGTCGCTTCCTCAGCCGACTGCCGCCACACGACATCGCTTTTCGGCTTTACCGCCTGCACAGGATGCGCCTTCTTGCGCTTCTTCGACATTCCTCTCACCTCCTTCACGCTATGGCTTTCTCAGCGGAAGCATTCTAGCAGAACTAAACCAGCCAGAGCCGTCTCTCACACGATCGTTTGGAAGCTGGCAAGGCGAGCGCCGAACATCTGCGCCCGATCATTTGCAAGCTGCGAGGCGGCCGCGAGTGCCTGAAGCCGCCGCAATCCGCTGGGTGCAATCTCAGTTGCCGCCGAGCGCCTCTTCGATGATGGCGTTCACGGCAGCTGGATTATCGGCGTTGGAGTTATGGGCGGCGCCTTCTACCCAGCGAACGGGCAAGCCCGTACGCTCCGACCACAGCTCGTTGTACTTGCGGACGAACCCCGTGCGGTCGAGCTCGCCGACGATCAGCGTGAGCGGGGCGGTCGGCGCGGCGTACTCATCGCTTCTCACCACCTCGGCCAGCATGGCGAACCCATGGGCGGAAAGCCGGCAGTACTCCCCCTTCTCGTAGCCGGCCAGGATCGAGCCCATGATGGCGCGGCCCTCGGGAGTTGCGGCATTGCCTTCGGTGCTCGTCTTCTTAAGCGTGGCCCACGGGTACAGGTAGAACATGCGCGTCACGAAAGGCAGACAGGCCAACTCCCATCGCTTGTAGTAGTCGCGACCGAGCGGCGCGGAGTCCACCGACACGATGCCGCGGGCGCGCCCTGGGAACAGCACGTCGAACACCTGAGCCACGTACCCTCCCATCGACTGACCTACGAGCACAGGCGCACTGACGCCTTCTGCCTTCATGATCTCCCCCAACCAACGGGCCAAGTCGGGCAGCGAGAAATCCAGCGGGAACGGGCGCGACTCACCATGGGCCGGCGCGTCCCACACCAGGCAGTTGGCACGGCCCTCGAAGTGCTCGATCTGCGGCGCGAACAGGCGACGATCCGCCGTAAGCCCCGGCAGGAACACCACCCACGGCCGCGTCGCATCGGGCACATCGCTTACCCAGTAGACGATCTTTCCCCGCCCCGTATCGAAACTCGCCTTCCGCATGTTCTCGCTCTCCTTTCGCCGCCGAACGACACCCAGTATCGCACATTGCCGGCAGAAGAAGCGTGAGGGCCGCCCCTGCGAAAATGCTCGGCCACAAAGGCCACCTTCCCCTTCGCAGCACAGACGCAACCGATCAAACCGTGTCCGTCGCTCGCGTCCGGCAACAGCGAGAAGCACCCATGCGCACGAAAAAAGCGACCGCCCCGAAGGACGGTCGCATGAGGTGCGCGCTATGCGTGCGGACGACTTAGAACTTGCGGAACTTGTCGGCCGGGGTGAAGCAGATGGGGCACTTCTCGAAATCGTCGCCCTTGTGGATGTGGCCGCAGATGGGGCACAGGTAGTAGGCCTCGTCGGTGGGAGCGTCGATGTTGTTGTAGGCGTCCATGTACAGCTCGGCGTGCACGGCCTCGGCGAGCTTGGCGCGGGTGAACACGAACTCGGCCTTCTTGTTGCCCTCCTCCTGAGCGACCTTGATGAAGCTCGGGTACATGTCGGAGGTCTCGTAGATCTCGCCCAGGGCGCCGGCGATGAGGTTCAGGTCGGTAGCGATGCCCTCGGCCTCGGGAGCGGCGGGGCGCTCGTAGCCCGGCTCGATCTCGGCGATCACGCCGGCCTCAAGGCCGATGTGGATCTGCTCGGCGGCGCTGGTGGCCTCGAACAGGCGGGCGATCTGGTCGAAACCCTGCTCCTTGGCGGCAGCGGCGCAGGCGGCGTACTTGGCGGACGCGCCGGTCTCGCCGCACACGGCAGCCTTCAGGTTCTCGAGGGTGGTGCCCACCTCGGTGATGGACTCGGGGACGACGTTGAAGTTGCTGGAGTTCTCGGCGGTAGGAATAACGTCACGCAGATTCATGGAATCTTCCTTTCTTAAGTATCGGCGACATCGTCTCAATGTCTGGGCCATTATAGTACGGCGCTCCCGCCCCGCGCATCGAGAAAACAGGATGTAACAATTTCCGAACTTTTCCCCACAGATTGGTTCATACTGTGTTCGATCGCACAAGAGAAAGGATGTTACGTGGAACGCGAAGTGGCTTGGAAGAAGTACGACGAGGCGTCGCTGGACGAGCTTGAGGCGCTGGCCGTCGACTACATCGATTTCATCTCCGAGAACAAGACCGAGCGCGAGTGCGCGGCGGCCGCCATCGCCGCTGCTGAGGACGCCGGCTACGATTCGCTGGCTGATTGCATCGCCGCCGGCACACCGGTGGGCCCGGGCAGCAAGCTGTGGGCCTGCGCCCAGGGCAAGGCCGTCATTCTCGTACATGTGGGGGCCGCACCGATCTCGGAGGGCATGAACATCCTGGGGGCGCACATCGACTCGCCGCGCCTCGACATCAAGCAGAATCCGCTGTACGAGACGAACGACTTCGCGCTGCTGGACACGCACTACTACGGCGGCATCAAAAACTACCAGTGGACGGCGTTGCCGCTGGCGCTTCACGGCGTCGTGGCCAAAACCGACGGCGCGGTGGTGGAGGTGAACATCGGCGACGACCCGGCTGACCCGGTGTTCTGCGTGACCGACCTGCTCCCCCACTTGGGTTCCCAGCAGATGGATAAGAAGGGCTCGAAGGTCGTGGAAGGCGAGGACTTGGACGTGCTCGTGGGCAACCGGCCGCTCGCCGCGACCGGCGCCGACGAGGCGGACGACGGCGCCGGGAAAGCCGAAGGCGACAAGGCCTCCAAAGATCCCGTGAAAGCCTACGTGCTGGCGCTTCTGTCCGACAAGTACGGCATCGCCGAGGAGGACTTCCTCTCAGCCGAGCTGGAGGTAGTGCCCGCCGGCCGCGCCCGCGACCTCGGCTTCGATCGTTCCATGGTCATCGGCTACGGCCAGGACGACCGCGTGTGCGCCTACACCTCCCTTGCGGCCCAGCTGGCCTTGGGCGACGACATCCCCGCCCGCACCGCTGTCTGCGTGCTGGTGGACAAGGAGGAGATCGGCAGCGTGGGCGCCTCCGGCATGGCCTCGATGTTCTTTGAAAACACCATCGCCGAAATCATGGCGCTCGCCGGCGAGAGCAGCCCGCTGCGCCTGCGCCGCGCCCTCACCCGCTCGCGCATGCTGTCCTCGGACGTGTCCGCCGGATTCGACCCCGCCTACGCGAGCGTCTTCGAAGCTAAGAACTCCGCCTATCTGGGCCGCGGTCTCGTGTTCAACAAGTACACCGGCTCCCGCGGCAAGAGCGGCTCCAACGACGCCTCGGCCGAGTACGTCGCGCTCGTGCGCCGCATCATGGACGACGCGGGCGTGAGCTTCCAGACCGCCGAGCTGGGCCGCGTGGACGCCGGCGGCGGCGGAACCATCGCTTACATCCCCGCGAAGTACGGCATGGACGTCATCGACTCCGGCGTGCCCGTGCTTTCGATGCACTCCCCCTGGGAAGTCACCAGCAAAGCCGACATCTACGAAGCCCGCCGCGGCTACGAAGCCTTCCTGCGCGCGGAGGGCTAGCGGGGAAGCCGGATCCCCCGCGACAATCGGCGGCCATTTGCAGAGCGGTTTTTTCGAGTTGTTAGAGTTCGGGACGAGCGCTCGAAAGAATCGGCTGCAGAGGATCGTACAGCGACCTTGGATTTCGCCGTCGCTTTCCCTGGATCAAGCGGCAAGGGGTCCTTTCCTGCCTCCCATAACTCTAACAAGTCGAAATTCTTGCATAAAAAGGGGCGGCTCCTTATCCCGGAGCCGCCCCTTGGCTTGTAGATCGTTGCCTAGTTGGCGGTGATGACGGTGCCGGTCTCGCCGCGCAGGCCGGCGGCCGCGCACTCGAGCGAGGTGATGAGGGCGCGGCCCTCGGGGTAGGCCTCGACGTACTCGATGCAGGCCTCCACCTTCGGGAGCATGGAGCCGGGGGCGAACTGGCCCTCCTTGATGTACTCCTCGGCCTGGGCCACGTCCATCTCGTCGATGGTCTGCTGCTCGGGCGTGTTGAAGTTGACGCACACCTTCTCCACGGCGGTGAGGATCACGAGCATGTCGGCGCCGAGCTCGGCGGCCATGAGCGCGCTGGAGCGGTCCTTGTCGATGACCGCGGGGGTGCCCACGTAGCCGTCCCCGGTCTCGAACACCGGCACCCCGCCGCCGCCGGTGGACACGACGATGTAGCCGTCCTCCACCAGATCGCGCACGGCGTCGAACTCCACGATGCGCTTGGGGATCGGGGAGGCGACCACCTGGCGCCAGCCGCGGCCGGCGTCCTCCTTCACGGTGATGCCCATCTCCGCCGCCTTGGCCTTGGCGGTCTCCTCGTCCATGAACGCGCCCACCGGCTTGGTGGGGTTCTGGAACGCGAGGTCGTCCTCGTCGACGACGGTCTCGGTGACGATGCAGGCCGTCGAGCGCATGATGTCGCGGCGCTTCAGCTCGTTCAGGATGGCCTGGGACAGCTGGTAGCCGATGTAGCCCTGGGACATGGCGCCGGCCTCGGGGAAGGGCATGTCCGGGGTCTTGTCGTCGTTGGCCGCCGCGTAGGCGAACGCGTTGTTGATCATGCCGACCTGGGGGCCGTTGCCGTGGGAGACGACGACGTTGGCGCCGTCCTCGATCATGTCCACGATGTGCTTGGCGGTGTTCCGCACGAGCGTAAGCTGCTCCTGCGGGGTGTTGCCGAGGGCGTTGCCGCCCAGGGCGATGACGACGGTCTTGCCGTTGCCCTTTTCGTATGGCATAAGCGTTCTCCTCCTCTTTTGGGAATTCAACCTGAAACGCCAAGGACAGCCTGGCACAATGGGCCATCCTTGGCGCTCACTCTAATGTGACTCGAGAAATTGAAAAGTCCGAACTCGGTTTATTTTCTTTCTGCCCTCTGTCTAATCCAAAGTAAACCACTCAGCTTCTATGCCGCGTCCTCCTCGGGCCACGGGCTGGCGTACACGGCATAGCTCGCGTACTGAGGAGCACCCACGGCGTAGATGTCGTAGTCGGCCGCCTGACCAGGCTCGGTGTCGACAATCTTGAAGTAACCGCCCTCAATCTTCCCGTCTTGATCAAGCAGCACCACGTCGACGCGCGACTGCGTGGCGCCATCCAGCGACTCGGACGCCGTCACCGTGCCTGTGAACTCCTTGGCGCCGAACTGAGTATCGGTCGCGCCCCCGTCCTGCACAGCGTACACATCAGCCAGCTTCTGGTCCGTGGCCTCCCACGAACCCTCGGGCGTCGTGATGGAGAACTCAACGGTCGCCGGCTTCACCACCTCGGTCGAGTTTGCCGAGGAATCAGCGGTCGACCCCGCCACGTAGGAATAATAGTAAGTGGAATCGGGCAACACACCCGGAGTTTCAATCGTCTCGTCGAAGATGACGTTGCCGCTATCGTCCTTGCCCACGACCTCGATGACCGGATCGATAGCCTCTACGGTTTTGTTGGGGTTCTGCACCTTCACGGCAAAATCGACCATGCCGTTGTCGGCAGCGAACCAGCCGGAATCGACGATTTGCAACTCGGCGGGGTTCGCGGCCTCCTGCTCGGCCGTGGCGGCATCGGCCTGCTCATCGACGGCAGCCTGACCCGCTGCTGGGCCCTGGGTCTCTTCAGTCTGCACCACCGCCTGCTCCGATCCGGCCGGTGCCGTCTGACTACTTTGGGCCGCGCACCCCACAAGGCTTACCGCGAACAGACCGGAGAGCGCCACCCAACCTATAGCCCTGAATTTCATTGTCATCACCATTCCCTTGAAGGCTCTTGTTTGCGAAAATTCTTTCAGTGCCGCAGTCCTCAGACCGGCCGCTTTTCAGGCAGACAGCCGGGCGACCCGCGCAGCATGACCCTCAGATACTCTGCCGGAACGCGTCCGCTCCGGCTTTGCCATCTCTTGAGTCTGCAAGTAAATGATGACCCCTCGCATGCACTAATTAGGGGTGCAGCAGCCCTTCGTAGCCCCTATGCCACTGCTTTGTTTCAGTCGAAATCCCCATGTCAACGCCAGGAAATCAAAAGGAAGAAGGTCATAGTTCGCACACAGTCAACCAAAGTATCCTCCCCTCAAACGCCTCGTGTCAGTTCCATGGCGAAACAGGAGATCCGGCCCGAAAAACACGAAGGCCCGCGGGAGGGGGGATCCGCGGGCTTCGTGTTGTGGCGATAGCGAGACGAGGAGAAGCTTCGCCACCCAGTAAAACAAGAAGAGAGGAGGTGTTGCAGGGCTTCGTTCCCTCGGCCCTGCTGACAAAAGTTATAATAGGTTAACTGATTCGTTCGCACAAGGGAGTTAACCTGGGTTTACACTTTCTCCACAACTCTCGCGCACCCAGCCCGCGCCTTCGTCGGTATCAAGCAGCCCGGTCGCCCCGCCCCTGTTTAACGGAACCGTGCACGCTTATTTACGCGATGGTAACTGCAGCACCAAAGGGCTCCCCCAAAAGCCGTCCCTCCCCTATACTGCAAACCAGCGAAACGGAAAAGAGCTGATAAGTCTTCTCCTTTCCCCTTTCCTTTCCTTCTTCTCTCTTTTGGAAGCGGGTACCCCTCAACAAGCCTGCTTCCCGAGAACGAGATTTCCCCGACCCGTTCTCGAACCCCTGCAATGAGGCGGCTCCCCCAAGCCGCCTCTTCTTTTTGGCACGCAAAGCCTCTCCCGAATTCATGCGCGTGAGAAAAGGGGTGCCCAGATGACACCCCTTTCGCTATCGTCGCCGAACGGCGCGCGTCGGATCACCCTTACCGAGCGCCCGTCTCCGCACAGCCGCTACGGGCGCGCATCCAGAATTTTGAGCGCTTGCTCGTAGCCGCCGGCGCCGTAGCTGAGGCACTTGGAAACCCGGGCGATAGTCGTGGCCGAGGCGCCCGTTTCCGCCTCGATGGCCGCATAGGACTTCCCCGCCGCCAAAAGACGCGCCACGCCCAGGCGCTGGGACGTCTCGCGAATCTCGCGCACGGTGAACAGGTCTTCCAGAAGCGCGAAAATAGCATCGGGATCGTCGAGGGCGGCCAGAACGCTCAGCAGGTCGTCCACATCGGGGGTGCGAATCTCAGCCATTAGACCTCCGTGAGCCAGTCGGCGTACTCGCCGATGCGACCGTAGGCCAAATCGAAGAACCGATCCTGCAGCGCGCGCGTGATTTCGCCGGGCTTGCCGATGACGCGACCGTCCACGGAACCCACGGGCGTCAGCTCGGCGGCCGAGCCGGTCATGAACACCTCATCGGCGATGTACAGGTCGCTGCGGGTGAGGCTTTCCTCCACAGCAGGGATCTCCAGGTCGTCGGCCAGACACAGCACCGTGTCGCGGGTGATGCCCTCGAGAAGTCCGTCGGAAAGCGGCGGCGTGGAAAGCACGCCGTTGCGCACGATGAACAAGTTCTCGCCCGTGCCCTCGCAGACAAGCCCCGCCTCGTTCAACATGATGGCCTCGGCATAGCCGTGGGCCTTCGCCTCCATCTTCGCGAGGATGGAGTTCATGTAAGAGGCCGTGGCCTTCACCGCCGGCGGAATGGCGTTGTTCGAGCGCTGGCGCCACGAGGAGATGCCCACGGCCACGCCGTTTTCCAGCGCGTCGGCGCCCAGGTAGGCGTCCCAGGGCCACACGGCGATGACGACGTCCACGGGCGCCCCGGTCGGGTCTACCCCCATGACGCCGTAGCCGCGGTATACCAATGGGCGGATATAGCAGGCCGGAAGCCTGTTGGCACGGATGACTTCCAACGTGGCGTCCATCAGCTCGTCGACGCTGTAGGGCAACTCGATCTGGGCAATCTTGCAGCTGCGATGCAGCCGTTCCATATGGTCGCGCAGGCGGAACACGTAGGATTTGTCCTCGTCGGGCACCTTGTAGCAGCGAATGCCCTCGAACACGCCGGAGCCGTAGTGCAGCGAATGCGACAGCACATGGGTCGTCGCCTCCGCCCACGGCACCAGCTCGCCGTTCTTCCAGATGTAATCGACCTCGGTGATGTCGGACAATGGAACCATCCCTTTCTCAGACTAGAAAAGCCCTCGTCGCGTGCGCAACGCGAGCAAGGGCCATTGTACTCCAACACGCTAAAGCGAAAGAGCAGTTCCACGAAGGCGGCAAAACCAGAGTCGTCCCCTCAGGGCCAAAGCGAGTTCGAAGCCGCAGCATGCCACTTTTACGTCGGAATAATTGGCATCCGTGCCACTTTTACGTCGGAATAATTGGTATCCGTGCCACTTTTCAGATGGAATATTGCTCTGAAACATATTATCATGGCATTCGAACCGATGACTGGCGTTGGCAGAAAGGAGCTTGCCGTGGAGCGATTCGCCATAAAAGACCTCATTGCCTGGAAGAACTCCCCTCGCCGACGACCGCTGCTCGTGCAGGGAGCACGACAGGTGGGCAAGACGTGGCTCATCAGGGAGTTCGGGCAGACCCACTTCGCCGCAGTGGCTTACGTGAACTTCCTCGAAGATGAGGCCATGGCGCGTCAGTTCGAAGGCGAGTTAGCTCCGGCGAGGCTGCTCGACGCCGTCACCTTGTACACCGGCGTTAACGCCAAAGACCCGAACACTCTCGTAGTGTTCGACGAGATTCAAGAATGCCCTCGGGCCCTTACCTCCCTCAAATCGTTCGCCGAGCGCAGCCCTGAAACCGCCCTCGTCGCTGCCGGGTCGCTTTTGGGCGTCGCCCTTCACCGGGGCGTCTCCTTCCCTGTCGGGAAAGTCGACCACCTGCTCATCTACCCCTTGTCCTTTGACGAATTTCTCCTCGCAACCGGCAACAATCTCATGCTGGATACCCTGCGACGAGGAGATCTCGCGTTGGCCGATTCCCTTTCGGAGCGTTACATAGAGCAGCTGCGCAATTACTACTTCGTCGGCGGCATGCCAGAAGTGGTTCAAACGTTTTTGGATACGGGCAGCTTCAGCGAAACGCGAAAGCAGCAGAATCGGCTGCTCTTCGACTACGAGCACGACTTTTCCAAATACGCCGACGCTGCCCTCGCCGAGAAAATACGGCTCGTGTGGAACTCGGCTCCCGGACAGCTCGCCCGCGAGAACAAGAAGTTCGTCTACTCAGCTGTGCGCACGGGCGCCCGCGCACGCGGCTACGAAGAGGCCATCCAGTGGCTCGTGGACGCAGGACTGCTTCTGCGCGTCAACCGCATCACGAAGCCGGGACTGCCCCTCTCCGCCTACGAGGATCGAGACGCTTTCAAGATATACCTGCTCGACGTGGGACTCCTCGGCGCGGCAAGCCGTCTCGATGCCTCGGTTCTCGTTGACGGCCATGAGCTGTTTTCCGAGTTCAAGGGGGCCCTCACGGAAAACTACGTGTGCCAGGAGCTCGTTGCCACAGGCAAGGTGGTTCCTTACTACTGGTCGGCCGAGAACTCCTCCGGCGAGGTCGATTTCGTGTACGATTACGGCCGCTCCATCGTGGCCGTCGAGGCGAAGGCCACCACGAACCTGAAGGCGAAGAGCCTTCGCTTGTTCGTGGAGCGTAACCACCTCGGCCGGGGCCTGCGCCTGTCGCTGTCGCCCTTCAAAGAGCAGGACTGGGTAGTGAACCTGCCCCTATACGCAGCAGGGCTGCTGCCCGAGTGGTTCGCACAGATGCGGAAGGGTGCGATCTAGAATCAATCCGCACACCTATACAGGCTCTCGCAATAAGGGGAAGGCGGGCCCCAATCGAGTCCGCCTTCCCAACGTCAGTACTATCACAAAGTGAGAAACTTGCTTAGGCTTGCTGTGCGCTGAGCGATTCCAACGCGTCATCGATCATGGCCTCGGCTCGGGCCAGATAATCCATCGATCCATCGAAATTGTGAGCCGCTGTACGTCCTTGTCCATCAGAGCCCGCAAGCGGATTCGTGGTAAGGTTCTTATTGGCAAACGTAGTGATGAACGATTGCGCGCCCCACTCGATGAAAGAGGGCGCCGGCGATGCCATAAAGAGCGCTTTGCCGTTTTATTGCGAAAGTATTGCGGGGTGCCCTCACGCCTCGAAGGAGTATCCCACGCCCCAGACGGTCTTCAGGTAGGCGGGCTTGGCGGGGTTCTCTTCTATCTTCTCGCGAATTTTCCGCACGTAGACGGCGATGGAGATGGCGCCGTCCAGGTACTCCTCGCCCCATAGCTCCTCGATGAGCTCGTCTTTGCCCATGACGGCGCCGGAATGGCTCGCGCGGAACACGCTGCCGACGCCCACTTCGCTCTGCACGGTGGCGCGGCCGCCGAGCAGTTCGGCCATCTCCTTCACGAGCGCAAGTCCCAAGCCGCTGCCGCCGTAGCGCCGCGAGATGGACGAGTCCGCCTGGCGGAAGCGTTCGAAAATGGTGGCGAGCTCGTCCTCGGGAATGCCAATACCGGTGTCGGCCACCTCGATGAGCAGGCCATCGCGGGCGGCCGTGAGCGCCACGGTCAGGCGCAACGGTCGCCTCCACCGCATTCTCCACGTCGAGCACATCGAGGGGAGAATTTCAACCCGATAGCGGTCGGCCTCGAGGCTCGCCGCGTCCAGGGTGTCCATCTGGCGCCCCTGCCGTCGGAGCGCTCCGTTCACCGCCACGGCCACCGCCACGATGACCGCCGCAAGCGCCCCGAACAGGCTGACGTTGGCCATCGTGCGCTCGCGGGCCTCCGCCTCGTACACCTCCATGGGAATGGCCAGGCTCACAGCGCCGGCCAAATCGCCCAGCTGGTAGCCCTCGCGGGGGAAGCCGGTCTCGTCCGGTTCGCCGCCCTCGCTGCCGCGGGCCTTATGCGCCCACGTCATGTTCAGCTTTCAGGATACCGCAAAAACGGGCGGGGAAAATATTGTCCTTTTATTGCGGGAGGGTGCAACGCGGCAGCTGTGGGCAACCCGCCCGCCCTCTGTTCCGCTATACTATCGGTACGAGCTGCACGGTCATTCGTCACAAAGGAGGCCCCATGCTTCTCTATCATGGCTCACGCCACGGTATTGACGGCCCCATTGCGCCTCTTAGCCGGGATCGATGTGATTTCGGACGGGGTTTCTACCTGGGCACCGAACCCCTGCAGCCGCTCACCCTTATCTGCGACTTCCCCGATGCGCGCTTTTACACCGTGGAACTTGATCTCGACGGCCTCGATGTGCGCGAGCTTTCCGCTGACGCAACCTGGGCCCTCGTCGTCGCCTATCATCGCGGCAAGATGGAGCAGGCCCGCGGCACCGCCCTCTATGCAGAGACAGCCGCCGTGCTTGAGGGTGCAGATGTTGCCATTGGGCCCATTGCCAACGACCGCATGTTCGTCGTCCTCGACCGCTTCTTCAACGGGGACATCACTGATGTCGCCCTTATAAAAAGTCTTTCCGCGCTGCAGCTGGGCAACCAAGTAGTGGCGCTCACCCAAGCCGCATGCGATGCCGTTCGCATCGTGGATGAGCGTAGCCTCAGCGAGGACGAGCGGACCGAGCTGATTGCCACGAGCGAGGCGAACCGGGCCGAGGGAGTGGCTTTGGCTGAGCGCATCTGTCGCGAGCACCGCCGCGAGGGACACTTCTTCGACGAGATACTGGAAGCCGGTGTTCCCCTTGGCTGACCTGCGATTAGACCAACGACAACTGTGCGACATCCAGGGACGTCTCTTCGAACTGGCCCGCGCGCGCGGCTACGATTGCCCCACCTTCATCGAGGCCTTCATGAACAGCGACGTGGCGCGACGTATGGATGGGGTCTTCGACTTCCTGCAGTGGGCCGGGGAGGAATACCTGTTGGAAGAGCTTGACGACGAAGTGGGCGGCCTGCCCCGTGCCGGAGCTTCCTGGGGCCGGGAACCCATGTACTGGACCGGCTACCTGTACCGTTTGTGGCACTATCTCACCGGCGAGACGAGTCGCGCCATCTACGCCACCGCCGATGCCGACACCATGGGCGGCGCCTACCTCGGCATGCACGTGCTCGATCCCGAACTGGCCATCGAGAACCTGAAAGAGCTGGCGGCGCAGCGCCCGTAACGGCTTTGAGAGAGTCCGTCATGCCGGCTTCCGACGAACGCCGACGTTAGCCTTACCCCGCATCAGCATTGTTGCGCCTCCATTTCCACAGCTGTCGACAGGCCCAGCAGGCGAGAAGCGAGCCCATCGCACAAACGAGGGCCGCGAGTAGCCAGGCGCCTTCATAGCCAAGGGCGCTTTGGGCCTCCCCTACCGCACCTTGGATGCCCGACATTGTGCCCACCGAGACAAACGGTCCGATAGAAGCAGCAATTTGGACGGCCATCGTCATTATGGTGACGCCCAGGGAGTGCTGGTTCAGCGCCAGGCACCGCAGCCCTGTAGTCTGGAAATTGGCGCACACCGTGCCGCAGCCGACAAACACCACCAACATCCCCGCCAGCAGTGTGATCTCGCTTGCCATCCAGGCGGCTACGGCCATCAGCACCGATCCAGCAGCCGCCACGGCCAAGCCTCGAGAAAGCAAGGGGGCGGGACCTCGGCGGTCGAGACGGCGACCGCCGGCAAGCGACGCGACAGCATAGGCCACCACGAGCGGGCCCAGGCACAGCCCCGAGAGGGCCGGGCCGAGGTGGGCGCATTCTTCCAGATACAGCGGGCCCATGACGTTAAGGGAAAAGTAAATGCTCATGGTGAGCACCACGAGCAGGGCCGCGGCGACAAAACCGCGGTTGAGCAGCACCCCGCGAAGAGAGACGAAGCTCCCTTGGACGTCGCCGCGTCTCGAGGGCCTGACGGCGACAAGGCCCCACAGACCTATAAGCGCCGAAACCACCAGGGGAACCACGAACACGCTATGCCAGCCAAAGGCGCCGACGAGGGCACCGGTGGCCACAGGCGCCACGGCGGGGCCCAAGGCGATCATGCCGTTGCCCACGGCGAGATAGGTGCCCAATTTCTCCGATGCCACCGTTTCCAATATGGCGTTCATCATAAGGGGGATGAAAATGCCCGTGCCCACGGCCTGCACGAGCCGCGACGCAAACAGCACCGCAAAGGTAGGGGCCACCAGACCGCCCATCGATCCGAGCGCGTTGCACGCCAGAGCGACGAACAGTAACGTCCGCGGGCCGAGCCGTCGATACAGGGCCGCCATGGCCGCCACAACGAACACCGTGACTACCATGAACCCCGTCACAAGCCACTGCGCCGTCATGGCATCCACGGAAAACTCGCCCATGATGGCAACAAGCGCCATGTTCACCAGGTTCTCGTTAAAGCCGGCGATAAAACCGCCCGCAAAAAATCCTATGAGACGACCCGCGGCATTCCGCGCACTCATGAAAGAACCAACCGCCTCACGCCTGCCCCTTCTCGTTCGATCCGTTCTCGGCCCGCTCGAAATCGCGGGCCAGATCATCATAGCTTTCCCGCGGTACAGGGGGAACCTTTTCGGCCCCCGCATCGGCGGAACGGCCGGGTAGCACGAGGTTCAGCACAATGCCCAGCAGCGCCGCCACGGCCAGCCCCGGCACGGAGTACTCACCGACGGGAATGCTCACGCCCATCGACTGCATGCCGATAGCCGCGATGGCCGGACCGCCGAAAATGATGAGGTTCCGGGAATCGGTCATGTCGACGGCGTGCTCCACAAGCATCTTCAGGGCATTGCAGGCAATCAGCCCGAATATCACGATGGACACCCCGCCGATAACCGGATCGGGAATAGTGCCCACCAGCGCCCCCAGCTTGGGACAAAATCCGCCAACGATGAATGCCGTGGCGGCAGCATACCAGAACACTTGGGTCGAATAGACGCGCGTCACGTTGAGCACGCCGATGTTCTCAGCGAAGGTCGTCGCCGGAGGTGCCCCCAGAAGGCCGGCGACAGTGGTGGCCAGGCCGTCCCCCAAAAGCGAGCGCCACAGAATGGGATTGTAATTCCTGTGGGTCATCTCGCCGATGACAAACAGATGCCCGATATGCTCGATCACCACGATAATCGCGATAGGGCTCACCAGCACAATGGCCGTCACATCGACGACGGGCAACGTGAACTCGGGCAAGCCGATCCAAGCCGCCTCAGCCACAGGGGTGAAGTCCACCATACCGAAAGCACATGAAAGGCCGTAAGCCACTGCGGCCCCGGCCAACACGGGGATGGTATTCAGCACCCGCTTCCCGAAGCACGTGCACAGCACGACCACGAAGAAGGCCACCCCCGCCACAACGAGCGTCTGCCACAGCGTCTCGCCCTCGGGCACGGTGAGCGCCTCCGAAACCGCCGTAGTAGCCAGGCCGCAGCCAATAACGAAGATGATCTCGGCCATGACCACCGTGGGAATGAGCCGATCGATCCAGCGCGTTCCCGTCTTGCGCACCACCAGAGCGCACACGACGAACACCAGGCCGGCCCCCACAATGGCCGAGCCGACCCCGGCCACTCCCGCCGTAGCGCTCGCAATAACCACTGGCCCCACGAAACTGAAGGAAGGTCCCAGGTAGCTCGGAATTTTCCCCTTCGTTGCCACGAGGTACAACGCCGTTCCGATACCCGAGCACATCACAGATACCGACGGCGAAAATCCCATGAGCATGGGCACGAGCACCGTTGCTCCGAACATTGAGAGGAAATGCTGTAGCCCCAGAGGCAGCGCCTGGTACCAGGGAAGCCTTTCCTCGACATCTACCACTCTCTTGCCCATGATGGACACCCCTTGTCAACGGCGCGGTGCCGAGCGAGCGCACAACTCTCTCGGCACCGCGACCCCTTGCTTGAACGGATGGGAAACCACAGCGCCTTAGGGCTCGACCAACTCGTCGTAGACCTGGACCTTACCGGCGCCCTCGGCCGCCGTCGTCGCCGTCACCGGCTTCTCGCCCTGAGACTCCTTGGGCAAGACGAGGTTCAGGATCACAGCCAGCACCGCAGCCAGCAGCAGGCCGGGAACATTGAAGGAACCCAGGGGGATGGACACGCCGGTGGTCATCATGCCGATGCCCACGATGAGCGAGGCGGCAGCGATCATGAGATTGCGATTCTCATTGAAATCCACTTTGGCATCCACGAGCAGCGACAGACCGTTGCCAGAGATGAGTCCGAACAGCAGGAACGACACGCCGCCCAGCACGCAGTTGGGAATGGAGTAGAACAGCATGGCCAGCTTCGGGCAAAAACCGCCGATGATCATGGCGAAAGCGGCCGTCCACCAGAAGATACGGGTGGAATAGCACTTCGACAGACCCATAACGCCGATGTTCTCGGCGATGGAGGTCAAAGCCGGGCCGCCCAGGAAGCCGGAAGCCACCGTGCCAAGGCCGTTGCCGAGCAGCGAAGAGGAGAGGTACTTGTTGCAGTCCTCGCCGGAAAGATTGGTCACCGTCATCAGGTGGCCGATATGCTCGACTACGAGCACCAACGCAATGGGAGCGATAACGAGCAGGGCATTCACGCTAAACGTGGGCAGCGTCACTTCGGGAAGGCCGATCCAAGCTGCCTCGTTGATAGCGGTAAAGTCCACCATACCCAGGGGAATGGCCACGATATAACCCACCACGATGCCGATGAGCACGGGCACCATCTTAAGGAAGCCGCGACCCCAGGAAGATGCCACCACGGCCGCGAGGAACGTGATGAATCCGACAATGCAGCCCATCGTGTCGAAGGTCTCCGACGCACCGCCGTCGAACATCACGGAGTTGACCGCCGTGGCCGACAGACCCACGCCGATGACCACGATGATGCAGCCGGTCACTACCGGCGGCAGCACCTTGTCAATCCAGCCGGTGCCGGTAAGCTTCACAATGCCCGCCACCACGCAGAGCGCCACACCGACGGCCACAATACCGCAGAGCGCGCCCGAAATGCCATCGACGGCCGTCACCACGGCCATGGGCGTGATGAAGCTGAACGACACGCCGAAGTAGCTCGGCACCTTGTTGCGCGTGCAAATAAGATAGATGATGGTGCCAAGGCCGGTGCAGAACACCGCCAGCGCCGGATTGAGTCCCATGATCATGGCGGGCACAATAGCGCCGCCGCCCACGAAGGCCATCAGGTGCTGCAACGAGTACACAATGGCCTTCCCCATGGGGACCTTATCCCCAATGGCGTAACCTCCGTCTTGTCTCATAACGAAACCTCCTTTTCTTTCCCGCCGTGCTTTCCTGCACGGCGCTTCAACCATTTGACGAACCCGAATGCCAACGATGGTGCCGGCGCGGATCGATTCACGGACGCCCCGGCAAAGACACCAGGATCCTAAAGAGACAGCGCCTTCTCGGGGCACACCGCCACGCAGGCACCGCAGGCGGTGCAAGCGTTCTGGGGCTCATGCTTCCTATTCGCCACCGGATCTACCGCTTCGGGGCACACAGCCGCGCACCGGTCGCAGGTCATGCCCTTCACGCGCAGGCAACGATGACGATTAAGCTGCGGATAGACGCCCTCTTTGTCGACAGGGACGGCATTGGCCAGTTCCCAGCGGGCAAGATCGAACGAGCGGTCCTTTGCCTTCTCATCTTTCACCAGATCGCGAAGCACCTTGGCATCCAGGGCGAAGAAGGCACCGGCCGCCTCCAGAAGCCCGCGGTAGAACCGCTCGTCCACCAAGCGCGCCGCCAGAGCGGAGAACTCCGGGTACCAATTCAGGATATGGTGCTTGAGGAACGCCTGGGAAAGCAGGAGATTCTCACGCAGGGCCGTCATATCGGACGCGGCGCGCGCCTCAACGGCACGATCGGCCAGCGTCGCCATGAACTCGCACATAAAGGCCAGATGATCCTCGGGAAGATCGATGCCTTCCGCCAGCTTGAGCGCCTGTTTCTTGTAGATGTTGTACACCTTGCCCCGCGCTGTGCCCATGTAATGCTGCGTTGCGTCCACAAAGGCGCTTTCGTAGGGCAAAGCGTAACGGCCGGCTTCATCGCGCATACCCAGAAACGCCGCCGTGAAATCGCGTCCCAAGAAGGCGCGCGTGCCCGTGTGGCGCTTCTCCAGATAACGCTCCATGACGTGCATGCCGTGATCGAACGCAGCGTCCTCGCTCTTCAGGGAGCCGATCCGGGCCGCTGCAAGCGCCTCAATGTCATCCTGGGAGAGCGGCGCCCTGAAAAGACGGCCGAAAAGGCGGTACAACTTCGCACGGTTCGCCTGCACTAGGGAGAACTCGTCGGGGGTCATCATGGTTTCCCCACCTTTCTTTGACAGGGCGGGCGCGATCCTTGCGGACAGGCCCGCCGAAAATAGCTAGCAGTTGAGAATGGCGCTGCGATTTGCTTGGGCGTCCTCGAAAAAGAAGAGGAATCCCGCACCGACGATCCACATGAGCATGCGCAGGCTGAGACCCCCCGCCATGGCGGCAACGAAACCGACGGCCGCCACCGCGACGAAAGCCATCGAAGGCAGAGGAGCGAGCAGGATCGCCGCGCAGGCCAGAGGCACCACCAGGCCGCAGACCACGATGCCGACCCAGAACAGCGTCGGGTTCTTCTTCGCCGTCTGCATCCCCAAATGCCCCAGGTACGCGGCCACCGTCACTGCCGAGAAGACAGCGCAGACGGCCAGCAGCAGCTTCACGGGCAACTCCATAGCCCAGACGCCCCCCGTCGCCACCGACACCACCGCGTAGAGAAACCCGCCGGCCACAAGCGCCGTGCCCGTATAGGCCAAAGGCAGCTTCTTCGTATTCCAGGTGGGCTTTGATGAGATGAGGTAGCCATGGCCCGTTACAAAAGCCAGCACGACGCCGGCCACTGCTCCGGCAATGCCGAGCACGAGGCGCGCCAGCTCGTTGTCGAACCACAGGCACGCAGCGCCATAGGCCGCCATGAGCGCCGATACCACACCGAGCATGATCAGCTCCACGGAAATGCCCGAGAAGGACAGCAGATGGGTCACGGCCGCAAAAGCGTGACGGGGCGTGGCCAGATGCATCATGGAGCAGACGGCGCCCACCACAACGAGCACCAACGAGATGCCCGTCGCCCAGAGCGTGACCGCCGTCGACTCGCCGAGAGCGCCGGCCACGCCCGCGAAAGCGAAGCAGCATCCGCCGCACCCCGCGAGCATTGAGAACAGAACGAGGGGCCACTGAATTTTCGGTGCCATTTACACCAGCTCCTTCCAATGAGCCGTCGAAGGCGAGAGGATATAGCGGGTCAGGGGCTCTTCGCCTTCGGGAGCGCCCAGCGTGTGAATGCACTCATCGTCGTACTTGGCCAGTTCCCGGGAAACAGCCGAATCCGGGTCGTCCAGATCGCCGTAGAACCGGGCGCCGCCGGGGCAATTGTGCACGCAGGCCGGATCGGCCTTGCCGTCGGCGGTCAGATGCTGGCACAGCGTGCACTTGCGGGCCACGCCATCCTCCTCGCTGAAGCTGCGCACGCCGTAGGGGCAGGCGTACAGGCAGTACTGGCAGCCAATGCACTTCGCCTCGTTCACCAGCACAATGCCCGATTCGCTGTCGCGATAGGAGGCACCCGTGGGGCACACCTCCACACAGCGCGCATGGGTGCACTGCTGGCACTGCACGGGCAGGTTGTAACGTTCGATGTTCGGGTAGGTGCCCGTAGGTCCTACCTGCATGACACGGTTGTAGAAGGTGCCCAAGGGCAGGTGATTCTCGAATTTGCAGCTCACGATGCAGCTGTCGCAACCGGTGCACCGGTCGATGTTGATGACAAGGCACTTCCTAGGCATGGCAGGCCCCTTCCTCGGTACGGGACTCGAAGGTGCGGCTGGGCATGAGGGGCTGGAACTGCTCCGGCTCGGTCCACAGGCCCTCGGGAGCCTCGGCTTTCCTCACGTTGACGCGGTAACCGCGCCAGGAAGCGGAGGCGAAGTTGTCGTTGACCACATCATCGCGGGCCATGAGGTTCACGTTGCACTGGCGCCAGCCGCCGCTCATGGTCTTGGTGGAATGGTCGTAGCTTTCGGGGAAGTAGAAACGCTCCATCATCACCACGCCGGGACGCACGCCCTCGGTGAGGTAGGCGCGGCCGCGCGTGGCACCGCGACGGCTCGACAGCTCCACCCAATCGCCGTGGGCCACACCGAGGGCCGCGGCATCGCGGGGGTTGATGCGCATATCGGGGACGGGAATGAGCTCGCGGCTGTAGGGAGCGGTGCGCAGCGTCGTGTGGTGGTAGTGGGCCACGCGCCCCGTCGTGAGGTAGAAGGGGAAATCCGGATCGTCCTGGAGCATGTTCTCACTCTGCTCCTTGTAGGTGCACACGGCATCGTACTCCGGCCACGTGCCGTCGGCGGCCACCTGGGTGTAGGGGAAGTGATAGGGAAAACCGGTGCGGCCGTTCAGCACCGCCATGGTCACATAGGGCTCGCATTTGCGAGACAGCGTGGCGAATCCGGCAGGCAGCCCATCGTCCACGATATCCAAGTGCTGATAGAACTGGTACAGCTCGTCAATAGGCACCGTGAGCGTGTGATCCTCGGAGTGCTTCACGGCCTCGGGCCAGCTTTCCACGCCGAACATCTCGGCCCAAGCCGGATAGATGTCCTCCTTGGTGCGATAGGTACCGTTGAATTGGAAGTCGCGGCAGAGCACCGCATCATCGCCGCCGAGCTTTTCGCACAAGCTGTCGACGATACGCGTCACGCAGATGAACGGATCCTCCGTTTCGCCCATATGCACGATTTGCTTGCGCATGAAAGTCTGGTTGAACTGGGTGGTCGTCTCGGTGGCGTGCTCGAATTCCAACCACTCCTGCATGGGCAGGAACAGGTCGGCGTCCTCAATGGTAGTGGAAGTCATGTGGGGCTGCTGGTGCACGCAGAAGTCGATGTTGGCGTAAGCCTCGTTCCACTGCTCGCCATTGCTCATGACGCAATACTTGTTGCCAGACTGCTCCCAACGCACCGAGATCTTGTAGGGCTCGCCGGTCAGCAACGCCTCGCGCACCGGCGCCAAGGCGTTCAGCTGCCACTGGTGCACGGCCTTGTGCTCCAGCGATCCCAAGCGAGCCAGCTGGTAGTCCACAAAAGCCTGCTGCTTGGCCTTGCCATCGACACCCTTCGCATTCCAGCGCTCCACAGCTGCTTGGGAACGGCGAAGGTTCTCGCCCTCGGTCAGGCCCACCGTCCAACCGATGCCGAAGGTCTCCTGATAGGGACGGTTGCACCAGAAGTGGGTGGGACGCGCGGTGTGGCGCGATTCGGGCTTCTGCTCGGTGAGCACCACGCCCGGCTTGTTCACCTTGCCGCACAGCATGTCCAGGGCCATAGTACCGAAGATGAAGTTCGAGGACAGCTCGCTCATATCGGCGAACTGGCCAGTGCCGATACCCGAGAGCGTGGTGGCGTACAGCTTGATCGCACGCTCGATAGTGTCGGCATCGACCCAGGTGAGCTCAGCGGTTTTCTCCAAGGTGAAGTCCTCGCAGGCCTCCCACTGGATTTGGCCGGCGCTCTTGCACAGACGCCCGTTCACCTCGGCTTCGCAGAATACCACCGGGTCGACCGGAGAGTCCTCCGGGGCGGTGTAGGGGAAGGGCTGCACGCTGTTGGTGCGAGCATCGAAGCACACGTAGGCCGGCGTGTCGTACACGTCGTTGGGGTCGGCCGAGGGGTTCACGTAGTCGGGCCACACCTCTTCGGCCTTCAAAGGCAGGCGCGTGTCAGGATCCACGAGGAAGGGGTAGTTGGTCCAGTACTTGCAGAACTGCTCATCGTAGAGCTTGTTCGCGATAATGTAGTTGAACCAGCCCAAAAGCATGGCGATATCGCCCATGGGACGAATGGGCAACCAGATGTCGGCCTTGGCCGCCTCTTCGGTATAGTAGGGGTCGATAACAATGGTCTTTATGCCGCGCTCTCGCATTTCGGCGTTGGCGCGAGCGGCATAGGCTGCGCCGGAAGCGCTCGTTTGGGCGCCCCACAGCACCACGCACTCCATGGCCGGCTGCCAGGCGTTCCACATCTCGCGGGCGTTGTTGCCCTCGTGGCGGTTGTTGGAGCCACCGCGCATCCACTGGCCCGCGCAGTCGGCGGGCAGATAGCACTGGCAGCCACCGCCGGAAATGCACACCGGAGCGCCAATGGCATCTTGGGTGACGCGCTGGAACACGTTACCGTAGGTGCCGCCACCGCCAGCGCCCACCATGATGGAATAGGGGCCGTACTTCCTCGTAGCCAAGGCCATTTGCTCGCCCACGATATCGTAGGCCTCATCCCACGACACGACTTCCCAGTCGTTGCCGCCGCGGGATCCTACGCGCCTCATGGGATGCAGTACATGGCGCGGACTGTACACCAGATGCTGCTGGTTGAGGGCCTTGGTGCACAGGCAGCCCTGGGTCAGGGTGCCGTCGTAGTCGCCCTCGATCTTCACCACCACGCCGTCTTCGGTGTACACCCACAAAGGACAGCAGTTGTAGCAGCCATGGCAGCAGCTGTGATGGCGCTCGCGCAGCGGGGCCGAGCGGGCAAACTGCTCGTCAGCCTCCACGAGAGAGGCGTCCGAGGCCCAGTCGATGCCCTGCACCTTCTGCGCCATGTGGGCGAGCTTTCCGTAGCTCGACTTCCGTGCCGCCATTACTTGCTCCTTTCGTTTGAGGTCGCGAAGCTCGCTCCGGCCGGGGTGGTACTCCAGGCCTCGTCCCACACCAAGCCGCCGGCCTTCTCCAGGTGCGCCACCAACGCGCTGGGGTACAGAGGCAGCCCGGACTTCCCGTTAAGCGAGGGCAGGGAGAGCTGCTTGCCGAGCAGCGCCTCTATTTCCGCAAAGGTTTTGGGCTCGCTGGCCGCACGCAGAATGGCACGGTAGGCGTCGTTGCGCTCCGGCGTGCGGGCGAACAGCTCTTCCAAGCGCACCTCAGGACGATGGGCTTGGGCAACCTGGACCCCGGCCGACGTCGTCTCCAGAGCGCAGAACTGCACGAGCTCGTCTGCTGCGTCCTCATCCAGAGAGGCCAGACGAGCCGGATCCACGGGGTTGCCATCCCGATCCAAATCGATGCGCGCAAGGCCGCCGGCCTCGACGAGCATGAAGGCGATAGCGGCTTGGCTCTGATCGACATACTTGAATTCCGGATAACTTGCGATTTCGTCCTCCACCTCTGCCAGAAGCCGGCGCTGGCGGCAGAAGTCCAGGACTTTGCCCATAATCTCCGTGAAGGCGCCGCGGCGATGCAACGCCTTCTCGACGCGCGCCACGGCGGCCCCGTCGGGCTGGTCCCCAGGGGCGGCGGTGCTCGGGCAAATCGAGTCTGCCATGATGCGTCTCTCCTTCCTTGTTGAGTTTCCCGCACATAATTGATGGCCCGAGCCTACCAGCGCGGCCAAGGGGGGAACCATCGTTGAAGTGGTTGATTTTGAGCGCAACGGCCCATCCATCAAAACGTTGATTTTTAAGAAATGCCAGTTCAAGGCTTTGTAATTCGAAAGCTAAATTGTTGCGGCCCAAAATAGCGCTTTCTATAATGGGACGAGCGAAGCGAAAGGGGAATCATGTCGGATGAATCGAGATCACTGTTCTTCATGCGAACATTCGGCTTCGCCCTTTTCTGGATATGGCTCTTTTTGGTGGCCGTATCGCCCTCTCCGCTGTTCGGAGCGCTTAAAGGATTGGGGAGCCTCCCCTTCGAGGTATGGGAAGTGGGTGCGCGCCTCTTACTTCTCTCGCTCTCCCTTGCGGCCACCCGCCTACTCACCACCAGCCGAGGACGCTGGGTCTACCCCGTCTGCTGCCTTGTCGGCGGCCCCGTCGCCGCCCTCGCCCTTTCCTCTGCCGCCACCCCAGAGGCCGTGACCTTGGCGGCCTTCATCACGGCCGTCGTCGATGTGGCCATGCTCATTATGTGGCTCTGCTATTTCGGCTATGCGAAAATCGGCGATATCGCCTTCATGCTTGCCTGCTCCTACGCCCTGGGCTCGATACTGTACCTGGCCGTCGTTGCTGCGGGCGAGACGGCGATGCTCGTCGCCGCCATCACAAGTCCTATCTTGTCGGGAGCGCTGTTCGCCTATTTCGTGAAGAACCCTCCGTCCCTCGCTTCCGAAGGGCTGTTTCAAGCCTCCCCCGCCGCAGACCGCCGCCCGAAGCTACCGGCGGCCCTCAGGCGGCTGGCCATCGGTCTTACCCTGTACGCCTTCGTGTTCGCTCTCTTCTCGAGCCGTACCGCCGTCTCCGAATATACGTTCTCCAGCGGACCGCTCGTACAAGCCCTCGCCAGCATCGTGCTTGCCGCTGTCGTCATCGCGGCCATACGCCTCAGCGATGTGAGCATCGGCCTTTACGCGCTCTACCGCAGCGTGCCGTTGGTATTCGGCGGGGGCGCCGCCCTCTTCCTCGTATTGCCCGCCGGACTCTCCCTGTGCGCGGGCTTCTTCATCATGTTCGGCTATCTTCTCTTCGAGGCGCTTTCCTTCAACGATTTCTGCAATGCCACCAAAACCAACGACGGCTCGCTCTTGCGCTCGATGCTCATCGTGCGCATCGCCGGCTCCCTCGGCATTTTCCTCGGCTGGGTGCTGGGCGCTCCTCTCAGCGCCGCGCTGGATCCCGATCAATCGAGCCGTCTGATAATCGCTCTGTGCTTTGTTGTCGTCATCGTTGCCGCGTCGCTCGTCTTCACGGATAAGGCCATGGGGAAGCTCGGCACCATCGCCGGCATGCGAGCCCGTCAGGAGGCCGCCGAGGCGCGTCTCGACAAGACGCGGTTTATTCCGCTGTTCGCCACCGAGCACGACCTCTCGAAACGCGAAGCCGAGGTGCTAGAGTACCTGCTGCAAGGCCGCACCATGCAGTACACTGCCGAGAAACTGTTCATCGCCGAGTCCACCGCCCGCTCCCACGTTCACAAGATATACCAGAAAACCGAGACCCGGGGTCGCATGGAGCTTATCGACCGCTTCGAGCAGTTCTGCTCCGAACATCCGAAAGCTTAACCGGGCGAGGGGCTACGTATCGACACCTTCCATCCAGCATTCGTCGAAGGCATCCATCAGTTCCATGCGGGAGTGTACGCCGCACTTCCGGTAGATGCTGTGCACATGGGCCCGCACCGTGGACTCGGCGATGAACAGCTTCTCTGCGGCGAAGCTCGTCGTGCGCCCCGCGAGCAGATAGGACGCCACCTCGGCTTCGCGCCGGGAAAGCCCCTGCTGCTCGGCGAAGGCGGCGAAGGCCTCCTCGCGGGTGGGACCCTCCAAAGCACCCTCGGATAGGGCCCGATCGTCGGCAACGGCGGCGAAGGAGGTCATATCACGCTCGGTGAACACCAGCGAGACGGAAACCAGAGCCGCGAACAGCCCGAGGGCCACCAAGCTCGACACGCTTTCCGCCGCACCCGCCAAGGAGGCCGCGGCAAACGCCGCCAGCCAGCCCAAGAACATTCCCAGCGTAATGGCCAGCCGGGCCGCCGCCATCACGCGCAGGAGCGACGCGTCGTTGGCCTTCACGATATTGCAGCAGTCGTTGAGGACCAGCAGCTCGAAGAGCACGTAGCCCAAGGCAACGCAGAAACCGCCCACCTCGTCGGGAAGGGGCGAGACGGCCATCAGCAAGAACCCAGCCCCGATAAGCGGGGCAACGGCCCGATAGAGCTTGTAGGGTCGATCGGGCTGACGGTCGAACTTGAAGAAGGCCGCGCAGATAACCCCCAGCACAATCATGGCCGCCGGCTCCACCGTGAAGGCCCCGATCACTCCCTCCCCACTGAACAGGGCGATGCCGCACGAGAGGGAGAAGGAGAACGAGTACAGGGCAAGGGCCACGCCTATGCGCACTTTCTGGCGCACGGGACTCTCCGCGCCGCCCGCTGCCCCATGGCGAGAGGCCGCAACGGCAGCGGCCGGCAGCACGCCCCCGCCCGTCTCTCGAGCACCGTCACCCGAAACCGGCTCCTCGACAAACAGCTCCTCTCCCGTCCGCGCTTTCATAAGACGCTGGGAGAGCACGAAGGCCGTTCCCGATAGCGCGGGGAACAGCACCGAGGCGGCCGCCATGGCGTTGAAGCCCAATGCCGCCGTTAGAAGGAAGAGCACCGAGCCGATAGCATAGGATCCCACGAGCAGAACGAAGGTCTCGCCCACCTTCATGTACCCGAAAAAGCAGAGCCACAGCAGGAACATGCACACTTCGCCGATGGCGGCCGCCACCGCCGAGGCCGAAGCCGCCTCGGCGCCTCCGAGGCCGAGGGCAAGCGGAGCCGCCGCCGCACTTGCCGCAACCCCGAGCACGAGCAGCCCGCGCTGCCCGGCAACGGAGGCCAGCCGCCGCGAAGCGATGAGCACGACCACAAGCACCAGCGCCCGTACCGACAGCTCGACCATCTCGAACGGCGCATTCGCAAAGCAGAGCGGCGCCCCGATAAGCGGAGAGGGGGTCACCCCCGCCAGAAAGAGCCACGCCCAATAGAACCCGAACCCCAAAAAGCGCACGGGAAAGAGGCTCTCCGCCACCTGGCCCGCTGGGCCGCCCACGCGCCCCTCATTTGATGCATCTTTTCCCTCTCCAACCATTATCCCTCTTTTCACCTGCGGAAACACAACCCCTAAGCGTTTTGGTGGAGGCCCGCTTATGGCAATTTACAGCGCTTCGGAGAATGTTCAGCGCAGATGCCAGCCCCTAACCTAGATGCCAACGGGAGGCTCGGCTTTGACGAGTGGATGAGCCTCCCGGAAGTGTAGCAGATTCCCCGCGCCGATAAGGGCGCGGGAAGAGACGAGGAGAGGGGAGAGCGTGAAGACGAGGGAGAAAACGAATTCCGCCGCGAGCCTCCAAGAGGACGGCGGGGCGACACGCCCCCAAAAGCCGGGCCTCAGCCGCCGGTCGCTCATCGGCGGCGCCGCGATGGCCGCAGGGCTTCTGGCCTTCGGGGGCGCCACGGCGGCCTTCGGCGGCGAGACCGATCGCCTGCGACCGCCAGGAGGCCAGGACGCCGACCGGTTCTGGGGCGCGTGCATCCGCTGCGACCGTTGCCGGGCGGCCTGCCCGCTTGCCGCCATCGGCGTGGAGGGGCTCACCCCCGGCATTATCGGGGCGCGGCTGCCGATCATGGATTTTCGCGAGGGCTACTGCGACATGTGCGACGGCGCCTTCCGCTGCATCGCCGCCTGCCCCACCGGGGCGCTTACGGCCTTCGACCCCTACGTGGACAAGATCGGCATGGCCGTGGTAGACGAGGCCGAGTGCCAGCTGTACGGCATCTCGGGCACGTGCAACGCGCCCTGCATCGATGCCTGCGAGTGGGACGCCCTGTCCCTGGACGAGAACGGGCGCCTGGTGGTGGACGAAAAGCGCTGCAACGGCTGCGGCGCCTGCGAGTACGTTTGCCCCACGAGCGCCTATCGCAATTACGACGCCAGCAACAAGCGCGGCATCAATGTGGAGGTGTGGCATGGCTAAGTCGACAACCCCCGAAAAGGGCGCCGAGGTTTCCGCGCAGCCGGAGGAGGGCAGCCGCTCGAAGGTGAGCCGCGTGCGCCGATACGTCCCGGGCATCGTGTTCGCCCTTCTCATCATCGGCCTGGTAGCCGGGATCGGCTCGGGCACCCTGTGCTCGGTGGGCTACGAGTCCATTGCGGCAGTATGCCCCCTCGGCGCGTTGGAATCGCTCTTCGGCGCCGGGGCCTTCGTGGCGCGGGCCGTAATCATCCTGGCCGTGGCCGCCGCCGTAGTGCTGCTCGTGGGCAAGGCCTTCTGCAGCTGGGTGTGCCCCATTCCGCCGCTTGACCGGTTCCTGTCGGGCAAGAAGCGCCGCGAGGCCGACAAGGCGGCGCGCATCGAGGCGGCCCATCACGTGAGCGGGCGCCTGGCCGCGTGCGCCGGTTGTGCGGGCTGCGGCGAGAAGAAACCCGGCGAACCGTCGCTTGCCCCCGCCGATGGCACCGACAAGCGACGGTTCGCGAAGGTGGACGGGCGCCACGTGGTGCTCGGCGGCTCGCTTGTGTCGGCGGCGATCTGCGGATTCCCCGTGTTCTGCCTCATCTGCCCGGTGGGCCTCACCTTCGCCACGGCCATCGCCCTCTACCGCCTCGTCGGGTTCAACGAGCCCACCTTGGACCTCATCGTGTTCCCCCTCATCATCGTAGCCGAGCTCACCCTGCTGCGGAAATGGTGCCACCGCTTCTGCCCCATCAGCGCCCTTATGGGGCTCGTGGCCAACTTCAACAAGGCCACGCGTCCCAAGATCGACCCCGACCTCTGCCTGCGCAAGGACGGCATGCCCTGCACCGTATGCGCCGCTGCCTGCCCCGAGTTCATCGACCCGGCGGGAGATCTGGGCGACCGGGCCCTGGCCGAGTGCACCCGCTGCGGCCAGTGCGCCGCCGCCTGCCCCGCAGACGCCATCCGCTTCACGAAGAAAGGACTGACCCGTGGAAACCGCTAGCACACCCGCGCCCTACGTCGCCGCTGCCGACGGCGACCTCGCGCCCAAGGCCGCCGAGCCCGCATCGACACCCGAAGCCGACGCCAGCGCCGAGGCCACCTTCGAGGAAGCCGTGGCCGCCCTTACCGAGACGGTGAGCCGGGCGCCCCTGCACCGCGAGATCTTCCTCAAGCTGCTCGCCTTCTGCACCACCCAGCGCACGCTCGCCGAAGCCGAGGAGGCGGCTCGGGCCTGCCCCGAGTTCTCCTCGGTGGCCCAAAGCCCCTACCGGCTCATCCGCACCCTCGTGCACGCCGGCGGCCTGTACTGGCTGGAGCTGGACGAGACGGGCCGGCCCCTGACGCCCCAGGCCAAGGCGGGGCTCACTCCCGACGAGATCGAGGACGCCACCTTCGCCTACGCTGTGGTAACCACGCCGGTCGGCGAGCAGGTGGCCGAGGACCTCGCGCCCGAGAAGCGGCTGCAACGCCTCTTCGATCTCGTACCCCAGCGGCTTACCACCTACCTGGACCTTATGGACTTCTGCCGCGAGCAGCGCACCTTCAAGGAGATCGAGGCGCTGTTGCGCACCCGACCCGCCGCTGCCTTCGCGAGCACCACCTCAAGCCAACCCCTGCAGCCGAGCTTCTTCGTGGACGCACTGGAACGCTCGGGCGGCCTTGCCTGGAACGATGGATGGAAGATCACAGAGAGGGGAATGAAGGTATTGCAGCAACTTCGCTAGGAACGCCATTTTGACCGTAGAGAGGAAAGAGAGGACCCCCATGACCAAGGGAACCATCAGCCGACGCGGCTTCATGAAGGCCGCAGCGGCCACGGGCGCGGCCCTTACGGCCGCCGGCTCGATCCCGCTGCTCGAAACGACCGATCAGGCCTTCGCCGCCGGATCCGTGGAGCGCGTGATGCACAAGACCGCCTGCCATGGCTGCACCAACTGCTGCCCGGTGCGCGTGTACACCGAGGACGGCCGCGTCGTGAAGATCGAAGGAGACCCGGACGGCCCCCTGAACAAGGGCGGCGTGTGCCTGAAGTGCCTGTCCCAGATTCAGACCGTCTACAGCCCCCGCCACGTGCTGCACCCCATGAAGCGCGTCGGCGAGCGCGGCGAGAACAAGTGGGAGGCCATCAGCTGGGACGAGGCCGTTGACCTGGCCGGCGAGCAGATCGCCACGGCCGTGAAGAAGTACGGCCCCTACGCCTACTGGAGCGCCCGCGGGGGCGGCGGCGCCTACATCGAATGGGAGACCTCGGGCCTCGACTACACCTTCGGCGGCTGCAACTCCCTGGCCTCCGGCGCCTGCCAGTGCGCCATGCCGCGCGACTTCGTCTCCACCACCTCGGTGGGCTTCAACTGCTGCGTTGACATGGACAACGTGGATCGCTGGGTGGGCATCACCGACAACGCCGAGCTGGACGGCACCCGCCGCGACGACACGGAGCGCGTCTTCGTGCTGTGGGGCAGCCAGCCGCACTCCTCCAAGGCGGCCCACGGCGGCCACGGGCTGACCGATGCCCGGTCGAACCTCGGCGTGAAGACCATCGTCGTGGACCCCTACATGACCGCCGAGGCCGCCAAGGCCGACGTGTGGCTTCCCGTGCGCCCCGGCTCCGACTGCGCGCTCATGCTGTCGTGGATTCACCACATCATCGAGAACGACCTGTACGACGAGCAGTTCGTGAAGCACTGGACGAACCTGCCCTTCCTCATCAACCCCGACACGCGCCTGGCCTATCGCGCCGAGGAGGTGTGGCCCGACTACGTGAACCCGGCCGCCGACCCCGCCGGCGTCTACGATACCCCGGCCTACGTGTGCTTCGACGCGAAAACCAACTCCGTCCAGCCCTTCCCCTTCACCGTCCCCGAGGACTGCGCGGTCGACCCCGTTATCTTCGCCACCGCCACCGTGAACGGCAAGGAGGCCAAGACGGCGGGCCAGATTTACAAGGAAGAGGCCGAGCCCTGGACCTTGGAGGCGGCCGGCGAGACCTGCTGGCTCGATCCGGAACGCATCCGCGAGGCCATCGAGCTGTACGCGAACGCCGACTTCGGCGGCTTGTCCAACGGCGTGTTCTCCGACCACCAGGAGAACTCCTCCACCGCGCCTTTGGGGGCGCTCGCCATCGACGCGCTGCTCGGCCACGTGGAGTCCCCCTGCTCCGCCTTCCAGAATCACGGCGCCGCCAGCCGCACCGCCGATCGCCCGACTCAGCGCCTGGGCGTGTTCTCCTCCACCTTCGAGCGCTACGGCCTGGGCTGGACCACCGGTCTCACCAAGGCCGAGAACGACCGCCTGCTGGATGCCATCGTGGCCGACTGGGACGCCAAGGGCCGCGACGGCAAGGAGATGCAGCGCTACTTCTTCCAGTCCCGCTGCGACACCATGGGCGCCAACGAGCACAAGGGCATCCACCAGTGGCAGACCTGCGCGCCGAAGGAGCTGCGGCAGGCCATCACCACCGGCGAGCCCTACCGTCCGCGCGTGATGTACGAGATGTCGGGCAACAAGTACGCCGTTATGGGGCCCTCCCTCGAGTGGAAGAAGGCCTACGACGAGCAGGACTTCGTCATCCAGCAGTACCCCAACATGACCTCGTTCACCGTGCAGACCGTCGACTTGTTCCTGCCCACCACCGAGTGGCTGGAATACGACTCCTACGAGGCGCCGGGCACCCACTTCAACCGCCACTACGCCCGCTGCCAGGTGACGCACCTCGGCGAGACCGTGAACCCCTTCGTATCGCCCTACCAGGTGGCCGCGTCCGCCGTGGAGAAGCTCGGCGCCGAGAACGTGTTCGACCCCGACGCCTACAAGGTACCGTTCTTCGAGAGCCTGGAGGCGGCCCGGGCCGCCTGGGCCGAGCAGATGGGCAAGGGAAGCTGGCAGGAGATGCTCGACGACATCGACCACCGCTTCACCGAGGAGCCCATAGACGACTACATGGCCTACTACCAGTACAAGGAGCCGGTGAGCGACGGGCTGCCCCGCGGGTTCGCCACGATGTCGCGCAAGGTGGACGTGTACTCCGAGGCCATGCTGCGCCTGGCCCGCACCGGCTTCCCCTACATGTATCCCTTCGACCAGCCGGCCTGCGACGACTACGACCCCATCTGCACCTTCAAGGAACCGACGGAAAGCCCCGTCGAGGGCCAGCCGGGCTACGATCCGGAGTACCCGCTCGTCATCACCACGGGACGCTTGCCCCACTTCCATCACGGCACCATGCGCCACGCGCCCTTCATCCGCGAGGTCATGCCCGCCCCCGAGCTGAAGATCAACCCCGAGACGGCGGCGGAATACGGCATCGAGCATCTGGACTGGGTGAAGATTACCTCGCGCCGCGGATCGTCCAACGCGCGAGCCTACCTCACCCAGGGCATTGCCCCCGGTGTGCTCATCACCGAGCGCTTCTGGAACCCCGAGTGCTTTGATGAGACCCAGGAGACCATCACCCCCGGCATCGAGGAGTGCGGCTACAACATCATGTCCGCCGACGAGTTCCAAAACCCCTGCTTCGCCACGAACAGCTACCGCGCCTTCACGGTGAAGATCGAGAAGACCGAGCGCCCCGAGCGCATCTGGATCGAGAGCGAGCAGTTCCAACCGTTCATGCCCACGCTTTCGGGCGAACCTGTCACCGAGGAGGTGTTCTAAATGCGCAAGGGCCTGCTGATCAACCTGGATCGCTGCTCCGGCTGCGACAGCTGCATCGTGGCGTGCAAGCTGGAAAACGACCTGCCCCTGGGCCATTTCTACAACAAGGTGATCGCCGTGGGCCCCACGGGCACCTTCCCCAACGTGGAGAAGTACTGGCTGCCCTCCCAGTGCCAGCAGTGCGAGAACCCGGCCTGCGTGCACGTATGCCCCACGGCCGCCAGCTACCGCGACCCCAAAACCGGCATGGTGCTCATCGACAAGGAGAAGTGCATCGGCTGCCAGTACTGCATCTACGCCTGCCCCTACGGCGTGCGCCAGTTCAACGAGGACGCCGGCGTGGTGCAGAAGTGCACGCTGTGCGCCCAGATCACCGCTGACGGCGACGGCGTGCCGGCCTGCGTCCACAACTGCAACTGCGGCGCGCGCTTCTTCGGCGATTACGACGACCCGGAATCCGATGTGAGCCGCGAGCTGGCGAAGTACCCGGAGGAGGCCATCCACACGCTGCCCGATCCCAATGACGCCAAGCCGCTCACGCGCTACATTCTGTCCCCCAAGTTCGCTTCCTGGAAGGAGTTGGTGTAACCATGGCGATTCAATGGCCCCTCGTCCTGTTCTCGCTGCTGGCCGGAGCCGGCGGCGCCATGCTCGCCTTCGCCGGGCTCTCCCAGCTGCTCGGCGGCTCGCGCACGGTGCGCCGCCGCGCCGTCTGGTGCGCACTGGCCCTGTTCGTGATCGGCGGTTTGTGCTCGGTGGCCCACCTGGCCTCTCCGCTGAACGCCATCAGCGCCGTGACAAACCTGCTGTCGTTCTCGGGCATCTCCATCGAACTGATGCTTTTGGGCGCGAGCTTCATCGCAGGCGCCGCCTACCTGGTGCTCACCCGCGAGGAGGGCCGCGACGGCGCCGTGCGGGTCGTGGCGGTGCTGGCGGTGATCTTCGGCGTGGCCATCGGGTTCTTCTGCGGCCACGGCTACGTGATCGACGCCCAGCCCACCTGGAGCACCGAAACGCTGCCCCTGGCCTACCTGGGCACGTCTTTGGCCCTCGGCGCCTTCGCCTACGCCCTGGTGGCGGCCGCGACCAAGACGCCGGCCGACAAAGCGGCCAGCGCCGAGGAGCTGGGAGGCAAGCTGTGGCCGGCCGTGCTCGTCTGCGCCGTCGTGGACGCCGTGGGCATTCTCGCCTACGGGCTGTTCCTCGGCCTTGACGCGGTCGCGGCCCAAGGGGTCCTGTTCTGGGGCGGGGCCGTGGCGTGCGGCGTCGTCGGCGTACTAGCCTGCGCCATTGCCGGCATGACCGCGCTGGCCGCGAAGGCGCCCGCCGCCCTGGCCGTGGCCGGCGTGGCCTGCGCCGCCATCGGGGGCGTGGCCCTGCGCATGCTCATGTGGGCCTGCGCCACCGGTTACCTCAACCTGTTCTCCCACGGCATCCCCAGCGTGATGCTGAACCTGTAGCGCTGTTCCCCGGCCGGGGGAAAGCCCCTTCCCGGTACTTTCCCCCGGCCCCTGCGGGACGGTCCGTCAAGCGAATCGTCCCAGCCCGCCCACTCGTCACCTAAGGAGACCGCCATGACCGACCTCGCCTGCGCCATCGACCTTCTCGAAGATCGCGCCTCCCTGTACCGCCTGCTCGCCTCGCTGTACTATCAGCCGCTGTCCGAGGAGCAGATTGACGCCCTGGCCGCCAGCGACCTCGCCGGGCTGGCCGGCGACAGCGAATCGCCCTTCGCGCCGGCCTATCGCGACTTGCACGGAGCGCTGCGCCTGCGGCACACGGGCACCAAAGAGGAGCTAGCCGCCGACTTCACCGGCGCCTTCTACGGCATCCGCACCCGCGAGGGCCGCACGGCCCAGCCCTTCGAATCGCTGTTTCGCACCCAGGGGCCAGGTCAGCTCATGGGCGAGGCTCGCAGCGAGGTATACCGGGAGCTGCGCGCGCACCAACTGCGCGTTCCCGAGGGCGTCGATCTGCCCGAGGACCACCTGTCGTTCATCTTCGCCTACCTCGCCCATCTCTGCGATAAGACGGCCCAAGCGCTGCGCGAAGGCGACAGAACAGGAGCCCGGGAACTCCTGAAGCGCCAACGCGCCTTCTTCGACGCCCACGTAGCCTCCTGGACGTCCGCCTTCCTCGCTCAAGCCGAGACCATGGTGGAAACTCGCTTCTACCGCGGCGTACTCAAACTTACGGGCGCCTTCCTGGACGAGGAGCCGGCCGCCATGGGCGAAACCGAGGAGGCGATCGCCTAGGCAACCGCCTCGGTTCGCCGAATGCCGCCGGGCTGCTGACTGCCCTGCGCACCAGGGCAGTCAAGAAACTCACCTGTCACGAAATCGTCACGGGGGCGAGCCGAACGCTTCTGTAGAGCCTCCCCTCTCACCCTTATCGGAAGCATTCTCTTTATCGTGCCTTTATCGAACGATCTGTCGCCACAGCGTCTGGCTATCGATCGCTGACCTTCAGCTCCAGCACGTCGGGTCTCGCATAGTGCCCCACCACATCGTGCTCCATTTTGCAAGCAGCCGGAAGATTCATATCGAGTTCTGCGAAAATGATCGTTTCCCGATCCCAGACGGGCTCCGTTATGTAATGGCCATAGGGATCCACGATGCAGCTTCCACCGCGGCACACCATTTCCGGTAGCTGGGAAATCGCCTCCATTTCATGAAGGTCAGAGGGGTAGGAGCTTTTTCCCACAATCATATCCGCATTGACAAAATAGCACTTACCCTCAATGGCGATGTGCTGAATTGTTGCCTGCCATTCGGGATTATCGTTCGTGTTCGGCGAAATATAGATGGTGACCCCCTTTTGGTAGAGCGCCACCCGTGCAAGCGGCATATAGCTCTCCCAGCAGATCAGGGCACCGATAGGCCCCCAGGGCGTTTGAGTAACAGGGAAATAGCCCTTATCGGCATCGCCCCAAACCACCCGCTCAGAACCCGTCGGCTTGAGCTTGCGATGCACCCGGTAGGTGCCGTCGGGCTCGAAAATGACATTGCTGTTGTACAGCGTCCCACTGACCGCATCGCGCTCTGAGAAGCCGAGACTGATATAGGCATCCGTCTTTCTGGCCGCATCGGCAAGGGCCTGAAACTCCGCATCGCCCGCTACCACGGAAGCGTCGTAATAGCGTTTCCAATCGGACCGGCCGGCTTCTGTCCGCTTGCCCATGCTAAAACCGAAGTCCATACCGATGGGATAGCCGGGGATGAAAAGCTCCGGGAATACGATCACGTCGGGGTTTTGGGACGCACTTTCCTCGATGTAGTCAAGAGCTTTTGCCAGGGACGCCTCCTTATCGAATAGAACAGGCTCCGCTTGCACCAACGCAATTTTGCAGACAGGATCGATGTCTCGCATACCAATAGCTCCTTCACTCGTATCAATGTATCGGTCAATTATAAAACTTACCGCACTCGTAGGACTGTCCCGAAACAGCAACATTCCCGACGCGGAGCAAAACCGCAGACCGGAATTTACGAGCAGCTTCCCAGAGGTTCGCCCCGCCTCTCGGACATCCTGCAGGAGCTCCTCGATTTTATCAGTCGACAACGGCCGAGCCTCCCCTTAGGTTCGATAACTTCCAAGCGGCCACCGCGCCACCGGCACACACCGCAGCGTTAAGGAGCCATGCAGCGGCATAGCTCGCACCTCCAACTCCCATTTCCCCCTGGGCGGCTGTCATGACTCCTACGGAGACCAGCGGCCCGAGGGATGCCGCCAATTGAACAGCCATGGTCATTATCGTAACACCTATAGCATGTTGAGAAGCAGGCAGGCGTCGCAGACCGACCGTTTGGAACGAGGCGCCCGTCATGCCACATCCAACAAACACGACGAGCGCACCAGCCAGCACCAGCGGCACGCTGGCCGTAAGGCCGGCGGCCATCATAAGCAGCGAACCGGCAACTGCCACCCCCAGCCCTCCCGGTAGCAAAGGACGAGGGCCTTTCCGGTCGAGCATACGGCCGCCCGCCAACGATGCCAGGGCATAGGCGACCACAAGCGGCCCCATGCAAAACCCCGCTACCGTCGACTCCCAATGAACCTGCTCTCCGAGGAACAATGGCACCATCACATTCAGCGAGAAGTACACGCTCATGGTCGTTACCACCAGCACCGCCGCTCCCGCAAACCCGCGGCTCTCCACCATCCCCCTCGGGCTGAACCGCGCATCCGGCCCATGAGGCATCGGCATCCTACTTGGAACTGTCGCGCCCCAGCAGCCAATGAGCACCGAGACGACAAGTGGTACGATAAACACGCTGCGCCACCCCCACGCATCCACCATCACGCCCGTCACCATCGGAGCAGATGCCGGCCCCAAGGCGATCATCCCATTACCGATAGCGAGAAACGTTCCCAGTCGATGCGAGGGCACCATCTCCAAGATAGCATTCATCATGAGCGGAATAAAAATACCCGTGCCCACCGCTTGAACGAGGCGGGCCGTCACAAGCCAACCGAAGACGGGCGCTCACCACCCCGCAAGCGACCCCGCCGCGGCATACCAAAATACCTGAGTGGCGTAAACCCGAGTCACGTTGAGAACGCCGATGTTCTCCGCAAACGTGGTCGCCGGCGGGGCGCCCAAAAAACCTGCCACCGTGGTGGCTAAGCCGTCCCCCAATAGCGAGCGCCAAAGCAGAGCAAGGCCGTGCCGATGCCGGAGCACATCACCGATACCGAGGGGGAGAACCCCATGAGCGTGGGCACTAGCACCGTCGCCCCGAACATCGAGAGGAAATGCTGCAACCCCAAGGGAAATGCCCGATACCAGGGAAGCTTCTCTTCGATATCAACCGCTTTTCCACCCATAGGGCACTCCCCTCGTTGCTTTGTTGCACGCCGGGCAAAAAGCGCGAAAGTGCCCGGCGCCATATTTCACCTAATGAGATGGATCCTTAGGGCTCCACCAAACCGTCGTACACCTCGACCGTTCCCGAGCCCTTCCCGGTCGAAGGCGTCTCAACAACCGCCTCGGCAGCCTCCTTAGGCAGAACCAGGTTCAGCATCACCGCCAATACGGCGGACAGAAGCAGACCGGGCACGTTGAACGAACCCAGCGGAATAGATACGGCCCTCATCGCGGCCAATACGCCCGTAGCCATTACCCTTTGCGCCGCGCCCATTGCCTTGGTGGACGTGGCCATGTTGCTCATGTGGCTGTGCTACTTCGGATACTCGAAGGTGGGTGCACTGGCTCTCATGCTGCCTGCTCCTATGCCTGCGGGTCCGCATTGTACTTAGGCATTGTCACCTGCGGCCCTACAGTTATGGCAATATGCGCTGCTGCGGCCCCCGTCGTATCGGCATTCTTCTTTGTCCACTTCGTACGTGCTTCGTCCCTGCAGGCGACTACGGGACTGTTCCAGGAAATCGACGACCCGTTCGACCGCAAGGCGGTGCCGGTCAAATTGCCGTCCTCTCTCCACCGGCTCACAGCGGGTCTGTCCCTCTACGCGTTTGCGTTCGCCCTCTATTCCTGTCGCACCGCCACCTCCGAACACCCCTTCACCAGCGGACCGCAAGTTCAGGCCATCGCAAGCATCGTGCTGGCGCTCGTTATGGTGGCCGCCGTACATTTGCTCAACGAGAACCGGGGGCCGTACGTGCTCTACCGCAGCGTTCCCTTACTATTCGGAGGCGGGTTTATTCTCGAGTTATGCGACGGCTTCTCGGCAACACTCACGACAGGCCTCGGATTGTTCGCCATCATTACCGCCTCTTCTCTGGTGTTCACCGACAAGGCCGCCGACGCGCTAAGCACCATCGCCAATCAGCGGGCCCAGCAGGAGGCAGCGGAAGCGCGGCCGGACAAAATGGCATTTATAGCTCCTTTTGCCAATGCCCATGGCCTCTCGAAGCGAGAAACGGAAGTGCTCACTTGTCTCATTCAGGGCCGCACCATGCAATACACAGCAGAGAAGCTCTTCATTGCCGAGTCGACTGCCCGTACCCATGTGCACAAAATTTATCAGAAGACCGAATCTCAGGGCCGCATGGAACTGCTCGATTGCTTCGAGCAGTTCTGCGCGGAACAAGACGGCAGCCGCACAGGCGGCCGCCGTCGGTAAAACCTTACAAATTGTCGGGACGCCCTCCGCGCTCGGCGCCGCGGGCCCCGCCCATGGTGTTGCTCGGCGTGGTGGAGGCCGTGAACTCGGTGGCCGCGTCGTTCACCGTGAGCGTGCAGGTTTCGCCCTCCTGCATGCCCGGGACCGACACGAGCACGCACTGGAACGACTCGCTGGCCCTCCAGGCGACCAGCTCCGCACCGGCGCTCCCAGTCACGACGAGGGCATCGCCCTCGTTGCCCGCAACCATCACCAAGGCGAAGGGCTGGGTGCTCCCCTCCGAGAAGGTCTCAGCCATGCCAGCGCCTCCAGCCAAGATGACCGTGCCGCCCGTCACCGTGGCGCCGTACTCGTAGTCCAGCGCGCTGTCACCGGCACCGGAGCTGGCGCCGACAAGCTCGCCACCCGTAACCTCCACATAGCCGTTGGAATCCACCGCGTCGCCACCAGCGTTGATGGTCACTTTGCCGCCGTTGATCTGGATGAGGCAGTCCTCGCTGGCGTTGGCCGCCAGGGGGCCGCTGCCCGCGCCGCCGCGGCCGCCGCGACCGCCGAAGTCGCCGTCCTGGGGCATCTGGCCGTCGTCGGGCATCTGCCCGGGCTCGGCGCCTTCGGGAAGTTCGGGACGCTCGCCATCGGCCCACTTGCCACCTTGACCGCGCTCGGGCCGCTCGCCGTCTGCCCCCTCGGGACGCTGGGGCATCTGGCCTTCCTCGACGCCTTCGGGCAACTCGGGACGCTCGCCGCTTTGGGGATCGAACCCCTCGGAGGCCTCGGGCATCTGACCGGGCTCCGCGCCCTCGGGCAACTCCGGCCTCTCGCTCTGGCCGCCCGGCGCACCCGACCCATCGGCACCGTTCAGGCCATCGGCGTCGCCGCTCTTACCGGCAGCATTGGGATCCTGCCCCGCGGCCGCCGCGCCATCAGAACCGTCGGTCGTCCCGTCCGTCGTCGCGTCGTTGGAGTCGCGCTCGGCCACCGCGGCATTGATGCCGTCATCGGACGCAGTGATGTTCAGCTCGCCGTCGTTGACGATCACTTCCTGGGCCTCGATGCCCTCTTCGCAGCCCGCCACCGTGAACGTGCCGCCATCCATGGTGAACTTCGTCTCGGGATTCATGCCCTTGCCGCCGGCCTCCACGACGTAGGTGCCGCCGCTCATGGCCGCCTCCACATCGGAGCGCAGGGCGTGATCGGCCGCCTTGATCTGCGCATCGCCGCCGGCCAGGCGCAGGTACGTGGCCGCCTGGAAGCCCTCGTCGCCCGCCTCCACGGCGAACGTGCCCCCATCGATGGACACAAAACCGCGCGTCGGATCCTCGTCGTTGTTCGACTTCACGCCGTCGCCACCGGCCGTAATAGCGAAGGAGCCGTCGGCGATCTTCACGCAGTCCTTGCCGCGCAGACCGTCCTCCTTGGCGGTCACGGTAATCGCACCGCCGGTCACCACGAGATCATCCTTGGAGTTCACGCCGTGGCGATAGTTGCCCTCGACGGTCAGCGCGCCCGTGCCGTTGATGGTCAGGTCGGCCTTCGAGTACAGCGCGGCGTTGGGCTCGTCCTCCCCTTCCGCCAACGTGTAGCTTGCACCGTCGGCCAACGTGTTCTGCGAACCTGCGGCCAAGGTCACGAACACCTTGTCGGCCTGCTGGATGTTCAGCGCCGGTCCCGCCTCGTTACGAATGGAGGCACCGTCGAGCACGATCTGCACCTTGTCCTGGTCACCGGCGTTCACCACCAGCGACCCAGCCATTAGCTCTCCAGTCACCACGTAGGTGCCTGCGGCGGTAATGGTCACCGCAGTGCCTTCCACCGCAGCGCCTTCACCAGACACCGTCGCGCCCTGGCCCGCCAGCGCAATCTTCGTTGCCGCGGCCTCATCGTAGGAGGCGTCCCGGTCGCGGTCGGAGTACGCGAAATCCATACCGGGGATGTCGATGAGCGACGCCCAGTCCACCCCGTCAGTCGCGCCGTTGTCGCCTTGGGCCTGGTTCCCCTGCCCCTGCTCGGTTTTCTCGCCGGCGTCCCCGGCGGATTCTTCGAAGGTGCCGCCCGTGCACCCGGCCAGCGCCAGCGATCCCGCCAGCGCCACAGCCAAGGCTCCACGACCCCAAGCCCGTCGTCGCGCCACGCAAGCGCCCATCATTTCGTTTGTCTTCAACATCAATTCTCCCTTTGATCGTTCGTCCTTATGGTCTTGCACTACTATTGGGTCTATCTCCCTAGGTGCTTTCCAGCATCGGTGCTCGCCGACCTCTGATCGCCCCGCGAAGAACGCGGCCGTTAAGAAATAGCTTCCATGTCAGCAGCAACGATTTTGGGATGGTGCCGACTCATGTGCGTTCCTTCCGCTATTTCTTTTGCCGCGTTCGCAGCGGGATAAAGCGATCAGCGGGCGGCGAGCACCGATGCCGGAAAGCACCTCGCGGAGCGTCCCGAGGACCTAAAGCGTCTCGCGCCCCTGCGGCGTCATCCCCAGAGAGATCTTCAAGTTCCCGTTCAGGCACCGCAGCTCGTCGATCATCGCCTTCTCAAGCCCCCGCTCGCGCAGGCGCAACTGGTAGGTCAGCTGGAAGAGGCTGCCCATGTTGGTAGTCGTCACCTCGGTCAGCTCCGACTCCGCGGCGTAGCGGTTGAGCACTTCGTCGAAGACACCGTCGTATTCCAAATCTTCCGGAATGGTGATGCGCAGCGTCTTGCCGGGCTCGCGCGGCCGCCCGAACGGCGTGAGCACGAACAGCAGGTTCACCACAGCCACCACCACGGTGAACACGACGGCAAGCCCCAGAAAACCCATGCCCGTGGCCAAGCCGATGGCCATGGCCAGAAACACGCTGCCGATATCTTTCGCCGAACCGGGAATGGAGCGGAAGCGCACCAGGTTGAACACGCCCATAACCGCGATGCCCGCGCCGAGGTTCCCGTTCACCAGCGTGATGACCATCTGCACGATGAGCGGCAAGAGCGCCAGCGTCACCACGAAGTTCTTCGAGTAGCTGTGCCGGAACATGTACACACCGGCGCAGGCCGCGCCCAGCACCACCGAGAACACGCAGCAGAGCAAGAAGTCCGCCGCCGAGACGGCCCCTACCAGCGATTCCGCTGTTCCGAACACTGACGAGAACGTTGATTCAAGCATGAGTTTCCTTTCTTGTTCATTCTCTGCCTACTCTTGCGAGCAACCTTCCAGACAATGCGCTCCCTCGTTTTGGGCAGGAATTCCGACTTGTTAGACTTCTTTGTTCTGAGCTTCGCCGAAAAGAGGGCCTGCGAGTGGGTTTTTCGCCTCAGATCGAATCACTTTTCCTCCGTTGAAGGACCTTGAAGCTTAGCCCATGTCTAACAACTCCGTTTTTTCGCCTATTTCCAGGACTCGCATTTCCCGAACGGTTCACGCACCACCACGCATAGCCCTTCGATGATTTCGAGCGCGCGGCACAGCCGTTGCCATCTGATAAGCGTTGCCATACTTGGTAAATGAAGCCGAGTAGATGCGCTCGGCCGACAGCACGTCCACCAGCCACGGCGGGTAGGGCCCGGCGCTCTTTATCTCCATGACGGACTCGCTCGACTCGATGATGGGCCGCCATGGCGAACGGAAGCGATGGCAGTCGAAATACGCCAAGCGGTCGTCGAAGGTGATGCGCAGGTCGGCGTCGAATAGCTCGTCGCGCCCACGCGCCTCGCGTACCTCGGGCCGATAGGCCCAGGCCACACGATCGCAGGCGATGCCCATGGAGGGCGCCAGGGGCAGCCAACGGTTCATGGCCGCCTCTAGCTCGCGGGCGATCTGGCGCGTGGCCGGCGCGAGCGCCACGGCCGCAAGCCCCGCATCCGGCAGCGGCCAACGGGCACAGGCCTGCTCGTAGGGCAAGCCGCTCACGAAGGCCAGCGCCGCCGGCAGCGTCAGGACGAGCCGCCGCTTGTACACGATGCCCTTGAACTTCTTCTTGATGCCAAAAAACACAGGGAAGCCCGCTGACAAACCGTTGCCCCGAAGCGCCTCTCCAGCGCACGGCCTGCACGCCTCGACACTTCCCACGGCATCCCCATCAGCATCGCCCATCGTCTGCAGCCCGGCGGCAGCAGGCGCCACTTGCAGCCCTGCGGCCGTCCTCGCCACTCGTAGCCCCGCAGCCACCCGCGTTTCCACTTCCCCATCGGAAAGCGGCAGGCCGCCTGGCTCACGCACAATCGGCCCGGCACCGAAAGCTCCCATGAGGGCCACCCCAGCCGCATCCCCGTAGGCGCGTAGACGCAGCTTCTCCTTATAGAGCGGCTTTTCCACCGAACGGGCGATCATGGCGCGCTCGGGCGTGTCCAGATACAAACTTGTGATGCGGGTGCGACCGTAATCATCAACAGCCATGAGGCGCTCCGCCGCCGCTTCCACAGCCGCACGCTCGGCCACGTCGATGCGGTATTTCTTCTCCACGCGCTTGAACACGCTGTTGTAGGCGGTCACGGATACTCCTTCCTCGCTGGCCGCGGATCCTGATTCTCGCCGGGCCGCGAAACCCCGATCTCCCGCAGGCCGGCCCCAACAATAAGGGGACTTCCTGAAAACTGCCTGAAGCAGCCGATTCCTTTCAGGTTGCCTTCAGGTGGGCCGTTACAATGAATTCAAGCGCGTCCAGCGCCACAACAGCTCCGGGCACACACTGCGAAGCGCCACAACCGAGCCCGAGGCGTCGGTGCGCGACGGCCCTTACGGAAAGGATCACCATGCACGTTCTGGTCGTGGAAGACGACGCTCGCCTCGCCGAGGCGCTGGCCCGCATCCTTGAGGACAACGGCTATACTACCGACGTCGTGCACGACGGGGAGGCCGGCGTGCAGTACGGCGAGGCAGGCACCTACGACGTCATCATCTTGGACGTCATGCTACCGAAGGCCGACGGCTTCACCGTGGCCCAGCGCCTGCGCCGAGCGCATGTGGGCACGCCCATTCTGCTGCTCACCGCCCGCGATGCCATAAGCGACAAAATCTGCGGCTACGACTCCGGCGTCGACGACTACATGACCAAGCCCTTCTCCCCCGCCGAGCTTCTGGCCCACCTGCGCGCCCTCACACGGCGCCAGGGCGACGTCGTCTTCGAGACGCTCGCCGTGGGCGACCTCACGCTGAATCTTGAATCCATGGATCTCACCTGCGGCGACGAATCCATCCGCCTGTCGCAGAAGGAGTTCGCCATCGCCCGCATCCTGCTCGGCTCGCCGGGAGCAGTGCTTTCGAAAGAGCAGCTTATCAGCCGCGCCTGGGGGCCCTCATCCAGCGCCAGCGACAACAACGTAGAGGCATACATCTCGTTTCTGCGGAAGAAGATGGCCCACGTGGGGTCGAAGGCGAAGATCGAGACCATCCGCTCGGTGGGCTACCGGCTCGCCGAGGAGGGCTAAGCGCCCATGGGACTCCCTCCGAAACCGCGCCTCGCCTCCTGTCTGAACCCGAAGGGCGTCAGGACTCCGAAGCGCGCAGCCGACGAAGCCGCCCCCATGCTGCGCCAGCTGAGAACGAAGTTCATAGCCCTGAACATGACGCTGGCCGCCCTCGTGCTGGCCGCCTCGTTCGCCACTATCTGCTACGCCGACTACCGCGCCGACATCGACGACGTGCGCAACCGGCTCATGGCCGCCACGAGCCGCTCCCTGCACGAACCGCAGCTCATCCCCGACGCCGAGCCTTTCCATCGGGGCGAGGCCCCCGGGAAGACGGCGAGAACGCCGCAGGCGCCGATGGCGCGGACGATGACGACAATCGCGCTGGAAACGAGGCGGCCGGTGGCACCGACGCGGACAACGACGCGGAAGGCACCACGAGCGGCAACGCAAACCCGGGCAAAAGCGTTGAAGGCGCGGAAACACCCACAGAGGACGGCTCGGCCCCCGCTCCCACCCAGGATATCGGCGCCGGCACCAGCGATCCCGATTTCGCGCCGCCCCGCATCGGAGGCCCCGGCACCGCCGAGGAGGCCTCGCTGCCCGTGGCGGTCTACTACATTGCCGACCGCACGGTCATGCAACTGACCGACCGCTCGGGAGCCACCGTGCCCGAGGCGCTGCTCGTGCACGCCATTCCTGAAGTCGTCAGCGCTGAAGCGCCCTGGGGGTATCTGCCCGACGTCGGACTGTACTTCGCCAAGCATGAGGCAGGCCCCGACCTCATGGTGGCCTTCGCCGACGGAAGCGCCGCCGACGGCTGGCGCTCGCTGGCCCTCGTGCTCACCGCCGTGGGCCTAGGGGCGCTGGGGCTGCTGTTCCTTTTGAATCTCGTCTTCTCCCGCTGGGCGCTGCGCCCGGTTCAGCAGGCCTGGGCCCAGCAGCAGCAGTTCACAGCCGACGCGTCCCACGAACTGAAGACCCCGCTCACGGTCATCCTCGCCAACAACGCCATCCTGCGGCAGCGCGGCAGTGACACCATCGCCAGCCAGCGCCAGTGGATTGAGAGCACCCAGATGGAGGCGGAGCGCATGCAGAGCCTCGTGACCGATATGCTCGATCTGGCCCGACCGACCCCGCAAGGCGCCCAAACCTCGGAAGGCCCCGCGGCCGTCGTCGACCTCAGCCGCCTTGTGGAGGGCGAGGCCCTCACCTTCGAGGCCGTGGCCTTCGAACGGGATCTTACCTGGCAATGCACGGTCGCGCCGGGCATTGCCGTACGGGGCAACGCCGCGCGCCTCCAACGGGCCGTGGCCGTGCTTTTGGACAACGCCTGCAAGTACACCGACCCCGGGGGCACCGTGGCCGTGACGCTGCGGGCTGCGACGGGAGATGCCGTCCTTTCCGTGCGCAACAGCGGCGAGCCCATCGATGCGGCCGACCTGCCCCACCTGTTCGACCGCTTCTATCGCGCCGACAAAGCCCGCACCCACAACGCCGTCGACAGCGAAAACGACGGCGCCGGCGGCTACGGGCTGGGGCTGGCCATCGCCCGCGACATCGCCCAAGCCCACAAGGGCGCCATCGCCGTCACCAGCACCGCACAAGAAGGCACCACCTTCACTCTGCGCTTGCCCTTGGTATAAAACGCCCCCGGCGCCGTGAAGAGGATAGGGGCGCCGGGGGCGGGCAGATCGAGGTCGCGTGGCTGCCGGGGCGGATGCCGGGGCAGTCGGGAGATGCGGCCTCTCCTGCTTTGCGGAGAAGTCTGAAGTTCGCCGCACGACGATCCCGTCGCCGCCGTGCGGGCTTCGGCGAGACGCCGTGGAGGGCCGGCTCGCTAACGGTTCGCCGACTCCCTGCGCGGAGGGCCCCGGCGATCGGTGCGGCTCCCCTACCGTTCGAAGATGTCTCCGTTGAAGTCGAGGCGGAAGGTGTCGAGGATCTGGTGTGGGTTGTCGGTAAGGCTCACGGGGCGCGGCGTCATGACGTAACGGTGGCGGCTGCCGTCGGTGAGCCAGCTTACAGGCACGGCATCGAGCAGCGTGATGGCGCCGGCCGGGCACACGTCCCCACAGCTGCCGCACTTCACGCAGTCGCCCGGGGTGTGGGCAACGCCTAGGGTGCCGTCGGCGTCGTCGAACTTCGCGATGGCGCCGGTAGGGCAGAATGTCGCGCACATGCGGCAAGAAACGCACTTCGTGCCGTCGATGACCACCGCACCCCACAGGCGGGTCTCCAGCTTGCCGCTCGCAGGCTCCCCTAGCTGCGCCAATGCGTCCAGCAATCGCTCGCGCCGATCGGGAATAAAGTGCGGCAGCGTGCCGTCCTTCATGACATGGAGGGAATGGGCGGGACGGCGCAGGGCATCCGCCTCTACAGATGAACCGGTGAGGAATTCTTCAGCTTCGCGAACAGGCGGACAAGCCGGCTCTTGGGCAAAGTGGGCGTCGCGGGCAGCTTCGACGGCTCCGGTATCGACGCCATCAGCAAGAACGCCCACCGGAGGCACGTCGGTCACGACGATTTCCAGCTCGTTGCCCCAAGCGCCGAGCACCTGACGCGCCGTTTCGGCCACGAGCTCCGCCGTGTCGCGACCGTGGCGCTGGGCGCAACGCTCGCAGTCGCCGCAGAGCACCGTCACACAGCCCACGCCCTCGGCGGCGAGCCCCGCCAGAAGCGACTCATCTACGCGCCCTGCGCAAATCACGGACGCCGCAACACCAGGCACCAGCAAATCGCCCAAGGCCGCCTCCATCTGGCTGCAGACAATGACCACCTCGTCACCGCGCGCGGCGCGCAGGCAGGCGACCTTCAACTCGGCGTCCGACGGATTCAAAGATTCCAAAGCGCACGTGGGGCACACCGTGGCGCAGGTGCCGCAGCCGACGCATTTCGAGGCATCGATCACCAACTCGCCATCATCCAAAGAAAGGCACCCTGAAGTGCACGCCGCCGCGCACTTCAGGCAGTCCACATTGCGGTTGCGCACCTTCGCGCACCGCTCCCGATGCACCCGAATGGCCCCGCTGTCCACGACCGTAAACGCGGCCCCCACATAGCGATGGGCCCCCGCATCAATCGTCTCAACCATTATCACTCCTCTTCCAAGACGGTCGGGCCTCTCCCAAAGCCCTCCCGCTCTTGCAGCTTAATATCACCTCGCGAGGCGGCCCGCGGAGCCCGTGATCGACGACCTCTGATCGCCCCGCGGAGAACGCGGCTCTTAAGAATCAGCTTCCACTTCAGCAGCAACGATGCCGGGATAGTACCGACTCATGTGCGTCATCTTCGCTGATTCCTTGGCCGCGTTCGCAGCGGGAAACAGCGATCAGCGGGCGGCGAGCACGGGCTCCGCGGGCCGCCCCCCAACGAGTCGCTAGTCCAACTTTGGTTCCAAGTCGTCCATGACCGGATCGGGAATTTCCACGACCGTCTTGCCCGCCTTCTTGCCGACGAACACCGGCATCGTGATGGCATGCGTGGGGCACACGTCCACGCAGTTGCGGCAGCGCGTGCAGTCGGCCATGGTGCGCAGCCCGAATTCCGGATGACGGATGTTGATGTCGGCGTCGCACACCTCGGCGCACTTGCTGCAGGAGGTGGCACGGGCCGTCTCCAGGCACTTCTCATCATTAATGGTAGGCACAAACGTGCGCGAGAAGCGCCCGACCAGGTTCATGAGGGCCGAAAGCGGGCAGAAGTTGGAGCACCATTTCCGCAGCACCACCAGTTCGATGACGAGCATGGCCGGAATGAGAATGAGCCCGATGGTCGCGTCGCCGTGGGCGAAGGCGCGCCAGATGACGAGCACCGTGGCAAACGTGAGGCCCACCGGACACACGAGGCAGAACACCGGGAACCCGAACACGGCCGTGGAAAGCAGCGCGCCGCCGAGCACTGCGTGGCGCGAGTCCACCTTGCCGTGATGAACCGGCTGGCACTTACCGCAGGCGCCGCAGGCGTGGCCGTCCTTCGCAGCTTTCAAACTCGTCAGCTCCTGCTGCGAGATGGCCTTGATCTCGGAGTTCTTCTTCTCCGCTAGCTCGCGGCGTTTCTTGGGCGAGCGGAAGAAGTCGCGGACGCGATCGATGAGCATGGTCGGGCACAGCCACGAGCAAAACGCGCGGCCGAACACGAGCACCAGCGCGGCGATAAGCACGAGCGACACCACCGCGCGGGGAATCACAGTCTTCGTGGCGATCATGGTGCCCAGCGCGCCCAAGGGGCACAGCATCGAGAACGTGTCCCAACCGAAGCCGGACATCGTGCCCATGCTCACGCCGGCGACAAGCCCGGCGGCCATGCCGACGAACACCACGGCTCCCACAGCCGTGCGCAGCCGACGCGTCTTCAGCTTCGCGGCCAGCGCGTTCGCAGAGCCCTTCCCTTTCACGCCCGCAGCCTGAGATGAAACGGACGCTTCCGTAGTTTCCTTCTTCTGAGCCATAACTTACCCCCTTTAGGCTTCAATAGGGCGCACTACAATGGCGCGCTCGGTGGACTTGATGGAACCGGACGACAGCGACAGGCAGGCGGCCTGGCAGGCGCCGCAGCCGTTGCACTTGTCTTCCACGACGTAGGGAATGGGGTTCGCGCCGCCCTCGTCCTTAAGCTCGATGGCGCTGTAGTTGCAGGCGTCGTAGCAGTCGCGGCAGCCGGTCATGCGATAGGCCAAGCACGTGCGAGGATCGATCTCCGCCGTGCCGATGATGATGTCGCCCGTCTCGCCGGTCTCCGGGTTGCCCACCGTGTAGCTGGCGGGCAGCTCCAGGGCCGCCGTGGGGCACACGGCCGCGCACAAGGGGTTGCCGCCGTTCTCCTCGTAGCAGAAATCGCAGTAGTTTCCCGTGTTGAAGTCGAGCATGGGGCTGCGCATGCCCAGCAGCCCGTCCTCGATTTTCGCCGGCACGATGGCCTCACGGGGGCACGCCTCGTAGCAGCGCTCGCAGCGGATGCAGCCGCTTACCAGATGGGCCTCGTCGGTGCCTCCCGGCGGTCGGTTCAGCGGGTTGTGGCCCGCGTAGCGCAAAGCGCCCAGACCTAGCAGCGCCGCCGTCGATCCCACGCCGATGAACAGCCCGCGCCGCGTGATGCCGCCACGCGGCGCACGCTTGACTTCGGCTTCGTCCTTCTTTTCCTCTTGAGCCATAGCAGTCTCCTCTTCACTCTTTGCTTAAATGGCTTCCAAATAACGGTTGCCGCGTTCTCCAACCGCAAAATCGTTATTTGCAAGCCATTTCAAAACAGACAGGGCGGCTTACTTGCGTCGCCTGCGGGGCTTAAGCCGTTACATCAAGCCGCCCTGTCCAACACTCGTCTTCAGAGAAGGGCCAACCGACCAGAGATGGCCCTTCTCACGTTCAACCTCTTACTGAAGCGCCCACTGGAACTGGATGAGGGCGTTCACGGCCACTTCGTAGAGCAGCACGCGCCACACGATGGTGCCGATCACGGCGCACACCAGGGCGATCACGGCCACGGCCAGAGCCTTCTCGGCGGGGATCTTGCCCACCATCACGAGAGCCGCAAGCACCGCCGGCACCGCGCAACCGATGACGACGTTGCCCAGCCAGAAGGCCACGGCATGCTCGCCGGCCAGAATGGCACCGGTGATCTGCTCGGACTGGCGCATGGCCACATCGGGCAGCGTCGGATCGAAGTAATACTCCATCTCGGTATAGTTCGCGCCCATGCCGGAGATAGCGACCGCGTAGATGACGCTCACCACGGCGCACACCACGGCTCCGATGAAGGCCACGGTGGCAGACAGCTTCACGGCGTCCTCAGCTTTCGTGGCGCCAGCGATGATCATGGCAGCCAGGCCGCCGAGCATCACCGTGGCCACCACGTAGTACAGAGGCAGCAGCATGGTGTCCCACACGGGAATGGCGCTCATCAGATAGGAGTCGCCCGTCGCGAAGGGCAGCGCCAGGGACACGACGATGGCCAGGATGGCGCACCACTTGGGGGCCACGCCCTCCTCGGAGCGGCGCATCATGAGGAAGTACAGCACCACGGCGATGGCGAACACGATCACGAAGATGAGCTCGATAGTGATGCCCGAGGTGATGTGCCCAAAGCCGTTCAGCATGCGCAGCGGGTGCTGCAGGTGGAAGAATACCGACAGGCCGCCGATGGCGAGGGCCACGATGGCACTCACACAGGACGCGAGCTGCATAGCCTTGCCCTTGCCGGCGAGCGTGAGAATACCCTGCATCAAGAAGATACCGCCGGCCAGGCAATTAAAGAAGGTGAAGAGAATAAGGGGCCACTGAATTTCCATGGGTTGTTACTCCCTCCACTTCCGGCCCTCGCGCAACAAGTACATGAGCTTGGGGTTGTTGCCCTTGTTGGTGAGGTGATGAATGTCGTTCTCGGTAAAGGCTTCCACGTAGTCCTTGAGCTTGACGCGGGTCTTCGTCATGTCGTCGTACTGGCAGCCGGGGGTGTCCGGGTGCGCCGGGGCCTCGAAGTTCTCGACGCCCTGATCGAGGTCGCCGAAGAAGCGGGCGCGGGCGCCGCACTGGGCCACGCACTGGGGCAGCTCGCCCTGACTCGTGCGCTGCTCGCACAGCGTGCACTTCTCGACGACGCGCTCGGTCTGGTTCAGGTAGCGCACACCATAGGGGCAGGCCATGGCGCAGAACTGGCAGCCGATGCACTTGTCCTTGTCGATCTGGATGGTGCCGTCCTCGGCGACATGAGACGCCTCGGTCGGGCACACCTTCACGCACTCGGGGTTCTCGCAGTGCTGGCACTGAACGGGGAGGAAGTACATCTCCACGTCCGGGAAGGTGCCGGAACCGCCCTCGATGGGATGCGGGCCGACGCGCAGGGTCTTGATCCAGAAGTTGCCCACGTCCACGCCGTTGATGGCCTTGCACGCCACGGTGCAGGCGAGGCAGCCCGTGCAACGGTTGAGATCCGTGATGATTGCGTAGTTGGACATCGTGTTTCCTCCTTCCTATTCCTTGATGAGGCTGATCGTCTGCAGGCCCTTCGCATCGGCGCTCGCGTAGGTGAGCTCCACCTTGGAGTCGTCCAGACGCGGGTCGTTGGCCAGCCATTCCTTCAGACGCGGGTCGTTGGCGTTGGTGATCGCCTCGTTGCCCCACGGGTCGCACGGCACGGGGTTGCCGAACGGCGAGTTCTCCTCGGTGGCCTTGTAGACGACCATCGGGTTGCCGCGCAGCTGGGAGGCGCCGCAGATCCAGCACTGGGCGTACTTGTCCATGGTGCAGTTGATGCCGACAAGTTCGAAGCCGTGGGCGGCGTGGTCCATCTCCGGGTACCACCAGGCGTGGTTGGCGTTGGTGGTGCCTTCCTTGATGCCGTAGTACAGATCGGCCACCTCGCGGATGGCACCCCACGGGGTGCGCACCCAGATCCAGTCGCCCTGCTCGATGCCGAGGCGCGCCGCGTCGTTCGGGTTCATCTCGAAGCGCGGGGACGGCCACAGCTCGCGGCACCAGGGCAGCTGACGGTGCTCGGAGTGGAAGTAGACGGGCTGGCGGGCGCCGGAGGTGCAGATGAAGGTGGCCTCCGGGTTCTCCTTCACGGCCTGCTTGTAGGCCTCCAGGTTGTCGGTGTCACCGTTGTCGGTCGCCTGGCCCGTGCCCACCCCGGCGATGCCGTGGTAGGGCTTGTTCAGGTAGTTGTCGCTGTTGTAGGACGCGCCGTCCACGAGGTTGGCGTCGTACCACTCAGGTGCCTGAACGCGGGAGTTCTTCGGCTCGAACCAGTGCGGGAACTTGTCGATGTCCGGAATGTCGCCGGCGTAGGCGTCGCGATCCGGCGAGCACACGTTCGCGAAGTACGGGGTCTTCTCCCCCACCTTGGCCGCGGTGCCCGGGGTCTCCAGCACGTAGGACTCGCTCACCGTGTCGCCGATGTAGGACTCGCAGATGGTCGACCAGATCTCTACCTTGCCGGTGGGGGTGCCGAAGGCGCACTTCTCGTCCACAGCGGCATACAGGTTGTAGCCGGCCTGCTGGCGACGGTAGCCCATCTCCCAGCGGCGGTAGGTGCCCCAGCGCTCGGGATGCCACTTGCGGCAGTCGAACCAGCCCTCTTCCTGGAACTTCGCGGCGTACTGCGGGAAGTCGGGGCCGTCGGGGTACTCCTCGGTCTTCCACCAGTCGGTGGCGTCTTTGAGCACGCGGTACTCCTGCTCCTCGTAGCCCACCGAGCCGCCGGCCTGGATGAAGTCATGGTAGTCGAGGTTCAGCCACTCGTCGTATTCGGGGTCGCGGTCGTTGAACGGCACGCCCATGGACTTGTGCAGGCACACGACGAAGGTCGGGTCGAAGACCACGTCCCCGATGGGCTCCACGCAGCGCTGTCCCGCGCCGAAGATGCCGCCGGCGCCCTGGGACACACGTCCCGTGTTGGTCTCCAGCCAGTGGGTGCAGGGGAACACGTAGTCGGCGGTGCCGTTGTTCGGGCACGACCACAGGTTGATGTCCACCCAGAAGTCGAGCTGCGTCAGCGCGTCCCACGCCTCCAGCAGATTCGACTGGTTCATGAAGTCGCCGGACATGCAGATGCCGCCGTAGAGCTTGTAGGGAGAATCGATCTCGCGGATGGCGTCCCAAATGGAGGAGGCGTCGGTCCAGGAGTTCCAGAAGCGCAGCAGCGGGAAGCGCTCGGCGGAAATCTGGTCCGCGTTGTTCTCGAACGGGGTCTTCAGACCCGGGAAGGAACGCGATCCCTTATAGTCGCCGCCCTTGCGCATGGCGATGATGCGGGCCTCCTCATCGGTGGGGATGTGGTTGCCGTAGCGCTCCATGAGCGGAGAGTTCTCGTCCTGCAGGTACTTCACGAAGTTCTGGATGAGCGGAATCTGGTCTTCCACGGAAAGGTCGCGCGGCGTGTTGCCGAGCTCCATGGTGCCGATGCCCTCGCGGATGCCCCAGTCGACGGGGTCGTGATCGGTCACGATCATGTTGGCGCGGCCGCAGCAGCCGTCCACCTGGGCCTTCGAGGAGCCGCGGTTGCCGGCGGGCTCGTCGGAGTTGCCGGTGAGGCAGGCGATGAGCTGCAGGGCGCGGGTGTTCTGCACGGCATGGCCCGTCTGGTCGGGAGCCAGCTGGTAGTGGATGCCGCCATTGCCGTGAAGGGGGTTCAGGCGCGTGGTGTAGGTGCGCACCGCCTCCTCGATCTTGTCGGCGGGAACCTCGGTGATCTCGGAGACGCGCTCGAGCGTGTACTCCTCCAGGTTGTGCTCCCACTCCTGCCAGACCGACTTGGCCTCGATCATCTTGCCATTGGCGAGCTTCACCTGCACGCCGTCGGGCCACAGCTCCGGGTCCTTCGGCAGGCCCTTCGGGTTCGACTTTTTGCCCTTCTCGTTGCCCTCGCCGGTCCAGTAGGCGTCGTAGGCCGGGTCGGCCGGGTCGGCGAACTTCGAGGGGTCGGGCAGCCACGCATCGGCGATGATGGGCTTGTAAGGGTGCTCGATCCAGGTGCCGGTGGTCGGGATCTTGTGCTTCTCGCCCTCCCACTGGCATTCCTCGGCGTCCCAGTAGGTCGGCTTCTCGTTGGCAGCGTCCCAGCAGATGAAGCGGCGGTAGGAGTACTGCTCTGGCGCCGGCTCCCAGAACTGGGAAACCCACTCGCGGTCGAGGTCAGCCTCGGTGAGCAGGCGGCTCGTCATGTGGATGCCGCCGTTCATCTCCAAGAAGTAGCCCTTATAGGTCTTGCCGTCGGCCTCGGGGTTGTAGAGGAACGGGCCATTGGACCAGCGCTTCACGAAGTTCTTGTCGTAGGCGTCGTTGTCGACGATCCACTTCAGCCAGCCGAGCGACATGGCCAAGTCGGTGCCGACGCGGATGGGAAGCCACAGGTCGGCCTCCTTGCCCAGCGGGCTCATGCGCGGGTCAACCAGAATGTGCTTGTAGGCGCGCTGCGAGCAGTCCACGACGGTACGGTTGGTGGAGTCGTAGTTGGAATACTCGGACGCGGTGCCCCACTGCACGTACACGATGGGGCCCTGCTCCACCTCCATCCACGGCGAGCCCTTCTCATCGGTGAGCACGCCGCCGAAATGGCGCGGGCCTTTGCAGATCTCGTAGGCGGAATGGAAGTTGTGGGTCCCGAAGACCGACTTCAGGGTGCCGTAGGGCGGCTGCGCCCACACGCGCGAGGTACCACCCATGGAGAAGATCGACTTTCCGCCGTACTTCGCAATGAGCTCGTTGTACTTGGCGCCGATCTCGTCCATGGCCTCGGCGAAGTTGACGCGCACCCAGCCGGGATCGTCCTCGCCCTTGGGGTTGGTGCGCTTCATGGTGTAGCGCAAACGATCGGGGTGGTACAGCGCCAGCATAGACGCCTGGGACTTCGCGCAGCAATGTCCGCGGCTGTGTGCGTTGGACTCGTCACCTTCTACCTTGATGACCTTGTTGTCCTGCACGGTGACCCACACACCGCATTCGCATTTGCCGCACGCGCGGCAGCAGGAACGGATGCGCTTGACCTCACCAGCTGATTCGTCGACGCCCTCGGCCAAAGCCGCAGACGGAGCTGCGGCGAAGCTCAGCGTGCTCGCTGCGCCCGTGACGGCGGCGGCCTTCAGGAAGCTGCGACGAGTCAGTGAAAGTTTAGCCATGGGTCCTCCTCTCTCTTTCGTTCGATGCTTTCCAACAAAACACCGGAAGCCCTCGGCGGCGCCGGCGGCCTTCGCAAGTGGAGGGGGTGAAGATCCGCCTCCGCTGTCGAGCAGCCACCGATGTTTTGTTGCCCAACGGTTGAAAATGGTATGGGCCGCACGCGCCGCGCAATCATAAGAGCAGGCCGATTTAGGAGCGCGCAATCATCCCACGCGCTCATCTCGATGGGATGATTTACCTGTTCGAGGCCTCTCTATACTGGATGGCGAAGAGGATAGGCGGCAGTTTCCCCAAGATTCAAGACGAGCCGAAGCCGGCTGAAGGATCTTTTGCGGAACCTGCCAAAAAGAAAGGAGAGACGGATGAGCAAGCCCCATCCTTCCATGGCCCTCACGCTTGATTTGGACGAGTCGATCGTCGATCATGAGCTGCGCTTGGAGATCGACCGCTGCTACTCTTACCTGGGAACGCCTGTGGTGCGCTCCCACCCGGCGGCCGACGGCGAGCCGGTGAACAGTCTGCGCATGACCGTGCGCGTAGGAGCCCGCGAGTACCTGGATTCCTCCGTGGAAGGCGCCGACGCACTGTGGAACGACTACATTGAGCACTGGCTGCTGAACCAGGTGCATGCCGTGGACAACCAGATGAAGATCTTCAACCGCCGCCAGCGCGAGGAGAGCAAGCCCGAGCTTGTGTTCACGTGGCTGGAAATCGAGCTGCAGGGCGGTCGCCTCGTGGTGCGCATGCGGCTGGATTCCACCTGCGGCATCGACCCCGAGGAGAGCAAGTGGGTGAGCCGCGTGCGCGAGGCCCTGAACGCAGGGGCCCTCGGCCAGGATGTCGTCGCCGTGACGCTGCCTTCCGCGGCCTCCTACGAGAAGCAGCACGCCGCCGGTATGGTAGCGCTTGAGGCCCGCAAAGAGGCCGAGGCCGCTGCGGCCCGCGCCGCCGAAGAGGCGGCCGCAGCCGAGGCCGAGGCTGCCGAGAGGGCCGCCGAGGAGTCGTTCGTGGCCTCCCCCGCTCTGGTAGCTGAGGCCGCCGAAGCGGCGCTTGAGGCCGAGGAGGCGGCCGATATCGTCGTGCGCGCCCGCATCGCCCACGACCTGGAAGAAATCGAGCGCGGCGAGCTTGACAAGACCGCCGAGGAAATCGTGGCCGAGCGCATCGCCGAGGAGGCACATCTGGGCGAGGACATCCAGAAGAAGTACGCCCTGCCCGACGCCGATTTCGCTGTTGCCTTCGACCAGTGGACGGTCGTCTACGCCGATGGCTCCACGCGCGATTTCGACTCGACCAGCGGCATCTTGGCCGATTAGGAGGCACCCATGACTGACATGATGGCAGAAATCGCCGCTTTCGACGGCCGCACGGCCAAAATCGTCGGCCCCGCGCGCTCCGGCAAGACCGAGGCGCTGCTGCGCCGGGCCGCTGCCGCCGTGGCCGCCGGATGCGCCCCCGAGGACATCCTCATCGAGACCTCCACGGCCGAGGCGGCCCGCGTGGCGCGTCGACGCCTGGTGGACGCCCTGGCCGCCGCCGGGGTGCAGGATGTGGAAGACATCGCCGGCCGCATCACCGTGGCCTGTGCGCAGCAGGTGTGCCTCACCGTGCTGGAGGCGCCCGAGACCCGCGCCGCCACCGGCCGCACTCCCCGCGTGCTCGCGCCCTTCGAGTACAACTTCTTCCTGGAGGACATGAAGACCCTGGGGACTCCCGCCCGCCGCTTGCGCTCGGAGCTCGGCCACATCAAGCAGCAATGGTGCGCGCTCGCCCCCGAGGACGACTGGGCCGTCGGCGAGGAGAAGGACGTGCTGGATTTGGCCCATCGCCTGCTTAGCGCCACGAACGCCATGCTGGAAGATGAGGTGGCCTACCTCTGCGGGCGCTACCTGCAAAGTGATGCGGGCGCTGGCGCGCGACAGCGGTTCGCCCTCGTGCTCGCCGACGACTTCCAGAACCTTTCCGCAGCTCAGCAGACCTGCCTGTGCCTGCTCGCCCGCGACCAGCTCATCGTCGCCGGCAATCCGGACGAGACCGTGCGCGTTGCCACGAGCTTCCCGGCCCCCGAGGGTTTCGCCACCTTCGACACCTTGCGCCGGGGCGTCGAGGTGTTCTCCCTGGACGTCGCCTTCGGCAACCCCAACGTGACCGATTTCTGCGACGCTATCGTGCTCACCGGCAACGAGGACGCCCGCACCGCCGCCCGGCGCGAAGGCACGATCCGCGACATCGCCACGGTGAAGTGGAACACCCCCGACGAGGAGTTCAACGGGCTGAGCCGCTACCTGTTCGCTGTGAACGCCGAAGACCCCGAGGCGGCCCAGTCCGACATCTGCATCGTGGCCCCCAACAAGCAGTGGGCGCACGCCTTCGAGCAGATGCTCGCCCACCGCGGCTTCGCCGTGTCGTCGCTGGGCTTCGAGCGCCTGGCCGGCGATCCGCGCGACACGAACCGCGCCCGAGCACTTGTGGCCTACACATCGCTGAACCTGCTGGCCGACCCGGACGACCTGTTCGCCTGGCGTGCCTGGGTGGGCTTCGGCAACTACCTCACCTACTCCGATGGCTGGCATTTCCTGCTGGATTGGTGCGACGAGCACGATGCCGGCATCCTGGACGCCCTGGAAGCAGCTGCGGCCGCCCGAGCAGCCGGCGAGGACGAGCCCTTCCCCCGGGCCGAGCGCCTAGCCGAGCGCTACGCGGCCGGTCGCGCGATGATCGCCGCCCACGAGGGTCGCCGCGGCTACAACCTGCTGGCGGCCCTCGGCGCCGACAAGCTGCGCGACTTCGCGGCCCTGGCTGACTCCCTCGCCGGCGACGAAGACGCTGCGACCCTGTACGCTATGGTGCGAAAGGCCCAGTTCTTCCCCACCCACGAGGCCAACATCCGTGCCGTGCGCGTGAGCTCCCACGAGCAGCTGTGCGGCTGCGGCTACCGCACCCTGTACGTCACCGGCTGCGTGGACGGCTTCATGCCGGCCCGCGACGCCTTCGAGGTGGTCTCCACCGACGCCGATCGCGCCCGCGTGCGCGAGAACGATCGCCGCACCTTTGCCGCCGGCGTGGCCAAAGCCGCAGATACGCTGATGTTCTCCACGTTCAGCCGTGCGCCCCTGGAGCTGGCCGAGCGCACGAAGATGCAGGTCGCTCGCGTGCGCATGGAAGACGGCGAGCGCATCGCCCAGGTACGCCCCACCTGCTTCCTAGAAGAAGCCGGCGGCGCCGCCCCCATCACGCTGGGCGGCCAAGCCCTCCTCGCCGATTTGGGCATGGACTAGTCCTTCCTCCGAAGCCCTTCTGCAAGAAAAGCCCCGATTGGGGCTTTTCTTATGCGCTCGTTTCTCAAACAAATCAGCGCATACGTTGTGCGGTCGCTCGCCCAAAATGGGTCGGCCCCGCCGAGGAGGGGCGGGGCCGACAAAGGAGGGGAAAGAAGGAAGGGATTGGTAGGGTTGGGACGCCTCGTCGCAGCGGAGGCGTCAAAAGCCGCTAAGCTTCCACGGAGTCCAGAAGCTCGCGCAGGACGGTTTCGTCTTCCTGGAGAGTGCCGAAGGTCAGCTGGCCCAGGCCCTGGTAGAACAGGGTGCGGGCATGCATGCGCATATCGGCGACCAGCATGGGAACCCAGTTCAAGAGGTGGTTCTCCAGAAAGTCGTAAGAGGTGCGCAGGTAGGCGATGGCCTCTTCCTCGGCGGCATCGCCCAAAGCCTCGGCGGCGCGCAGGGCCATACGCTGCATGAACTCCAGTTCCAGCGCGATGTGGTCCTCGGCCTCGTTCCAGTTGCCGCGCACAAGCTCGTTCTCGCGCAGCGTGGCGAGCACCTCGGCGCGGGCCTCCTGCATGAGCAGGCGGCGCTCGGAGGTGTACACCGATTCGTACGGATAGGCGGCGGAATACCCGTTCACGCCATGGCCGATGAACGTGCTCACGTAATCAATGGCGAGCTCGGTCACCGAGTCGTCCCAGGCACGCTTCAGATAATCGTAGAGCTGGTGGTACCCCTCGTCGGCAGCCGCGTTGCCCGTGGCCTGAGGGAAGCGCATCTGCTGCAGCTCGCGCAGGGTCGGCAAATCCACCTCTTCGCGGAACAAGCGCGCCAGCATACCGTAGGATCGGGCGCGGGCATTCATCAGCTCGACGAGATTCACCTCCTCGGGAGCGGCAACTTCCTCAACGGCTTCTTCCATAACGACCATGGCTCTTACGCCTCCTTAACGTCTGAAAGCTCGGCGAGCATGGCCCGCCCCAGATCGGTCAAATTCCACGCTCCGTCGCCCCAGATGACGCAGTCGCACGTCTCCAGAACATCAATGAAGTGCTGGCCGAAGCGGCGCGGCGACTTGGTGATGTCCATGGTGTCGGTCAGACTCTCGATGTCGGCCAGCTTCCGGGGCGCCTCGGCGAGCGCCTCCATGACCGCGCGGTACACCTCGGCGTAGCGCGCCTCGTCGGAGCCCAGTACGACTGCGCGGAAGCTCTTGCCAGCGAGGTATTCCTCGCGCAGGGCCAAGGCTTCGGGCGTCGAGCGCCACACCGGATCCACGGTCTCGCGAATCTCCAGGTAGCTCACGCCTTCCTCGACGCTCTCGTGCTCGTCGGTCACCTCGGGCATCTCCAACACGAGCGCCCCGGCGCGTTCCAACATGCGGCACAACGTCATCGGCGCGTACACCGACCAGTTGTCGCGCTGCCACTCGTCCACTTTCTCGGAGATGACGCTGGAGGCGCAGCCGTCTTCGCACACCCCAATGATGTTCAGCAGCACGGGCCGGCGGTTGGGGTTGCGAACGATGAGCGCCTGCAGCGCCTCGGTGGCACTACCTTGGCGCGCCGGCGAGTACACCGGGTCGTGGTGCACCGTCTCGGGCATGTTGCGCATGGTGGGGTAGTCGATGGTGTCGTAGGGGTTCTCGTCGTCCATCCATTCCTGATCGATTTCCGAGTCGTCCACCGCCAAGGGGTCGAACTCGTCGTCGAAGGCGAGCAGCTCGAGGGTGTCCCCGGCGCTCGCGCAAGAACCCTGATGCTGATAGGCCATACAGGTTTCCTCTCTCGTTTCGCGCGCGGTCGTCATCGCGAACCCCGATGCGCGGAAGGCTCTTTTCGCCCTTCGTTCGCTCGAGCAATCCGATAGCAGACGCCGCTTCCTATCCTCTTCGTCCTACATTCTAGGAAGCATCGCGGCGCCCAGCTCATACGACCAGGCCCATCTTTGCGAAAAACGGCATCATCCTCTCGTGATGATTTCGCCCTTCCACGAGGATGATTGTGCGCTGCACCTGGGGTTTTGCCCTTGACCTTTTCCGTGCGCGCGCCATAATGGGGCTGCGTTGCGAAACTGCGGGGCGACCACGATTGAGGGAGCACTTATGACCAACGCAGCATTCGGCAAGAAGGTTTTTGCCATCGCGGTTCTGGCCTGCCTGTGCGCAGCCCTGATCGCTGTCCCGGCGTACGGCTTCTACTACGTGCACGACGACAGCGTGTCGGATTCCTCTGACGGTCTGGGTAGCTACGAGGTCTTCATGGTGGTCGACGAGACCGCCGTGGGAGGCGACGTGCACTCCGACCTGATGTTCGTTCCGGCGGGCAGCACGGCCGATGTCGTCCTTACCGAGGGCATCATCTCCAGCGAGAACCAAAACGGGCTGGACGCCATTCACAACTATGACGTTCAGTCGGTGGCCGACTACCTCGCCGCCAACGGTTACAACGCTGAGATCAGCGTGTACCCCACCGGCGATGTGCAGGCCTACAAGGACGCGGAAGGCGCCTACGCCGCCACGTCCCAGAACGTGAGCGAGGCTTACACCGCCCCCGCGAAGGGCGATGGCTCGACCGTTCTCGATCGCTACGACAACGTGGTGATCACGGTGACCAAGTAGGTCGCCGACCGTCGCGGGGCCATCGTCGACCAGCGGTGGCCCCGACCGCAGCGCGCAAGAGCACGCCGATGGCAACGGCATAGCAGCGCGCCGAACAGGAGGTTTTACGGGCCAGGGGATCCGTGAGCAAGTTGACGAGGCACCATCCGCTATCTATAATCCCCTGACTCAGCAATAATGCGTCATCCCGCCCGGCGAGACGGCCGGACCCGCAGGAGGGGGATTATGGGGTTTCAGGTTCCTCGCGTCACCATCAACATCGACTTCAAAGAGGGCACATCCTTCGGCGAGTTGAGCATCATCTCGCTCGGCTATGGCCTGCATCAGGCCTGGATCTACAGCTCGATGTTCGACAAGGGCGGCATCTTCGGAACCAGCGGCCTTCAGGCCGGGCCCTTCAACGATCAGCTGTCTCTCGCCTATTTCGTGTCCATTCTCGTGTACGGGCTCTTGCTGCTCGTCGCGAGCGTTCTCGATACCAGGCTCATTCGCCCGCTGCACGCCACGCCCACCCTCGTCATCGCCGCTCTGCTCGGTTCGACGGGGACACTGCTCTTGCTCGCGCCCGACGGATCGCTCCTTAGCTCGGAGGCGCTGCAGCTTGCCTCCGGCGTGCTCACCGGCGCCGGATCGTCGGTGCTGCTGCTGGCCTGGGGCATCGCCTTCTCGCGCCGCGATTCAGCCTCCGTCGTCATCAACGGAGCACTCTCCATCGCCATCGGATTCGGCATCTACGGTCTGGTGCTGCATCAGATCCCCTTCCCGTGGGGAGGCGTGGCAAGCGCGCTCATTCCCTTCGCGGAAATCGCCTTGCTGCTCGTGCTTCGTCGCCACGTAAGCCTTGATTTCGATAATCGCCAGCTCATCTTCCAGCCACTGCCCATCAACCACGCGCGCTTCGTGCTGCGCTTCGGGTTGCCGGTGTTCTTCCTCGGCGTGGCCTTAGGCATCATGCGCCAGACCTCCATAGAGACCATCCTGCCCGGCAGCGCTTTCGAAGACCAAGCACTGCTGTTTGTCACCGCCTGCGCCACCACGGTGCTTATCATGGTGACGTTCCTGGCGCTGGGCGGCGACGAGCGCTGGCACACCTTCTTCCGCCCGCTCATCCCGTTCATCGCCGTGACGGCCGTGTTCATCCCCTTCACCGCCGGTGGCGCGTCGTTCTGGGGAACCTCGGTGGTGCTCGTCGGCTACATGTCCTTCGAGGCGCTCATGTGGATCTTCTTCTCGGAGCTTTCCCAGCGCTTCCGCCTCTCCCCCATCTTCGTGTTCGGCCTCGGCCGCGGCGTTATGGCGCTGGCGGCTCTGGGCGGATCCACCCTCCCCCTGTTCACCGGCGCCCTCGGCGCGCCGACGGGTCTGGGGGAGATGGGCACCGTGCTCATCGTGCTGGTCGCCATGATGCTCGCCTACGCGCTTCTGCCCGACGAGCACGAGATGGCCTCCATCGTGGCCGTAACACCGAGGAAGGTGGCCGTACAGAGCGCCTCGCGGGCCCCGCTCATCGTGGTGAACGAGGGGAAAGCAGATGCGTTGGAACGTGCCCGGGAAGGCGCGGTCCCCTCTGCCCCCGAGCAGGCCGACGTGCGCACCCAGGTCCCTGCAAACTGGGAGCACGCCGTCGTGGCCGCCCTTGCCGAGCTGGGCGAAACCTCCGGCGCGGCATCGGGGCAGATCGCCTCCGCATCTTCTGTCGTTTCCGCCGCAAAAGGCCCGACCGCCGTGGACGCCATGCAGGACGATGCATCGGATGCAAGCGCCGCTTCTGACACCGCAAGCTCTGCCTCCACTGCCCCCTCCCCCGCCCGTCAGGCCATGGACTTCTCGCGCTCCATCTTCGCCGAGGAGACCGCCGCCCCCGCGCCCGCCGACGACACGCCCGCCGCCCGGGGCCGCTTCCGCCAGCGCTGCGAGATCGTCGCCAACACCTACTTGCTGTCGCGGCGCGAAAGCGAGGTCATGTACTACCTGGCCCGCGGCTACAAGTCCTCCCACATCCAGCAGCAGCTCTACATCTCCGAAGGCACGGCGAAGACCCACATCCGCCACATCTACCGCAAGCTGAACATCCACAGCCAGCAAGATCTCATCCACCTCATCGACGAAGTGGAGCTGTAACCCCGTGCGGAGCTGCGGCCGCCGCGCATCTCCTGCCGCAACGGCCGCAGAATCTCCTAGGGACTCACGCCGATGCCCCTTGCTCACGATTTCGCTTCTGTTGCTTTAACCATTGCGGAAGCGAATGGCGGTTCACTTCCGCTAATTTAACATAGCGGAAGTGAACCGCCATTCGCTTCTGCTCATTCCGCACAGGGGAAGCTGATTTCATCCCAACCCGTAGCCCGGCCCTACATTTTGCCGCGCTCCTTTGAGTTCCCTGACATTTTCCTTTCCCTGGCTACGGGTTCTGTTCCAAAAATCCACCTCGGGCTGCGGATCGCACGTTCGAATCCGCAGCCCGACCTAGCTTTTTGCCGCAGTTCTTCAGAGTTTCTGACATTTTCCCCGATCGGGCTACGAATTTTGGGGCATTTGTGGCGATCGCGAACTTTTTCTTGATTAATTCGGTCATGAAAAGTATTATTTTATTCTATTAATAATTTCGGCTCTCAGAGAGAAAGGAGAAGTATGGCCTGTTCATTCCGCTATTTCCTACTTAAACGCTGCCAAGGTTTGACCGGTTTAAACACTACAAGCACGAAGAAGTTCTTCGCCGCCGCCGAGGATGCGCATCCCGAGGCATTCGCGCCGCTTCTTCTGCTTGCGATCTGCGACGGACGCGAGGAATACCTGCTCCGGCGCGCGGAGGGCACGAAAGCGGCCGAGATGTTCGACGAGTTCGTCGAACACTGGCATGCGTCGGGGCGTCCGCTGGAGGTGTACTTGGGCATGTTGCCCGACGGCGACCCGTTCAAAACCATCCTCGTCGAATGGCGCACCGACTCCTCGCGCATCGAGGTCGACCGCAAAATCCTGAAGTACGTCTCAACCGCCTTCGGCGATCTTCTGGCCGACAAGAATATGACCCGCGCCGAGGCCTGCCGCGTCACCCGCCTGAACAAGGGCAACTTCTACGCCTTCCTCAAAGGGGACACGTCGAAGATGAGCCGCAAGACGGCCATGAACGCCTACCGCGAAATCGCCGCACTCTAGCGTACGCAGGGTCGGGCAGAACGACACGGGGCTGCAACCTCACGTGAGGTTGCAGCCCCGCTTTCATTGCGGCAGATAGCGGCCCTTGTGAATCCAGATGTGCCCTTCTCTCCTACTGCGCCTCTTAGGGGGTGGCGGGAAAGACGAGGGTCAAGAAGAGCTCGTCGCCTTCCAAAGAGGCCTCAACCTCTATGTTCTGGGCGGTAGCGAGGCTGGCCACCACGGCAAGGCCCAGGCCTGCGCCTCCTTGGGCGCGAGCGACATCGGCGCGGTAGAAGCGCTCGAAGAGACGGTTGACGTCGATAGCCGCCGGGTCGGGAACCTTGTTGGAAAAGGTCAAAGTGCGACCCCGCTGAATGATAGACGGCGCGGACGTCCCATAGCGCAGGGCGTTGCTCACCAGGTTCTCGAACATACGAGCCAGCGCCTCGCTGTCGGCCTCGACCACCAGGGACTCGTCGGGAAAGTCCACCGCCGGCTCCCAGCCGCGCTCTTCGAAAGCGGGAAACTGGCCAGTGAGCACATCGGCGAGCACGGGCAGAACGACAAGGGGGCGCCTATCCAGATCGGACGCGGCATCGGTGGCGCGGGCGTAGGCGAACAGCGCGTCCAGCAGGCCCTCCATGTCGGCCAGGCGCGCTTCGGCTGCCTGCAGGTAATGGGCGCGGCGAGCATCGTCCGGCTCCTCGGCGGCCAGGGAGACATAGCCCTTCGCACCCATGAGCGGCGTGCGAATGTCGTGGGACAGGCTCGCCAGATCGCGCTGGAACTGGCGCTGCTCGGCGGCGCGCTCGCGCTCGCGCCGGTCGGCGGCATCCAGCGTGCCGTTCACCGCACGAGCCAGATCGGCGAACCCGGGTCCGGGCATTTCGGTGGTCAAGCGGCTGTTGGAGCGCCCGTCGCGATTCCGCAGGAAGCGGGCCATGCGGCGAAGTTCGTGGCCGTACAGCAGCACCAGCGCGAACCCGCAGAGCGCCAGGCCCCCGAAGCATATGGCAAGCGTCACAACTGTCCTTTCTCGTTTCGTTTGTTGCAGAGCACCTGTCGCATGACTCTAGTTGTGGCAAGGGGCGACCGAGGTCGCCCCCTACGGAGACTAGCATGCAGTGAGACGTTGCCGCGCCCCTCCACCGGATGTCTCCTACAAATCGCGCTTCCACAGCGGGCCGAACGTCAGCACGACGCAGAGGGCGACTGCGGCGGTGCCCACGATGAGCACCTGCACAGCGAGGGGCGCCATGGTCAGCGGGGCGGCAGCAGGCGTCGCGAGCAGCGTCGAGGCGTGATTGCCCACATTCTGCATGCAGGAGGCGAGCATCCACGGCTCCAACGCGCCGATCCAGGGCTCGCCCTGGCCCAGCAGAAGCAGCACCTGGCCGAGAAGCGAGCCGGCGATGCCGGAGCTGACCACGAGCGCCCAGGCCACCCCGGCCCCGGCGCTGCGGCTCGCCCACACGATGACCGCCGTCGTGCACCCGTAGGCGAAGGCCAGAAGCCAGGCCAGCCCGAGGAAGAGCGCCAGGTCGCCCAACGGGCTTGCCGCCGCATAGGTGAAGCCTGCCGCCGCGAAGGACGCGGCTCCGGCCAGGGCGGCCACGGCCAGATAGAAGGCCGCGAGAAGACCGACGAGCACCAGCTTCTCGCCGTAGTAGCGCACGCGTCCCCGGCGATCCATCACCAAGTTGCGCGCGAAGCGCATGGAGAAGTCCTGGGCAAGAAAGAGTGCCGTCACCAGCGAGACGACCATGGCCAACGCCCCACCCGACACCGCCATATCTCCCAGCATATCGGCCGGCGAGGCCAGGGTGCGCATGTCGCGGGACACTCCTTCGAAATCGGCATCGCTGAGCGCCTCGGGATTGTCAGCGACGAGATCCCACAGCTCGCTCGAGGCGAATGCGGAATCGCTCGCCGTCTCATCGTCGCGCACGCTGTCCTCTTCGGATTCGGCCGATCCGGCGGCCTCGGCAGCGCCTAGCGTGTCCAGCTCATCCAGCGACAGGCCGCGCCCCGAGGCGCTGGCCGCAGCCGCAGCTTCCGCCGATGCATTCGCAGCGGCAGCATCTCCTTCGCCCAGGACGCCGGCCCCGCCGGTCACCCCGTCGCTGACGTTCACGGTCATCTCGAAACTCGTCGCCGTCATGCGCAGAAACTCCGGCGAGGACACCCAGTGCATCATGCCGGCCGCCAGAACAGACAGAGCCACCAGCACGATAGCGGCCACCCAGAGCATCTTGCCATGCACGAGGCGGTAGATATCGCTCTTCAGCAAGTTAAACATACTGCGCGCCCCCTTCCATCAGTTCCACGAAGTACTCTTCCAGATCGCGGTGGTCTTGGGACAACTCACGCACCACCTCACCGGCGCCGGCAAGCAGACGGCTGATAGCACCATCGTCGTAGTCCCCCGTGATAACAATGGCCCCATCCGGCTCCGCTTTGAAGGCGAGCGCGGGATACGCCTCTTCCAAAAGTGCCAGCGCCCGGGCCGGGTTCTCGGTGCGAACGCGCAGGCTGCTGCGACACTCGGCGGCCACCTCCTCGGCCGTCATCTCGCGCACCATGCGCCCGTCGGCGATGACCCCGTAGCGCGTGGCCATGCGATCGAGCTGATCGAGCACATGCGAGCTGACGACCACCGTGATGCCCAAGGTTTCGTTCACGCGCACGATGAGGTTGCGCATGGCGCGCGTCGCCTCGGGGTCGAGCCCGTTGAAAGGCTCGTCTAACAGCAGCACATCGGGGCTGCCGAGCAGCGCCATGGCGAGCCCCAGCCGCTGCTTCATGCCGAGCGAGAACCCGCGCACCTTCTTGTTGCCAACCGAGGAGAGCCCCACGAGCCTGAGCACCTCCTCGCAGCGGGCCGGACCGTCCACGATGCCCCAGGCGAGTGCCTTCGCCATGAGGTTCCGGTAGGCCGACAGGTTCAAAAGCAGCCCCGGCTCTTCGATCAGCACGCCGATGCGCCGCACGCCGCCCTCATCCGGCCCCGCAGCGCCCGCGGCCCCCGCCGCGGCCCGATCGCTTTCGAACAGCACCACCTCGCCAGCCGTGGGCAGCGCATCGCCGCAGATCATCTTCATGACGGTAGACTTGCCGGCGCCGTTTTTGCCGACGAAGCCGTAAATGTCGCTCGCCGCCACAGTCATGGAGAAATTGCGCACCACCGCGCGGCCGCCATAGACCTTGGTCAGCCCGCGGGCCTCGATGACGTTCATGCCTCGCCCCTTTCTCGCTTACCTCTGCCCTCGCGCTCTCGTTCTCGTTCGCGTTCGCGTTCCCGCTCTCGCACCATCGCCTCGTCCTTTCTCGCTTATACCGCATTTCCTACGGCTTTCAGTGTGAACGCGGGAATTAAAGAAAGTTCTGGCGAAGCGTTAAGATTGTTTGAAGATGCCGACGCCAACGCATCCGCGCGTATTATCCTGCTTCCCGTGGAAACCGTTGCCGACATACTCATCATCGAGGACGACCCCTCTATCAACGAGGTGGTCTGCGCGCATCTGGAACGTCGCGGCTACCGCTGCCGCCAGGCCTTCTCGGGCACCGAGGGCCTCATGCTTCTGCGAGAGCAGCGCCCGGATGTGGTCATCACCGACCTCATGCTGCCCGGCGTCCCCGGCGAGGAGATCGTGCGCGCCATCCGCGGCGCCGACAGCGCGCTTCCCATCATTGTCATCTCGGCGCGCATCACCGCCGCCGACAAAATCTCCCTTCTGCAAGCCGGCGCCGACGACTATCTGACCAAGCCCTTCGATTTAGACGAGCTGCAGGCCCGTATCGAGGTTCAGCGGCGCCACCATGCCGAGCGCGCGCATGCCGGGACGGCCGCGAGTGCCACAGACGCGGGCGGCTACCAGCGGCTGCTCGCCTTCCGCCGCTGGGAGCTGGATCCCGACGGGCGCGTCTTTCGCGTCGACGGCGAGGAGGTAGCCCTCACGCGCACGGAGTTCAACATCCTGGAACTGCTCATGGCACGACCGCAGAAGGTGTTCACCAAGCAGGAGCTGTTCGAGCTGGCCTGGGGCGAGCCCTATTCGGTGGAGGACTCCACGGTGAACGTGCACGTGTCGAACCTGCGCCGCAAGCTGAAGCCCACGGACACCGACGGCTACCTGCAAACCGTGTGGGGCATGGGCTACAAACTGCACAATGCCTGACGGGCGGCGCCGCAGAGGGCTTCACCGCACATCGCTCGCTAACATTCCTGATGCTTTTGCTCATGAATGTTGTTGACCTCACCCCCTTTCTCGTCAATTAAGCTCGCAAATCCCCTGAAAACCGTGATGGTCTGGCAATTTCTCCCAAGTTGACACGGTGAAACACCGCGCACTGTGGGACAATGGGCAGACTTATCCAACTACTCCGGTGAAAGGTTCCGCCGTGTTCGATTTCTTCCGCAAAAAGGGCAACAACCCCGAGGAGTCCGCCAAAGACGGCGGCTCCCAGAACGCGGCCGGCGCCACTGCCTCGGGCCGCACCACCCGCGACGCGCTGGCGGAGTTCACCGCCACCCCGCTGCCCGACGCCATCGACGGCCTGCTGTTCCGCGTGTCCATGGCCGACCCGACCGACCCGACCTCGTCCTCGGGCTTCGACGCCTACGCCGCCCGCCTGCTCTCCGAAGCCGAGGCGCCCAGCCTGCGCGCCATCGCCGTGGAGCATCCGGTGGAGCTGCGTCGCCTGAACACCACGGGCCTGTTCTGGTCCATCTTCGACGACAGCACGATTTCGGCCGGCAACCGGGGCACCATTTTGCGCATCGAGTCCGTGCTCGATCGTTTGGCCCTCATTTCGAAGGCCTTGGAAGGCGACGAGGGCACCGCCTTTGTGAGTGCCACGACCGAGGGCGCCTGCAGCGAGCTGGACTGGCAGGTGCTGCGTTCCATCGCCAACGACGCCAACGACTACCTGACCGCCGCCGAGCGCGACAACAAGCTGGACACCCAGTACGGCACGACGGGCACCCGCGGCGGGAACTGGGATCTCTCCACGCGCCTGGCCGCCGCCTGCGAGGCCATGGTACTCCCCTTCCGCTTGGAATACCGCTTCGCCTGCGATGCCGGCACGGGCACTATTGTGGCCAGCGTGTCGCTGCCCACCCCCGACGTGTTTCCGAAATCCCGCTTCAGCAGAGATGCGGGCCAGTGGATCGACTGCACCGCGCAACGCCCTGCCGCCGCGGCTGCCTACGCCCTGCGCCTGGCGGCCCTCATCGCCGCCGCGGCCTTCGGCACTTCCGTCGGCGTGACGCGCGTCGTCGTGAACGGGCGCGAGGGCTCCATCGCCGGGGCCAACGTGCTGTCTCTGGAGTTCGGGCGCATCCCCTTCACCATGGGCGCCATGGCGAAAATCCGCAGCGGCGAGTTCTCCGCGCCGGCCACTGAATGCGACCCGGCAACGCTGTTCGATATGCTGCACCTGACTCACATCGCCGCCAATATCGACGGCGAGGGCAACCTGCAGCCCGTCGAGCCGCTGGCCGTGGAGCTGTCGGTTCCCTACACCCCCGTGGCAGAGGACACACGTCCCTTGCCGGAAGATCTTCGCGGCATGCTGCACGCCGACATCGTGAGCGACTTGGACGTCATGAGCGAGCAGGACGCCGAACTGGGGGCCCACTACCGCGCCATCATGGAGGAGAAGGACGACTCGCTGCTTCTGGCCGTGGCCCAGCTGGAGGATATCGTGGCCGAGACGAGCGCCACCGCGGCGGCCGATGTCGTGGCCGACGACCTCGCCCAGCCTTCGGAGCCGCGCCGCATCCTGTACTGCGAGAACGTCTTCGCCCGCTATCTGACGAGCCTCGTGGAAAGCGACCCGTCCGTGCGCTACGTGCGCGCCTCGGACATCGGTCAGGCGGCCCGTTCGTCGCTCTCGCGCATCTACCGCGACATGGGCGATTTGGATGCGGCCGAGGCCCAGGCCCGCGCCTGCATCGAACTGGCCCCCACGAGCGCCCCGGCCTACAACGACCTCATCACCTGCTTCGCCGAGGGCGACCACTACGATCGGATCATCGACGTGGCCCGGGAGGCCCTGCGCGTGGCCGTCACTGGCAACGATATCGCCTACGTGTACTACCGGCTGGCCTTCGCCTACTGGCAGACGGGCCGTCTGCCCGAGGCTTTGGCCTGCTACCTGCGCGTGCCGGAGGCAAGCCCCATGGGCGAGGCCGCCCTGCGCGAACGCAACGACTTGGTGAGCGAGATGGGCAACAGCGTGCCCGGCAGCGACTGGGACCCTGTGGCCTGCCTGCGCACGGCCGGCGTGCCCCTGGCGCCCTTGGACGACGTGATGGAAGTGGTGGGCCGCGCGCTCATCGAGCTGTGTGACGCCAACATGCCGCTGGCCGCCGCTCCCCTGGCGAGCCTCGTGGCGAGCACCCAGCGCAACGATATCCTCCACGCCGTAGCCGCCAGCCTCCGCCAGGGCGTGTAAGCGCCCCAAGCAAGACGCACAAGAAAAGGCCCTCCAGGGGGCCTTTTCTTTATAGGCAAGATTTCCGGCGAAGTCGACTATGCGTAAAAGAGGATCTCGTTGTAGGTCGGCACGGGCCAGGCCTCGCGCTCGACGATGATCTCCATAGCGTCCACGGCCGCGCGCAGAGCGTCCATGACCGGCACGATCTCATGCGCGTTCATGTTCGCACGCTCCTGCTGATCGGCCACTTCCAGCGAAGCGCGATGCAAGCTGTGCAGCTTCTCCAACTGACGGTTGATCTCGGCGGCCCCTTCCACGAGCTTCTTCAGCTTGTCCTCCATGAACGAGGTGTCACCCTCGGGCAGCACGTTGCGGATAGAGGTGATGCCGTTGGCGAGCTTGGCGGCATAGCGGTTGATGGCCGGCAGGTAATCGCGGCGCACCAGGCGCTTCATGGCGCGAATCTCGATGTTCATGATCTTGTTGTACTTCTCCAGCTTCACCTCATAGCGGGAGCGGACCTCGTCCTCGGTGAGCACGCCGAACTCGGCGAACAAGTCGATGGACTTCTGGTCGACCAGGCACGGCAGCGCGTCGGCCGTGGTGCGATGGTTCGCCAGCCCGCGGCGCTCGGCCTCCTTCTCCCATTCCTCGGAATAGCCGTCGCCGTTGAAGATGATGCGCTCGTGGTCGCGCAGGGTGCGCTTGATGTAGTCGATGGCGGCCGCCTCGAACTCCTCGCCGGTCTTGCCTTCCATCTGATCGGCGAATTCCTTCAGCGACTTGGCCATGGCCGTGTTCAGCGCCATGTTCACATCCGACAGGTTCTGGGCACTGCCGGGCATACGGAACTCGAACTTGTTGCCCGTGAAGGCAAAGGGGCTCGTGCGGTTGCGGTCGGTGTTGTCCTTGATGAAGTTCGGCAGCACGTCCACGCCGAGATCCATGGATACGCGCTCGGCCGAGGTGTAGTCGTGATCGTCGATGAGCGCCTCCACAATCGCGCCCAGCTCGTCGCCGAGGAACATGGACACGATGGCCGGCGGCGCCTCGTTGGCGCCGAGACGGTGGTCGTTGCCGGCGCTCGCCGCCGACATGCGCAGAAGCTCCTGATACTCGTCGACCGCCTCAATAACGCCGGTGAGGAATACGAGGAAGCGCAGGTTCTCCATGGGGTTCTCGCCCGGATCGAGCAGGTTGCGGCCACCGGCGGAGATGGACCAATTGTTGTGCTTGCCCGACCCGTTGATGGACTCGAAGGGCTTCTCGTGCTGCAGGCACACCAGGCCGTAGTGGCTGGCCAGCAGCTTCATCTTCTCCATGGTGAGCAGGTTCTCGTCCACCGCGCGGTTCGTCTCGGCGAAGATGGGCGCCAGCTCGTGCTGGGCCGGGGCCACCTCGTTGTGCTTGGTCTTCGCGGAAATGCCGAGCGCCCACAGCTCGTCGTCGAGCTCCTTCATGAACTCGTTCACTGTGGGACGGATGGCGCCGAAGTAATGCTCCTCCAGTTCCTGGCCCTTTACCGGCGGATAGCCGAACAGCGTGCGGCCCGTGAGCATGATGTCGAGGCGCTTCTCGTAGTCCTTCTCGGAGACGAGGAAGTACTCCTGCTCGGCGCCGAGGGTCGTGGTCACGCGATCGGACGAGTCGTCGCCGAACAGGTCGAGCACGCGGCGGCCCTGGGTCTCGATGGCTTTCATGGAGCGCAGAAGCGGCGTCTTCTTGTCGAGCGCCTCGCCGGTGTAGCTGCAGAAAGCCGTGGGGATGCAGAGCACCTCGTCCTTGATGAAGGCGTAGGAGGTGGGATCCCAGGCGGTGTAGCCGCGGGCCTCGAAGGTGGCGCGCAGGCCGCCGGAGGGGAAGCTGGAGGCATCGGGCTCGCCCTGGATGAGCTCCTTGCCGGAGAAGGTCATGATGGCGCAGCCGTCATCGGTGGGATCGATGAAGCTGTCGTGCTTCTCGGAAGTGATGCCCGTCAGCGGTTGGAACCAGTGAGTGTAGTGGGTGGCGCCCTTCTCGATGGCCCACTCTTTCATGGCGTGGGCGACGACGTTGGCCACGTCCTCGTTCAGAGGCGCGCCTTCCTTGATAGTTTTCATCAGCTGCTTGTAGGTGGTCTTCGGCAGACGCTCGCGCATCACATGCTCGTTGAACACCATGGAGCCGTACAGATCGGTCACTTTCGACATAACGGGTTCGCTCCTCACTCGGGTCGATGATCGGAATAAGATACCACGTCGGAGCCACCGCAACGGCTGCACCCGGCACGTTCCAAGTTAATGGCTCATTGTTTCGAGGAGTTTTCTGGTAAGCGAAACCGAAGTTACGAAAGGGGCGGTTCGTTTTCACGCCCCACGCAAAACGACCCCGCCGAGGCAGGGTCGTTGAGGAATTAAGATCGCGCTCGGCAAATGGCAGCGCGTATTCGGCGCAACACGACGGTGTGCCTGGGGTGCAGCTAATCGATATGTTTCCCGTAGCGCTCCTCGGTGATCTCGTCGAGGGTGCGGCCCTGGGTGTTGGGGCACCAGATGACGCCCACCACGAGCGACACCAGAAGGAAGCCACACATGATGATGCCGGCAGTCACGAAGCCCGCAGGGGTTTCCACGCCGAGGCCCGCCACGGCCACGAGCGACCAGATGCCCAGCACGCCGCGCACCAAAAAGAACATGATGCCCTGCACGCCGCCGCGATACAGCGTCGGGAACAGCTCCGTCGACCACAGCGCATAGAAGCACTGGGCCGAGAAGCCGGCTGAGATGCCCCACAGCGCCACGAACACCCACAGAAGCCAGCCCCAGCTATCGGCCGTGCCCGCTTCCAGCTGCATGCCGAAGAACACCATGACCACCCAGGCCGCCAGCGCCATCACGGCCGTGGCCGCGAACAGGATGCGATGCGGGATCTTGTCGCCGAACTTCGAGAAGATGGCAAGCGAACCCACCGCCGTGAGGATCCACATGACCGCCTGTAGAAGCGAGATGGTCGTGTCGTCCAAATGCCCGGCCGCCGCGTACATGTAGGGCATGAACTGGCCCATGGTGCCGGCCACGATGTTCCACGTCAGGTACACCGCCACCAGGAACACGATAGACTTCACGTTCACCGAGTTGGTCAGCGCGCGGCCCATCATCTGGATGAAGGTGTCGCGCTTGCCGGCGGCCGCGTCCTGCTTTTCCGTCCAGTCCTTCGACTCCTCCAGCTTGCGCTGCAGATTCCACGCGATGAGCGCCACCACGAACAGGATAAGGAACAGCAGGCGCATGGCGAACAGGCCGTCGAAGGGCCCGTAGGTGCCCGCCGGCAGAAGCGCGCCGTCCGGCCCGAAGGTCGGGAAGATGAACGAGAACAGAAGCGCGATGAGGAAGATGACCGCCGGGCCGCAGGACCAGGCGAACTGGCTGATGCCGATGTTGGCGGCGCGGCTCGTGGAGGAGGACATCTCGGAGATGTAGCTCCACGACGACGGTACGCCGGCGCCCACGGACAGGCCGGAAATGACGATGCCGGCGCAGAGCATGGGCAGGTTCACCGCGCACATAATGAGGAAGACGCCCGTGGCGTACACGAGCAGGTTATAGGTGTAGATGAACTTGCGCCCGAAGCGGTCGGCCAGAAAGCCGCCGATGAGCGCGCCCACCGCCGCGCCGAAGGCATTCGCGCCCACGGCGCCCAAGATGGACACCCACACGTTGTCGAAGTTGAAAGCAATCGCCCAGGCCGCCAGCGCCACACCCGAGGCCACGATGCAGCCGGAGTCGAGGAAGTTGGTGAGTGATACGGCGATGGTGCCTTTTTTCTCTTGGGACAGAGCCATAGTTTTGCAGACCCTTTCTTAGTTGCCTAGTTGTCGGTCGCCGAAGCCGCGGGGAAATCCAGCATGGCCTCGTTGATCTTGACGTTGAACTCGCGGCCGATCTGCCGCAGCCCCTCGTCGGTGATGGTGTTCAGGAATTCGCCCGAACCGCCGTTCATGGCGCGGGCGCGCCCGTAGATGTCGGCGGCCTTCTCGATGGTGTGCAGAAGCCCGAAGGTACTATCGAAGTCGGCGCCGGAGACGAACAGGCCGTGACTCGCCCACACCACCGCGTCGAAGGTCTTCATCTGCTCGGAGGTGGCCCGGGCGATGTCGGCCCCACCGGGCACCATCCAGGGCACCACGCCGACGCCAGCCGGGAACACGACGACGCACTCGGTCATGGCCTTCCACAACACGCGCGTGAACGTGCGCGCGTCCAGCGGCAACAGGTAGGAAAGCGCGATGATGTTGGTGGGGTGCGCATGGTAGATGACGCGGCAGGTGCCGTCGGTGGCCGCGGCGCGCACGGCGTGGTTCATGACGTGGGTCGGGAACTCGGACGTGGGGCGCCCCCCGTCGTCGAGACCCCACACGATGCGGTAGGCATCGCCAGCCGCGGACAGCTCCACAATGCCGATGTTGCGAGAGGGATCGGACGCCACATTGCGCATGTAGTTGCCGGTGCCGGTGACGAGGAAGTATGCACCACCCATGGTCGGCACCTCAACGCCGAGGGGCGTCCAAGGGCGCGGCTCCTTGTCGAAGAACTTGCGAGCGGTGTCCACATCCTCGGGACGCAGACGATAGCTGAGGTTGCCGCCGTTGCGCTCGTGCCAGCCCTGCTCCCAGCCGTCGTTGCACAGGCGCACGAACCCGCGCACGAATCCCAGCTGCTCCATGGCCACGCCGGACACCGCCCCGCGCGCCGTGTCGATGCCCTGGGAAAGCATCTCCTGTGCCTGATCGAAAAATGCCATATCGTTGCTCCTTGCTTGAAACTCCTCGGGGGCGAGACCTTGGTTGAGCTACACGCGCTCGGGCAGGACCTTGGCTTCGTAGGCGGCCACGGCCGGGTACAGCTCGCCATCGAGCGGGCAGCCGGCGCGGCGGCAGTACTCGTCCCACACGGCACCGAAGGGCATGCTCTTCGCCTGCTCGGCCAGCATCATCTTCTCGGTGAACTGGTAGGTGTCCTGCAGCTCCTTCAGGCGCTCGCCCGGCTGCAGCAGCGCGTAGAGCAGCGACTTTTCCATGGCGCGCGTACCCGTGGCCCAGGCGCCCACGCGGTTGATGGAGGCGTCGAAGAAGTCGAGGCCGATGATGACCTTCTCCCACGCGCCCGGGATGTGGGCGATCTCCATGGCCACTTCCTTGGTGGGGTCGTCGAAGAGCACCACGTGGTCGGAGTCCCAGCGCACCGGGCGCGTCACGTGCAGCGGCACCTTGTCGAAGAACAGCAGCAGGGCCGAGAGCTTGTCAGCCACGTTCTCAGTGGGATGGAAGTGACCCAGATCCAGCAGATCGTACACGCCGGGGTGCGTGGCGGCGTAGGCCAGGTAGAACTCGTTGGAACCCACGGTCATCGATTCCAATCCGATGCCGAACACCTTCGATTCGCAGGAGTCGATGACGCGGTCGTACTTCTCGGCGTAAATCTCGTCGAGGGAATCGCGCAGGCGCTCGCGCAGGCCAAAGCGGTCGCCGGGCACGTCCTTCAGGCCGTCGGGAATCCAGATGTTGCAGAGCGTCTGGTCATCGAGCGCCTCGCCGATCTGCTGGGAGATCTTGCGGCAGGCCTTGCAGTGGCGGATCCAGAAGTCGCGCGTCGCCGCATCAGGCGAGGACAGCGACAGCTCGTTGCTCATCATGGGGTGGCCGAAGATGGTGGGGTTGAAATCGATGCCGTAGCCGTGCGCCTTCGCCCACGCGACCCAGGGCTCGAAGTGCTTGTACTCGATGGCGTCGCGGTCGACCCAGGGGTTCTCATCGGTGAAGACGGCGTAGGAGGCGTGCAGGTTGATGCGCTTGGCGCCGGGCACGAGGGCCATGGCGGCCTCGAAGTCACAGGTCAGCTCCTCGAAGGTGCGAGCGCGGCCAGGGTAGTTGCCCGTGGTCTGGATGCCGCCGGACAGGCCCCCTTCCTGGTCGAAGCCGAGCACGTCGTCGCCCTGCCAGCAGTGCACCGAGATGGGTTTGGCGGCCAGCTTCTCCATCACCGCCTCAGTGTCGATGCCGAGGGCGGCGTACTCCTCGCGGGCCAAATCGTACATGGTAGTCATCGGGTTTCCTTTCTGTTCACCAGTATCTAGAAGCTCTTGCTGTAAATCGTCGGGGTCGGAATCGCCCATCACGGCTCCACCTTCTGCACGTCGAAGGACTCGGCGATGGCGGCGCGCACGGCCTTGAGGTGCGGGAACACCCCGTCGGCGAGCATCTGCACGGCCAGGTTGCCGAGCGCGGTGCCTTCCACGGGACCGGCGTACACGGGAATGCCGCATACTTCGGCGGTGCGGCGGTTCAAGTGGCCGTCCCGGCAGCCGCCGCCGACGATGTTGATGGATTTGTAGCCGTGTCCCGCCAGCGAGCTCAAGCCTTCCACGGCGTCGCGGTAGCAGCGCGCCAGGCTCTCGTAGACGCAGAGCATCAGCTCTCCCAAAGTCTGCGGCACCGCCTGGCCCGTCTCCTCGCAGGCTTCCAAAATCTCCTCGATCATGGAATCAGGCGAGAGGAACCGATCGTCGTTCACGTTCACAATAGAAGCCTGAACGCCCGCGCATTCCGCCTCGTCAGCGGCGCGGATAAGATCCTCGAAGCCCACTTCCTGACCGAGGCCCTCCACACGCATGTACTGGTGCAGGCGGCCCTTGCGGATGGCCTTCTCGTCCACAACGTAGGTGATGCCGTTCAGTTCGCGGCGAATGGATTGGATCATCCACAGCCCCATGATGTTCTTCAGGAAGCGGTACCGGAAGTGGTAGCCGCCCTCGTTGGTGAAGTTTTCGCCGTAGGCCGCCGCCGTGGTGAGCGGGCTGCGGTTCTCCACGCCGAGCAGGCTCCACGTGCCCGAGGAGAGGAACACCGCGGGCAAATCGCACGCGGGAACCGCCAGAAACGCGCTGCCGGTGTCGTGGGTGGCGGGCAGCACCACGCACGTGTCGTAGCCGATCTTCTCGGCGATAGAGGGCTTCACCGGCCCCAGGCACGCCCCGGCCATGGTGACGTTGCGGAAGAGGCGCCGCGGGATGTTGAAGCGGGCCAGCACCGTTTCGTCCCAAGCGCCGGTCTCGGCGTTCAGAAGGCCGGTCGTAGAGGCGTTGGTGTACTCGAGGGCCTTCTCGCCGGTCAGCAGAAAGCCCAGGTAATCGGGGATCATAAGGAAGGTCTCAGCCGCTTCCAGCTGTTCGGGGTTCTCGCGCTGCAGGGCCAGGAACTGATAGATGGTGTTGAAGGGCTGGCGCTGGATGCCCGTGCGGCGGTAGAGCTCTTCGGGGCTCATGATGGCGTCGGCCACCTCGAACATGCCCTGAGTGCGCTCGTCGCGATAGGCCACGGCGTCGCCCACCAGGTTGTCGTCAGCATCCAGCAGGACGAAATCGACGCCCCAGGTGTCGATGCCGACGGATTTCGGCGCGAACCCCGCCTCCTTGCACAGGGCAAGCCCGCGCACGAGCTCGCCGTAGAGCAGGTCGATGTCCCAGCAATCGTGGCCGCCCCGGCGCACCTGGCGGTTGTCGAATCGGTGCACCTCTTCCAAATGGATGCGGCCGTCTTCCACAAAGCCCACCACCACGCGGCCCGAGGAGGCTCCGATGTCCACCGCCGCATAGCAGTCGCGCCGCAGATCACGGGCAGAATGCGCCATGTCGCCATTCCTATCTTCGCACGCCAGTAGGGGCCCCGTTTTGGGCGAACCCCGCTGACCATGAGCGTATTTCTCAACTTTTACCTGGGAAAACGCACAAGCCATTAATGCGGCGCACAGTGTACCAGCAAAGGGGCCCTCTGCAAGGGCGCGCGCCCAAAGAGGTGGCGGCCTGTAACAAATCAACAACAATGACTTCATGGGTCGTCATTGAAAGGGGCCCGGACGAACCGGGCCCCTCGAGGGAGAACACCTGCTCGGATGCCCTCCCTTGTAGCCAATCGTGCAGCTTCAAACAGCCGCCCCTAGCCTTCCGGCGCGAAGGCGATAAAGGTAGCGGTATCCGGCTCCGGGCTCACCCCGCCACGCTCGTTGACCGAGCGCACGAGCAGGCAGTAGGTTCCCGGCACCTCGGGGGTGTACTCGAACGTCCAGTGAACCCATCGATCGCCCGTGGAGGCGGACACGTCGTAGTCGGTCCAGTTCTCGCCGTCGTCCAACGAGAACTGCACCGTTACAATGGGCACGCCGTAGTCCTCGGCGTAGCCCTCGAAGCGCACCGGGCGCCCCACCTCCACCGACAGCGGCGCTATCATCGCGATCTACTCCTGCGCGCCTGTCAGCACGCCGGCGTTCGGGCTGTTGGGATGCTCGTCGGCCTCGCCGGGCACGGCCGGCGCCTCGTCCTCGGCCGACACCACGATCTCCACCACATCGCGCACGAAGTAGTTCGCGGGCGTGCGGGTCATCCACAGCTGGTTGCTCCCGCCCACCGAGGCGGTGAGCGCCTCCTCGTTGATCTCGTAGCTGAGCACGCCGTGGCGCCCGATCACGTAGCCGAGCGGCAGCATGGTCTCGGTGCCATCGGCCGACACGAACGTCACCGCGTTGGCCCCGGGCTGCACGCCGGCGCGCTCCAGAATGGACTCGATCGGAATGCCCTTCACGTTCGCCGTAACGATGGCGCGGCCGCCCGCAGGGTTGCCGCCGCAGGTGCACGTCATCTTCTGCTGCACCGACTCGTCGCCGGCAAGATCGCCCACCGAGGCGGTGTAGGCGTCATTCACCGCGCCCGACACCGTCAGTTGCCAGTCGAGCGGGTTCTCCGAAGCAAACGCAATACCAGCGCCGCACACCACGCGCACAGCCTTCTGGAACATCGTGCGGATCGTCTCGTTGGGTGTGACGGCCTCCTGGTCGTAGGAGAAGACGCCCTCGGCTCGGGCCACCTTCACCGCACCGGCCACGGCGGCGTTCTCGCCCACCTCCGCTTGCGGGTCGGCGGCTGCATTCCCGTCAGCGCCATCGCCCGGCGCCACCGCCAAGGCCGGCACCGCCGACATGGACGCGATCATCGTCAAACTCGCCAAGGCGCCAGCCGCGGCCCGGCCCTTCGATTTCAAATCTTTCATGGTCTCCCCCTACTCCACCGTGAACATGAACTGGGTATCGTACTGGCTCACGTGATCGGAGCCGTCCGGCGCGATGCTCGTCGTGCGGATATCCATCAGGTACGTCCCGGCCTCGGGCGGCGTGAAGTCCATGCGCCAGTAGGTCCAGTACTTGGAATCGTTATTCGGCGTGTCCAGCGTCGTCCAGGTCGCGCCGTGGTCGAAGGAGAACTCGAGCTTCTTGATGGGCTCGTTCCACGCGTCGGCGAAGCCCTCCAGATGCACCGGTTTGGCCTCGTCGCCCGTGAGCACCACATTGGTGGGGTAGTTCAGCACGCCGCTGTTGGGCTTGGAGTACACTTCGCCCGTGCAGTCGTCGGCGAACTCGCCCAGGTACACCTGACTCATGGCGGCATCCTCAGGCTGAGTCATGAACGTGAGGTTGCTGATGCGCTTCACGAAATTGCCGCCGGAGGTGTTGTACACCCACACCATGCAGGGGTAGCCCTGGGTGTTCGGCAGCGTCTCGCCATCCATCTTTGTGACGAGGATGGCGTTGTTGCCCACCACCCAATCGATGGGCATCTGGGCGTAGTCGTAGCCATCCGAGCCGATGGGGCTCACGATGTTCGCACTGGCCTTGGGCTTCGCGAACTCGATGACCTTCGACAGCGGAATGCCCTCCACCTCGCTCTGCATGATGGTGGCCTGGCCCACGCCGTTGATGGTGCAGTCCATCTTCATGACCTGCTTCACGGTACCGAACTGCTCTTCCATCTCGGGAAGGGTCATGGTCACCGGATTGTCGCAGTCGCCGTCGATGGAGACGGTCCAGTTCTCGTAGATGGACGGATCCACCTGCGTGTCGTCCACGAGCCACTCGGACGGCTCGTCCTTCACCGTCTTGAAGAAGCGGTTCTCGGCCGGAGTGATCGTGGTCTGGTCGTAGCTCGTCGTCACCTGAACCTCTTCGGCGGCCACATCGGTGATGCCGTGGTAGAGGTTGTACTTGTAGTCGTCCCAACGGCCGAGGGTCTGCGTCTCCACGTCGTTGTAGTGGCACGAGAAGCAGGTGCCACCCTGGCTCGTGAACATCGCGTTCGTCATGTGGGTGTTGTGGATGGCCTCGCCCAGGTAGTTCGTTCCCTGGTAGGTCTTGGAATGGCACGCAATGCAGTTCGCGAAGGTCTGCTCGGTGGGATAGCCGAAGAAGATCAGGCGATGGTAGGTGGGCAGACTCATGATGGCGCTCTCAAGCGTGTGGCACGAGGTGCAGCCGCGGTTCTCGGCGTTCAGGTACGTAATGTTGAACGCGCGATCGTCGGAAGGCACCGGCTGCACGGTGAACCCGTTGCGGTCGGTGTAGCGAAGCGGCTCGTTGGCCTCGGCGTTGGCGGCGTTCTTCTCGCTGTTCTTATAGAAACCGGGCAGGGCGGTCACGCCGTCCACGAAGCGGCCCTCCGTGGGAAACCCGCTGATACTGGCCAGCTGATCGCTGTAGCCGTCACTTGTCGCCGGTGCCGGCTCGGTTGTTGTCGTGGAGTCAGCCGTCTTGTCGGCCCCATCGCTCGGCGCGGCAGCCGGAGTGCAGCCCCAGGCCAGGCATCCCGCTCCCAAAACGCACGCGAGCACCGCCGCGCACGCAATCCCCTTGCGCGAGCGCCGCCCCGTTCTCGTTGCTTGCTCTCTCATAGCTCCTCCTTAGGTTTTGGAAAATAGGTTCCCCTGACGCTTCGCGCCTCCTTTCCGGGCTTTCGAAACTTGATGGAATTGGAATGGGCGCTGCGCCGGCACCCGTGTGCGGCCGCAGCGCTTAATCCCGGGTTGGACTTCGCCGTATCAGGCCGTCGCTGTCGGCGATAGAGGCACGTCGAAAGTCGTAGTGCTCGGTGTACATCTTGTCGAGCAGCGCCTTCTCGTAGAAACCGATGTCGCGGTTGTACAGCGCGGACGCCTCGTCGGTAGCGCGAAATTCCGGACGCAGCCGCCCCTCGTCGTCGTAGTAATGCAGATAGGCTTCGGCGCAATGCTCGCGCAAATAGGCCCGGCACCGCTCGTGCAAGTCGTCGTTGGCGAAGAAGAAGTGCCGCACGCCATCGTCGCTCTGTTGGAGAAAGCCCAGATCCATCAGGCGCCCGAAATCGCTGCGGGCGCTCGGATAGGAAATGGCATAGCGCTTCATATGGATGTCGTAGGTGAATTCCGCGTTGCTATGCAGCACCGCCTCGAGCAGCACTTCCTTCTGGCGGGCGTTCATCGAGCCGTCGGCGTCGATGATGGCGCGCAGCCGATCGCGTCGCCGGCTCATGCCCTCGAGTTTGGTCATCACCCAGCGCTGCTCTTCCAAAATAAGCTCGACGGCACGTTCGAACACGAACGTCCAATCGTAGGTGCCGTCGTATTCCACGGCCAGATCCCCCGGCTCGAACGGCAGCGTCGGCGCGTCCGCCTCGGCGGCGTAGCGCCCGCGCTCTTGGGCGCACAGGGCGCTGTCGGTACCGTAGAGCAAGCGCATAACGGGGACATGGGCCGAGAAATGGTAGCCCGAGCGATGAAGGAGCAGCAAGTACAGCAGGTAGGCGAACGGGGCATTGCCCACAGGGAACATACCCGATGCGCTCACGAAGAACAGAGCCGTCAGCGCCACAATAAGGCGATGGTCGCCGCACTGGCCCTTGAGGGGGCCGGTGTCCCCATTGATGAACGAGCAGAGCAGCTCGAGTCCCTCGACTCGAGCGGAAACGTCCTCGGGAACCGCCTCGATGCCGGCCACCAGCCTGGCGTAGAGCATCTCAACGAAAGCGGGGGTGATCGCCTCGTCGCGGTATTCCTCTATCGACAACAGCACCTTGCCCGCATTGGCCGCCAGAAGCTCGATGCCGCATTCCGGCTCGCAAGCATGCACGCACACGCGCCGCAGCCGCGCGACATCGATGTCGGGATGTTCGAGGCCGATGGCGTACACCACCTCGTTGGCCGCCATGTTCAGTTCCAGATGACCGCCTTCCGGATCATAGAAGATACGTCCGTAATGGGACGCGAGCCCCTCGTTGATCTGGAACGTTTCGAGAAGAGCCTCCAGGTGCCAGGTGGGGTCGTACCAGCAGCGAGCCGAAGCCGAAAGCGGGGGCAGATCATGCCCGAGGCCGCGGCGCAAGCTGTTGATTGAAAACCAGTACAGCGCCGCATCCTCGGGAGTGACACCGAGCGATTCCGCCAAACTGTCGTAGGTTTGCGCCCGCTGGGAGGCGATGCGCAGAGCCCGATCGAGCAGCGGTGCCGAGCGAAATGCCGGTTTGGATTCCACGATTGTCCCCTCCCCTTTGCTCTCCCATTTTTCCTCCGAACGAAGCTATGTTCTCAGAAAGACGCGCCCCACTTCAAGAGGTTGGGCGCGCGCTAGAAAGTTTTTACCACCCCCTCGGCGCCCCCTCGGGAAGCCTTTCCACCCATCGCGAAAGTATCTGGGCACAAAAAAGCCCGCTGCGGACAGCGGGCTTTCGGTTGCAGTATTGCGGCAGCACCGATAAACGATGCGCGACTCCAAACTTAGCGCTTGGAGAACTGCGGGCGCTTGCGGGCCTTCTTCAGACCGTACTTCTTGCGCTCCACCATACGGGCGTCGCGCGTGAGGTAGCCAGCCTTCTTCAGCTCGGCGCGGTAGTCGCCGGCCTCCAGCAGAGCGCGGGAGATGCCGTGACGCAGGGCGCCAGCCTGACCGGACACGCCGCCGCCGTCGATGCGAGCCTTCACGTCGAAGTGACCGGTGGTGTCGGTCACCTTGAAGGGGGTCATCGCGTAGTTGAACAGCGCCTCGCGGCCGAAGTACTCCTGGCCGTCGCGACCGTTGATGGTCACCTTGCCAGTGCCGGGAACGAGACGGACGCGCGCCACCGCGTTCTTGCGGCGGCCGGTGCCGTAGTACAAAGCCTCATCTGCCATGATTAACCCTCCAGATCGATCTTGCGGGGCTGCTGAGCGGCATGGGGATGCTCAGCGCCGACGTACACCTTCAGTTTCTTGCCCATCGCACGGCCCAGCGTGTTCTTCGGCAGCATGCCCTTGACGGCATGCTCGATGACGCGCTCGGGGTGCTTGGTCATGGCCTCGGTGAACGTCTCCTGCTTGAGCCCACCCGGGAACCCGCTGTGACGATAGTAGGTCTTGGTGGCAGCCTTGGTACCGGTGACCTTGATCTTGTCAGCATTGATGATGATGACAAAGTCGCCCGTGTCCACATGGGGGGTGTACTGCGGCTTGTGCTTGCCCTTCAGAATCTGAGCAGCCTTGGTGGCCACACGACCGAGAACCTGATCCTCAGCGTCGATGATGACCCACTCGCGCTCAACCTCACCGGGCTTTGCATGATACGTCTTCACTGTTTTCCTCCAATAGATTGCAGGTTCTGTCGGGCGGCTGAAGCCTCCTCCCCTGCGTCGGCGTGGCAGCCGCGATAGCCGGGGTGGAACCGTCCGCCAGAGTGTTTGTTTTCAAAAGTGCACGATCCTTGGAAGTCGGTTTCCTACGCCGACACGCGGTGCTTCGGGCCTGGACAACCCTCGGCGGTTGCGTTTCCTTGAACCCATGCGTTTACGGGGCTTTTGAAAGCGAACTTTTGCATTCTCACCCGCCCGCGCGCGAATGTCAACGAAACCGCTCCGAGAATGCGAAGAATCGCCAAAACTCCACCCGCGAACGGCAGGATGGGAGCATTGTGGGGGTGATGGACGGCCGTCGTTGCGGAAAGAGCACCACCATCGCAGAGAAGGACCGTCCTTGGGAAGCGCTCCGTCGACGAACCAGTCGAAAAATGCACGAGATCGACGGTTATGAGCGTTTAAAGGCCGAGCGACGAGGCACATTTCAGGAAGACGCTTGACAAACCCCAGGTCAGAGCATCGCACGTGCAGGAGCACCTTCACAGCTGACATCCTCGCACCCCCCCCAGACGCTCATAACCGTCAATCTCGTGAAAAAAACGACCCCTTCAGTAACCGACTCCGAAGAGACCGGCACGGATCCCCTTGAGATAGCGCGAGAGATCGCCATGGGGGTTATCTTGCGGCCACGGAACCGATATGACCAATAAACTAGTCAAATGGTCATATCTAAGGTAAAATTCTCCCGAAACCTTGCGGAACCTTAGAAGGGAGCTCCCATGGCAGCAAGCATTGCTTTGGCGGAGGCGAAGGCGAATCTTTCCTCCGTCGTTCGACGCGTAGATGAAACGGGGGCCGAGTTTGTCGTCACGGTAAGGAACCGGCCGTGCGCCATGATCGTGCCTATCCCCAAGCCGGCACCGCGTAAGCTGAAGGCCGCTGGCGCTCTTGCGGGAAAGAGACCGAAGGTGTCGCGCACCGAGGAAAAGGCCGCTTACCAGAAGGCGCTGGAGGCGAAGTATGTCGACCTTCCTTGATACGAACTGCCTGCTTCGCTACCTCCTCGCCGATGTCGAAGACCAGTTCGAAACGGTATGCCAGCATGTGGAAAACGGCGCATGCACCTCACCTGAGTTCATAGCCGAGTGCGTCTACGTACTTGGCGGAACAGTTTACGGCTTCGACCGAACCGACGTGGCCAACACCATGATCGCGCTCCTCGATGACGTCGCCTGCGAACACGAATCCACCATGCGCTACGCCCTCGAGCTCTATCGGAACCACTCGCTTGATTTCGCCGACTGCATCTTGGCGGCACGCTTCGTCGTGGAAGGCACCCCCGTGCTTACCTTCGACAAAAAGCTCAACAAACTGCTGAGGGAGCTCGCGTAATCCATCCCCCTCTGCGCCGTTGCGAGGGGAATTGTTTCCGTTGGCTTACACGCGGGCGGTTGCGCTCGCAGGGGCGCAGGCGATGGAGCACAATACGGGATGCTTTGTGAAATCCCGGGGTCTAAGGAAGCCTGTTCGCTATGGAAACGCTGTCGCCGTTCGCATTCGTCACGTTGGTCACGCTCATCTCCGGCGCCGGGGGAACGGGGCTCGGCGGCTTCATTGGCGCCCTGTTCAAAAGCGAGTCGAACCGCACCATCAGCCTGCTTCTGGCCTTCGCCGGCGGCGTCATGACCGCCATGGTGTGCTTCGATCTTCTGGCCGAGGCCGAGGAAGCCGCCAGCCAGATTGCCGAGCACGGCGTGGTGCTGGTCATCTTCGCCGTGGCGCTGGGCGTGGCCGTGGTGTACCTGCTGAACCACCTCATCGACCGCAAAACCCGCAAGGAGGTGTCGCACACCGCCGATGAGCATCATCCCGAGACCCATGACGACATCGACGAACTGGTGCACGCCGACCACTTGAACATGCACAAGCGCCACAACGACTCCAGGCTGTCGCTGTTCGTGGCCGGCGTCGTCATGGCCTGCGCCATCGCGCTGCACAATATCCCCGAGGGCATGACCATCGGCGCGAGCTTCGCCGTGTCCGACAACCTCATGTGGGGCACCGGCATGATCATGGCCGTGCTCATCGGCCTGCACAACATCCCCGAGGGCATGGCCGTGGCCGTGCCGCTCATCTCCGGGGGCACGGGACGCGTGAAGGCGACGCTGCTCACGGCCGCATGCGGTCTGCCCACGGTGCTCGGCGCGTGGCTCGGCTTCTGGCTCGGCGACATCGGGCCTTTGGGCCTCACGATGTCGCTCGGGTTCGCCTCGGGCGCCATGCTCTACGTGGTGTTCGGCGAAATCATGCCCGAGAGCTACCTCATCTACCGCAGCAAACTCCCCGCCTTCGCCGTCATGGTTGGCCTAGCCCTCGGCATGTTCATGATCTTCTTCTAGAAAGCTGGGCGAACCTTGCCGATGCCCGGATGATCGAGGAATTCAGCGTAGGCAAGCCAAATCTCCCCGGGCTTCGAATCATGCGAGGGCATCGTAGGCCCCGTCCGTCCTCTTCGTCATCCCAATCGGCAGACAAAATGATCCTACGCGTTTCTAGGCGCCATTCGCACCTGAGAACAGCGATGCGGGCGTCCGCCAAGAAGCGTTCCGTCAACGAACTGGTCGAAAAATGCACGAGATCTTGAGTTATAAGCGTCTCGGAGGTGTCTAATTGCCGACCCCGAATGGCTCATCCTTGCAGACAACAATCTGACCTGGGGTTTTGAAAATGCTTCTTAGTAACGCGTCCCGCCGCTGATTCCTCAGGGGCTTATAACTCGAGATCTCGTGCAGAAAACGCCCCCTTCGGCAACCGAACGCCATAAACCTACGAGAGCGCGCGAGAAGAGATAGCTCATAGCCACCATAAGAAGGCGGAGAATACCATTGTGAACGCGGTACCCGCGGCAGCGACGCGGTGCTTGGCTTTAATCTCAAAGGCAAGAAGAACGCCCCAATAACCGCAGAAGGCGACATTCACGATCACATTGGCCACCGGACGGGGCAGCCCCCAGAAAAACGTCGCCAACATGCACAGCACAATGAGGATCGTCAGGACAATCGCACCGACGGCCCAGGGGTTCTTCATTGTCCAAGCCTCGTTAGTGTTTTCGTGCTCGATCCACCACAGAAGCCCCTTGCGCTCCGGCGTCTTATCGCCCATGGTCAACCAACCCTCATTGCTCGACATTCTTTCCAAATCAGTTTATTCCGAACACCATAGCTGTTGCCAGCAGCTCTCCCGTAACTGGATCGTCATAGCACCTCCACACTGGGTATGCTCAAGATCTTCCTCCAAAAGACATCGCGCAAGAACGCGCGCCTCCTAACCTTCACCCCAAGGCTTAACAAAGGCGAAACACCGGGGTCGGTTTCGCGAAACATTGCTCTCCTATGCTGACGATACAGCATTCCGCACAATGCACAAGGAGAACGCCATGTACGATTTCGACCGACCGCGAAACGCGCCTCGCGAGGGCGATGTGCGCATTCCCGCTGGGTGCGCCATCGCGGCTATCATGGACCGAAGCGGCGCGCGCCACGACGGGAGCGACATCCTGCGCTCCATCGCGCTCATGCACGACCGCTCCAACGGCCTGGGCGGCGGCTTCGCGGCCTACGGCATCTACCCGGAGTACGAGGAGCTGTACGCCTTCCACATCATGTACGAGTCCGATGAGGCCCGGCGCGAGACCGAGGCCTACCTGGACACCTACTTCATGAGCGAGAAGCAGGAGCGCATCCCCACCGAGCCCGTCGCCTCCATTAAGAACCCGCCGGACATCTGGCGCTACTTCGCCGCCCCGCACCCCATGCGCCTGGCGGCCAGCGGCCTGGACGAGGCCGAGTACACCATGGCCCACGTCTTCCACATCAACGGGAAGATCGACGGGGCCTTCGTCGCCTCGTCGGGCAAGAACATGGGCGCCTTCAAGGGCGTGGGCTACCCCGAGGACATCGGCGCGTTCTACCGCATCTGCGACTACGACGCCTGGGCCTGGACGGCCCACGGGCGCTTCCCCACCAACACCCCCGGCTGGTGGGGCGGCGCGCACCCGTTCACGCTGCTGAACTGGTCGGTGGTGCACAACGGCGAGATTTCCAGCTACGACGCGAACCGCCGCTACGTGGAGCAGTTCGGCTACGACTGCGAGCTGCAGACCGACACCGAGGTCATCACCTACCTGTTCGATCTGCTGAGCCGCCGCCACGGGCTCACGCCGGAGCTGGCCGCCCACATCATGACCGCGCCGGCCTGGGACGAGATCGACGCCATGGAACCCGCCGACGCTGCCTTCGAAACCGCCCTGCGTACCACTTACGCGAGCGCTCTCGTGAACGGGCCCTTCTCGGTGATCTTGGGCTCGAGCGAGGGGCTGCTCGCCATCAACGACCGGCTGAAGCTGCGGGCGCTCATGGCCGCCGAGAAGGGCTCCATGGTGTATATGGCCAGCGAGCAGGCGGCCATCGAGTTAGTGTGCCCCGACGCGGAGAACATGCGCGCCATCGGGGGCGGCGAGCCCTTCGTGGTGCAGCTGGATTCCGTGGTCGCCGCCAAGGCCGCCGCCGATGCCGACGCCGAGAACGATCCGCACAACGCGCCGCTGGCCCACGAAGTCGGCGTGCTGCCCCGCCGGAAGGAGGCTTAAATCATGCGCGACTTCCGCAACCCCCGCTACAAAGTACTGCGCGACCGGGAAGAATGCATCGAATGCGACCTGTGCGTGCGTCAATGCGCCAACGAGGTGCACTACCGCGACGAGAAAACTGGCGCCCTGCGCGCCGATTCCATGAAGTGCGTGAACTGCCAGCGCTGCACGCTTCTGTGCCCCACCCGGGCCCTTGCCATCACCCGCTGGCCCCAGGTGGATGCCGGAAGCGCCGTGTGGACCGAAGGCGCCATGGACGACATCACCGCCCAGGCGCAGACCGGAGGGGTGCTCCTCGCCTCCATGGGCAACCCGAAGAGCTACCACATCTACTGGGAGCATCTGCTGCTGAATGCGAGCCAGGTGACCAACCCCTCCATCGACCCATTGCGCGAGCCCATGGAAACCCGCGTGGTGCTGGGCAGCCGCCCGAGCAAGCTGCGCGTGAACGAGCGCACCCGCACCGTCGTCTCTCCCCTTCCGCCCCAGCTGTCGCTAGATGTGCCCATCATGTTCTCGGCCATGAGCTTCGGCTCGGTGTCGCTTAACACTCAGAAGGCGCTCGCGATGGCCGCGCGCGAGCTGGGCACCTACTTCAACTGCGGCGAGGGCGGCCTGCACCGCGATTTGGAACCCTACGCCGACCGCGCCATCGTACAGGTGGCAAGCGGACGCTTCGGCGTGGACCCGCATTACCTGAACGCCGGCGCCGCCATCGAGATCAAAATCGGCCAAGGCGCCAAGCCCGGCATCGGGGGGCATCTGCCCGGCGAGAAGATCAACGAGGAGGTGTCGCGCACCCGCATGATTCCCGAGGGCACCGATGCCATCTCGCCGGCGCCGCACCACGACATCTACTCCATCGAGGACTTGCGCCAGCTCATCTTCTCGCTGAAGGAGGCCACCGGCTACGCCAAGCCCGTGGCCGTGAAGGTGGCCGCCGTGCACAACGTGGCCGCCATCGCCTCCGGCATGGCCCGGGCCGGCGCCGACATCATCGTGCTGGACGGCTTCCGCGGCGGCACGGGCGCGGCGCCCAAGCGCATTCGCGACAACGTGGGCATCCCCATCGAGCTGGCCCTGGCGGCCGTGGACGAGCGGCTGCGCCAGGAGGGCATCCGCTCCACAGTGAGCCTCGTGGCCTCGGGCACCCTGCGCAACGCCGCCGACGTGGTGCGGGCCGTGGCCCTCGGCGCCGACGCCGTCTCCATCGGGTCGGCGGCGCTCATCGCCATGGGCTGCCACCAGTGCGGCGACTGCGCAAGCGGCCGCTGCAACTGGGGCATCGCCACCCAGCGGGCCGACCTGGTGGCCCGCCTGAACCCCGAGGCCGCCGCCGAGCGCGTGGTGAACCTCGCGTCCGGCTGGAACCACGAGATTCAGGAGATGATGGGCGGCATGGGCATCAACGCCATCGACTCCCTGCGCGGCAACCGGCTCATGCTGCGCGGCGTGGGCCTGAACGAGAAGGAACTGGAAATCCTCGGCGTAAAGTACGCGGGAGAGTGATCGCATGGCTGAAACCATCATCGTGGAATTGGGAACGAAGCACTTCCAAGAGGCCAATGCCGCCGTACGCGCGGCGCTCGCCGAAGCCGACACCGTCTGCATCGTGGAGGCCTACGCCCAGCGCTACCTGGGCTGCACCCTGCCCGCGGGCAAGCGCTTGGAAATTCACGGAACCCCTGGCAACGATCTGGCCTGCTACATGGACGGCGGCGAGATGGAGGTGTTCGGAAGCGCCCAGGACCAAACCGCCAACACCATGAACGCCGGCACCGTAGTGGTGCACGGGCGCGTGGGCGATGCGGCCGGCTACGCCATGCGCGGCGGCGAGCTCATCGTGCGCGACGGCTGCGGCTGGCGCGGCGGCATCAACATGAAGCAGTACGGCGGGAAGTGCCCGGTCATCGTCATCGGCGGGGACGCGGGCAACTTCCTCGGCGAGTACATGGCCGGCGGCATCATCGTGCTTATGGGCCGCGCCGGCGATCATTTGGCCTCCGGCATGCACGGCGGGGTCATCTATCTGCGCCGTGAATACGCGCCGGCCGTGGTGCCCGACGGGCTGGATGCGGGAGAGCTGACCGACGATGACTCGGCGACTCTCGGCGCGCTGCTCGCCCGCTACGACGCCTGCTTCGGCACCGAGCCCCACGAGCAGGCGAGCGTAGACGAGTTCGTCGCGCTGCGCCCCGCCTCCAGCCGGCCTTACGCGGCCATGTACGCGAGCTAGACGCGTTTCGGTCGCAGAAAACCCACATCTCGCCATCACCAACAGCCGGAAACACCCGCCGAAAACCAGCTCGCCCGCCGCCGAACCCACAAAACGCAGGAGGCGCCTCGGGGAGGGTCGAGGCGCCTCTTGACAAGAATGACGCCGGGCGCCCGTCGAAAAGCGCCCGGCAGAAGGGGGATGGAGAATTTACAGGCTGGCGACGTACTTGCCGGTCACATAGCCCTGCGTGTGGGCACGGCCGAGGGACAGGCCCGGCATGTACATGGAATAGTCCACGCCGCCATAGAAGTTGCCGGCGGTGTTGCCGATGGCGAACAGGCCCGGAATGGGCTCGTTCGTCTCAACGGCCAGCACTTCCATGTTCGGGCCAACGTTCACGCCGGACACGACGGCCGACACGCGCACATGACGGTGGATGCCGTAGAAGGGCGGCGTGTCGATGGCGGTCAGCCACTTGGCCTCCTTGCCGAAGTCGAGATCCTTGCCGGCGGCGACGCACTCGTTGTAGCGCTTCACGCTCTCGACAAACGCAGCCGTGTCGGTGATGCCCAGCTTCTCGGCCAGCTCTTCCAGCGTGTCGGCCTTAAACGTGGCGATCTGATCCCTGAAGACGCCGGTCTTCTCGCCATCCTCTTCGGGCATGTACACCTTGATGGCCTCGGGGTCGAACAGCTTGCCCGGCCACTCGGCGGCGGCGGTCATATAGTTGCTGTCGAAGATCTGGTTGTAGTCGCCCTGGTCGGCCTCGCTGCGCAGGAAGTTGTTCATGAGCGACATGCCGAGCGTCTCGTCGCAGAAGCGCGTGCCGTCGTTCTTCACGGCCAGGAAGGGCATGTCGGCCATGGAGCCCGGGCCGCCGTCGAAGTCGTGCAGCATCTTGGTGTGCGTGATGTCCTCGATGGCACCGCCGGCCCACACGGCCATCTTGTGGCCATCGCCGGTCTTGTTCATCTGCTTGCGACCGAGATTCTGCAGGTCGGGCAGGTAGTAGGCCATCATATCGTCGTCGTTCTGGTAGTCGCCCGTAGCCAGGATGACGCCCTTGGCGGCGTTGAACTGCACGTTGCCGTCAGCGGTTTCCGCAATGACACCGGTCACGCCGGAGGCATCGCCCACGAGCTGCTTGGCCTCGGTATCGTAGAACACCTCCACGCCCTGAGAGGCGGCGTACTCGGCCAGCACCTGCATGCCGTTGCCCGTGTTGTAGGGCTTCGGACCGAAGTCGATGGACAGGTAGTCCATGGGATACCCATTCACTTCCTTGATGGCAGCCGTCCACTTCATCGTGCTGTCAGAAATCTGGGCACCCTGGGCGGTGGCCAAGTCGAGCAACCACGTGATGCACTCGCCGGAGTTCTTCGCCCACAGCTCTACCTGCTCGCGCTTGCCGCGGTACTGATGGTCCTTGATGAGGCGCGACACCACGGCCTCCACGCCGGCCGGGTCGGAGGTGTCCAGCAGAATGCCCGTAGCGGTGTTGCCCTGGGAGATGGCCGTCGACTCCTTCTGAATGAGGGCGACAGTGGCTCCGGCCTCGCGAGCCGTAATGGCGGCGGGCACACCAGAAGCGCCGGCGCCCACGACAACCACGTCGTAGTCCTTGGTCTCGGCGATATCGGTGATGGGCTCGGGCGCGGCCAGGAAGCTCGGAAGCCCCTCGCGCACGTGACCGGCCACGGTGGTCGTGCCGGTGGCGGCAGTCGGCGTGTCGCTCGAAGCGGAGCCAGCAGCGGCGCTGCCGGTCGGCGAGCAGGCGCCCAGAAGCGCAGCACCGCCGAGACCCGCCGCAGCCAGGCCGCCGATCTTGAACAGGTTACGTCGAGTGAATTCAGCAGTCATGGTGAGTCCTTTCTGTTACCCCTTGATTGCCTGCGCCAGAAGATCTCGGGGTTCCCTCCCCTGCGACTCCTCGGGACGCTGGGGCCACCCTAGCAGTCATCATGGGCGCACAAACATCGACCATCAGCGCATTTCGCGGGTTTATTTTTATAACCCGCTGTCATAACCCCCACCTGATCAGGCCCGTTACCAAATGTCCCCAAAACATGATGGAAAAGGTTACGGTATCATAGACCCTAGTTTTTCGGAAAGCTCGGAGAGGGGGTTAGAACCATGCACGGCGCACCGCAGGCTGCGAGCAAGAAACTCATAGGCAAGCCGGGGTCGGAGCCAACTCCGACTGCAGGCTCGGCTCCGACCTCAAGCGCGGCGCAAGCGCCGTCAGCATCCGGAGCATCGTCGGCACCTTCCGATCCTTCGGTCTTCGGAGGTACGGCGACCCCGGAGGTCACCGAGAGGCACCGCTTTCCTGTGGTTCCCTTCGTCTTCCTCGGCGTGGGCTTCTACCGTGCCTGGATCGAGATCGCTTTCGTCGGCTCGTTCGTGTCGTTTCCCGCGATCCCCTTCGGCGCGCGCGAGTGTTTTGATGGAGTGGGCGCCATCGTCATGCTCATCTGCGTGCTGCTCGCGCGGCGCATTGGCCCCTTCTACCGCCATCCGTCGATCTTCGTGCTCTGCGGCGCGTGCATGACGCTTGCCACCGTCGCACTGTTCGCCACCATGATCGTGCCGAGCCTCGGCTACACGGCAACATGGCTGGCCGCTATCGTCGGCGGCGTGGGAATGGGGCTTGTCATTCTTATATGGAGCGAGGTGTTCGGCTGCCTGAGCCCTTTGCGAGTCACCCTCTATTACACGGCCTCCATCGCCCTGGGCGCGGTGATCGTCTATGTTTTCATGGGGCTGCGCCTACCGTGGCTCGCTTGCCTCACCGCGCTGCTGCCGGCGGTATCGCTTGTGCTCGCACGGCGCAGCATGAATCGCATCCCTGCAGAAAAACGACCCCAGCCGAACCTCGTCAACTTCAAACCGCCGTGGAAGATTTTCCTGCTCATGGCCTTGTACGGGTTCGCTTACGGTATTTTGGAGACCCGCGTGTATACCGACTCCTTCGGGCCGCACTCATCGCCTGGCGTGCTTGTAGTGGCGCTCGTGATCTTCCTTAGCGTGGGCTTTCGCCGTGAGAAATTCGATTTCAACTCCATTGTGCGCATCGCGCTGCCGCTCACGGTGGCTGCGCTGTGGCTCGTGCCCATGTGGGGCGCGGGAGCCACCCTCCTCAGCGGTCCTTGTGCTATCGGGGGCTACACGGCCGCCACCGTGCTGATCATGGCGCTGTGCTCGAATATGTGCTATCGCCACGGCGTATCGGCCATCTGGCTGTTCGGCATCGAGCGCTCGCTGCGACTCGCTTTCATGTTCCTCGGACGCACAGTGGCTAACACGGGAGAGCACGGAAGCCTCGGAGCCGCTGATGGCGGCCTGCTCATTTCGGGCCTTTCCATGATCGCCGTCATCATGGCCACCGTGCTGCTGCTGTCCCAGAAGAATGTAGACGGCCAGTGGGGCCTCTCGTTTTTGAACGGCAGCGGGAAAAGCCGCGCCGATAAGCACGCGCAGCAGGTGGACAATCGGTGCGCCGCCCTCGCCGCCGAATACCACCTCACGGCGCGAGAGCTGGAGATCCTCAAGCTGCTCGCCCGACACAAGACCGTGGGCATGATCGAGCGCGAGCTGGTCATTGCCAACGGCACCGCCAAGGCCCATGTGCGCCACATCTACCAAAAGCTGAACATCCATTCCCGAGAAGAGTTGTTCAACCTGCTTGATCCCCATCAGCTCGACCCTCTGGAAGAGCAGGAATAGAACTAATTCCAGGGGTCTTCCGAGAACAGAGGCTCGCGCTCGGCGGGACGGTCGGAATAGGGGTCGTAGCCGTCGTCGTCCTCGTTTTCCGCACGAACGAAGGGGTCGCCGGAGGCCGCAGGACGCAGATGCCCCGATCCGGCGGCTGCGTCGCGCCCTTTCGCCTGCTGGCTCGGCAGCGGCTTCACCACGATGCGAGCGTGGGGATCTTTCCGCGGATCAATGGGCATGAGGTGCCTCCTTTCGTATACGCTTATCGATGCTCTTCTGAACTCGGGGCCCAGGGGCGACCAAGGTCGCCCCCTACGGGAATCAAGCTCGGCTTTCCCTCTGTAGGGGCGAACCTTGGTCCGCCCTCCCGACGACGTCAACCGTGCTCACGAGAGCTGGCCGGCGCGGGTGATGTCGTAGGGGGTCGTTTGGTACACATAGTAGTTCAGCCAGTTGGTGTAGAGCAACTGGGCGCAGGAGAACCACGTGGAAACCGGCTCGCGCGTCGGGTCGTCGTCGGGGAAGTAGTGGGCCGGCACGGCGATGCTCATCCCCTTGGCGATGTCGCGGTCGTATTCCGCTTTCAGCGTCTCGCGGTCGTACTCGGGGTGACCGAACACGAAGAAGTTCTGCGAGTCGGTGGACTTCGCCACGTACACCCCAGCCTCGTCGGACACCGCGATCAGCTCGAGCGCGGGATGCGCCTCGATGTCGGCCGCCCGCACCTCGGTGAAGCGCGAATGGGGCGCGAAGAACCTATCGTCGAACCCGCGCACCAAAGGCGAGGTGCGCTTGACCACCTCGTGGGGGAACACGCCGAACATCTTCTCGGGCAGCTCGTGCTTGGGCACGCCGTAGTGATAGTAGATGCCGGCTTGGGCGCCCCAGCAGATGTGCAGCGTGGAGTGCACGTGGGTCTTCGACCACTCCATGATCTCGCAGAGTTCCGGCCAGTAGTCCACTTCTTCGAATTCCAGCCGCTCCACCGGCGCCCCGGTGATGATAAGGCCGTCGAAGTGCTCGTCGCGCACCGCGTCGAAGGTGGTGTAGAAGGCCTCCAGATGCTCGGCGGCCGTGTTCTTCGAGTCGTGGCTCGCCGTTTGCAGCAGCTCCACTTCAACCTGCAGCGGCGTGTTCGACAGCTTCCGCAGAATCTGGGTCTCCGTGGTGATCTTGGTGGGCATGAGGTTCAGCAGCAGCAGCCGCAGCGGACGAATGTCCTGGTGCATGGCGCGATGCTCGGTCATGACGAAGATGTTCTCGTTCTCCAGCGCCGCCGTGGCCGGCAGCGCATCGGGAATGCGAATGGGCATGCGTCCTCCTATTCCACGGCAGCCAGGGCCTGGTCGATGTCGGCAATGAGGTCGGCGGCGTCCTCGATGCCGCAGGACAGGCGGATGAGGTCGGCGCTGATGCCGGCCGCCTCAAGCTCCGCGTCGTTCATCTGGCGATGAGTGGCGTTGGCCGGGTGCAGCACGCAGGTGCGGGCGTCGGCCACATGGGTGGCAATCTGGGCCAGCTTCAGGTTCTTCATGAACGTCTCGGCCGCCGCGCGCCCGCCGGCCACGCCGAAGCTCACCACACCGCAGGAACCCTCCGGCAGATACTTCGCCGCGAGCGCCGCCTCCGAGTCGCCTTCCAGCGACGGATGGCGCACCCAAGCCACCTTCGGGTGGCTCGCCAGGTGCTCGGCCACCGCGCGTCCGTTGGCGGCGTGCCGGGCCATGCGCAGGTGCAGGCTCTCCAGCCCCAGATTGATGAGGAAGGCGTTCTGCGGCGACTGGATAGAGCCCAAATCGCGCATGAGCTGCGCCGTCGCCTTGGTGATGTAGGCACCTTCCAAGCCGAAGCGCTCGGTATACACCACGCCGTGGTAGCTCTCATCGGGCGTCGTGAGCCCCGGGAACTTGTCGGCGTGGGCGTTCCAATTAAAGCGGCCCGAATCCACAATGACGCCTCCGACGGAAGCGCCGTGGCCGTCCATGTACTTGGTAGTGGAGTGGGTCACAATGTCGGCGCCCCACTCGATGGGCCGGCACAGCACCGGCGTGGGGAAGGTGTTGTCCACGATGAGCGGCACCCCGTGGCCGTGGGCCGCCGCCGCGAAGCGCTCGATGTCGAGCACGGCCAGCGCCGGGTTTGCGATGGTCTCGCCGAAGACGCACTTCGTGTTGGGCCGGAAAGCGGCTTTAAGCTCCTCGTCGGTGCAGTGCGGATCGACGAAGGTGCACTCCAGGCCCATGCGGCCCATGGTGTGGGCGAGCAGGTTGTAGGTGCCCCCGTAGATGGCCGAGGAGGCCACCACGTGATCGCCCGCGCCGGCGATGTTGAACACCGCGAAGAAGTTCGCCGCCTGGCCCGAGGAGGTGAGCATCGCCGCCGCGCCGCCTTCCAACTCCGCGATCTTCGCCGCCACCGCATCGTTGGTGGGGTTCGCCAAGCGCGTGTAGAAGTAGCCGGACTCCTCCAGATCGAACAGGCGCCCCATATGCTCGCTCGTGTCGTACTTCCAGGTGGTGTTCTGGTAGATGGGCACCTGGCGCGGCTCGCCGTCGCCGGGCCGCCATCCGCCTTGCACGCAGGTCGTTCCAATCCGCTCGCTCATTCAGGGCTCCTTTGGGTCTCGCATTTTTTCGCTCGCCCATTATAGGGGCACCCGGGCCACCCCGGTTATAGGAAGTCCCCAGCGAATGTCATCGGAAAATCCGAGAGCTTTCTGCCGAGACCCCCTCGATTATCCTGAAATGAACTATTGTTCTAAGAACATTTGTTTGCTATAATTCGCTTTGAGAAGACGGCAGTACTTGCATTTATTGTTACTAATTGTTACAATAAATTGCGCCATGCAGGAGGTCGAGAGACATGCCCATGACAGCTAGAGAAGCGATACGGCTCACCAAGAAAATGGGCGGCCGCTTCGTCAGACACGGAGCGAAACATGACATTTTCGCGAATGCTGCTGGCGAAGAGTTCCCTATCCCCCGGCATCCCGGAGATCTTTCGCCGGGGGTCGAGCGAGCCATCAAAGAAAAGCTAGGGCTTCTCTAATACTTCACCTAATAGAGAGGAAGCGACCTATGAAGTTTCTCTACGAAGCCATCCTCACCCCGTGGAGCGGCGGGTGGGAGGCAGAGTTTCCCGACCTGGGTATCTGCACCCAGGGGGACACTCTGTTCGATGCGGCTTTCATGGCGCAAGATCTGCTGACCCTCTGGATCTCCCAAGCGCTTCGCGAAGGACGGCCCTTGCCGGAGCCGCGGATGGACCATCCCACCCCCGCAAACGGCAAGGCCATCGCCGTTGCCGTGGAATGCGATGCCGACACGCCTTCCCTCACCACCATGACCGTCCAAGAAGCGGCGGATACCCTCGATGTCAGCACCTCGCGCATACACGCCATGATTCGCGACGGCATTCTGAGAACCGAGAAAGTTGGCAGCGCCCGCCTTGTGTCAGCCGACGATGTCATAGACTATTTCAATAGCCCCCGAACCGCTGGCCGCCCAAAGAAGGTCGCGACCGCCTGATTTCGGGAGATGTGTCTAGCGGGCCTCCACCTTGTCGAGGAGTTCCTGTCGGTTGTTGACCAGGGCCTTCTCGTAGATGTGGCGCACGTGGGTCTTCACGGTGCCCGTGGTCACGAACAGCTCGTTGGCGATGTAAGGAAGGGTGCGACCGCGCACCAGCAGTGAGAGGATCTCCGTCTCGCGGGCCGTTAGTCCTACTGCCCGCGCAAAAACAGCGGCGGAATCTTCTCCCTGCGCTCCGACGCCAGCGGCACAATCACCATTCGGCAGCGTTGCAGCCTCGGTGGTGCCGCCGTCCTCAAAGAGCCGTTCTCCTGCCGCAACACCAGAAGAGCCGCGTCCGGCAGCAGCAGCCTTAACCCGATCGGCGCCTCTCGTTTCGGCTTCCATTTCTTCCGTACCGCCGTCTTTCTCCTCGTTCCCCTCTTCCCCCACCTGCGCGGCTCGGGCCACCACCATGAAGAACAGCGCGAGCACACCGGCACCGCATACGGCAGACAGCAGCAAAGGCGTCTCCCCCGCCACCTGAAACAGCAGCTTTCCCGCCAGGTTCCCCGCGAGCACCACGGCGCTGATCAGCGCTTGGCCCACACCGAAGGCCACCAAGGGGGACAAGCCCTGAAGGCGGGTGCTGCGCGTCACCACCACATAGACGAGCGGCTGGAAGAACAGCGTGCAGCCCTGAACGAGCGCCCCTCCGACCGGCACCGCCGCCGCACCGAGCACCAGAATGGCCACAAGACCCACGACGCTGAAGGTGACGGTGATGCGATACAGCTGCGCTACGGAGAAGGCCGTCCGCTCAGCCGTCAGGGGCACGAGCGCCATGGTGGCGATGCAGGCGCAAAGAGCGATGCCACCCGGGTAAAGGCTGTCGGCCCCCTCGTAGGAAGTGCCCATGATGACCGAGGCCATCACGTTGCCCACAAGGGCCGCCACGGCAATCACCCCCAGCGAGCGCCACGGAAGCGCATGTAGCTCGCGCGAGCCGGCCGTCACCTCACCGGGAGCCTTCCCCGAGGAACCCGGCGAACCCGCTATGTCGGTAGAGAGAGCAGAGGAGGGGAACACCTCGGGAGCAAGCCCCGAACGTGCCGAGGCATCCCAGAACCAGAGGCCCCAGGAAGCTAGGGGCAGAAAGACAACAACGACCTGGGCCGCCACGACAAAGGGCGTTGCGACGTAAAGCAAGAGAATTGCGAAATAGATCCCATAGGCCACGAGGAACGAGACCATGACGACTGCCGACACATCCCTCGACTCCAAGGAGTAGCGGGCGCCCCAGGCGCAGCCGAGCAGCGTTCCCGCAACCCCGCATATCGCCCCGCAGCCGACGAGGGGCCATGGCGCGTCGATCGCCACCGTCAGCGGAAGCAGCGCGCTCGCCAGCGCGAGCAGCGAGGCGCACACCAGCAGCACGCCGCGCCCCACCGCAACGGAGCGCTTCCGCAAAGCGAGGACGATGGCCACAGCGGCAACCACCACCGCACCTTGGGAGACGAAGAAACCGACTTCGATGCCGACGCCGCCGACCGGTCGCTCGGCGGGAATGAGCACGGGGCTCAGATACGCCAGAAACCCCCAAGCCCACAGGCAGGCCGAGCCGAACACCGCCCGGCCCCAGCCCACGCGGCGGGCGCCCCGCACCGCCTCGGCACCTTCTCGTTCATTTAGCACAGCCCCAGCCACCACACGCTCCTCTCTTGAACTGGAGTAAGTATCGCACAGATCAGCGCGGCCATCACGAACAACCACGGGAGACGACATGGCTTTTACCTGCGTTTTCTCAAATATCTACCGTTTCGGTGGATGGGGTTAGCGCACCTGGCGAGCAAAGATAGGGCCACTGCGTTGAGGCTCCGGCAAAGGGCCGGCACCCGACGCCGAGAGACACGATGGAGGGAACATCATGACCGAATGCACCCAACCCAGCACCCCGTCCGCCCCTTGCCCCACGGGCAGCTCGAACCCCGCCGCGGCGCCTTCCGTGAGCCGGCGCGGCTTCCTCTCCGGCGCGGCCGTCGCCGCCGGGACCGCCGCCCTCGCAGGCCTTGCGGGTTGCGCGCCCAAGACCCAGGCCGAAGTCGCGGGCGAGACCATCGCCGCCGACGATGCGGCGACCGGCGGCACCATGCAGACCACCGATCCCGCCAAGGCCGTCTGGCCGGTGGTAGAGGAAGTGGAAGTGGGCTCGGCCGGCGAGGGAGTGGTCGCTTTTGTGGCAGAGCCCATCGCCGCCGATGAGATCGTCGCCACCCACGACGTGGACGTCGTCGTCTGCGGCCTGGGACCGGCCGGCGACGCCGCCGCCCTGGCCTGCGCCGAGCAGGGCCTGAAAACCGTGGCCGTGGAGAAGCAGAACCGCGGCAACTACAACTCGGCCACCATCGGCGGCACCAATTCCGAGCTGCACAAGTTCTGGGGCATGGAGTACGACACCACCGAGTGGATGTCAGACGCCATGATCGGCTGCTCGTTCCAGGCGGACATGACGCTGTACCAGCACTACCTCGAGAAGAACGGCGAAGCCGTGAACTGGTACATCAGCCACTTCGACAACCAAGACTTCAACGACTACCCCCTCACCTTCGCCGCCGGCGACTTCCCCGACTTCCGCGAGCAGTACGGCCCCACGGCGCTCAGTCGCTCGTGGAACACGTCGCTGAACCTCCCCTATCCTTCCGGCGAGCTGGCCGACATTCTCGCTGGCATCCTCACCGAGGCCGGCGTCGAGATCCGCTACGAGACCCCGGCCTGCCAGCTGGTGGCCGACGAGGCGGGCTCCGTGACCGGCGTCATCGTGAAGAGCGCCGACGGGTACGAGCAGTACAACTGCGCCAAGGGCGTCGTGCTGGCCACCGGCGGCTACGAGTTCAACCAGCAGATGCTGAAAGAGCGCTGCCGCCCGCGCAGCGTGCCGGGCCGCTGGCTCACCGGCGCCTTCGGCAACACGGGCGACGGCCTTCAAATGGGCGTGGCCGTCGGCGCTGCCGAGGATGAGTTCCCGCAGTCCATCATGCTCGATCCCGAGCAGCTCATGCCCTTCGTGCGCGTGAACAAGCTCGGCAAGAGGTTCACCCCGGAGTACGACCCTTACGGCCAGCTGGCCATGGCCATCCAGTACCAGCCCGGCACCTACGATTTCTACATCGTGGACAGCGCCCTGGACACCAAGATCGACAAGATTTGGACGCCGAGTTCTTCCTGCTACGGGCCCAAGGAGCAGTGGGTAGCTGCCGCCCAGAGCGAGAACGCCTTCAAGGCCGACACCCTGGAAGAGCTGGCCGAGCTCATGGAAGTGCCCGCCGACACCTTCGTGGAGACCATCAACCACTGGAACGAGATGTGCGCCGCCGGCGCCGACACCGACTTCGACATGCCCGGCTCCATGATGATGACCATCGATCAGCCGCCGTTCTACGCCACCAAGGAGTTCGCCGACGGCCTGTGCACCACGGGCGGTCTCATCGTCGACACCGAGTGCCGCGTGCTCGACAAGGATCGCCAGCCCATCGAGGGCCTGTTCGCGGCAGGCATCGTGTCCGGCGGCATGTTCTACAACACCTATCCGCACCACCTGAACTGCCTCTCGCACACCCGCAACTGCCTGATGGGCTACACCATCGGCCAGGTGCTGGGCGCCAAGCAGTAGCTCCGCATCCCCACTTATTCCGATAGGGCGCCTTCCCTCCCCGCGTCCTGCATGCGAACGGGCGGCCGCCAAGCGCGCCGCCCGTTTCGTTGTCGCCCCTTCTATCCGCGCACCGCATCTGAGGGGACGATGGTCATCGATTGGAAGCGATCGGCCATGTAAGCATCGCCGAACTCGTGATCGTAGAACTGCTGGAGAGGCGTGTCCACCGGGTCGTGGGACAGGCGCATATACCAGCAGTCGAGGGCCTGCAGGGTCATGACGGCGTCCACCAACATGAAGCAGGCGGCCACAGTGGTAAGCATATAACGCCAGTTCCACGGAATGAAATTCACGAGCCGCAGCATGAACGGCAACAGCAGCTTTATCCACACCACGCCGAGCAGACCCCAGCAGGCCATGAACGGCAGGCACGTGCGGCCGCCGAACAGTGATCCGGGCATGTTAGAGTAGTCCCAGGCCACCGCGCCGAACGCGTACTGCATGAACAGGCTCACGAACGCCTCGAAGGCACCGCCGATGACCGCCGCCACCAGAAAGATGACGAGCCAATTGCTTTTGTGGAAGCGGTTGAGGAAGATGGTCATGAGCACCGCGCCGCAACCGTAGATGGGCGAGAACGGGCCGAACAGCAGCCCCGCGCGGTCTTGCCATTGGCCTGGCACCACGAACAGAAAGTGGACGATCTCTTCCATGAGCAGCCCCAGCACGCTGGCCACGACGAATATCCAGAACAGGTTGAAGAAGTTCAGCGTGATGTAGCCCTTGCCCGAGGGGTCGCGGCCGAGCGTGCCGGCCTCCCCCTCCGCATGCTCCTCGGCCTCGCGGGCCTTGCGGTGGGCGCGACGTTCTTCGAGCAGCGAGGGGTCAAGGTAGCTCTGCAGCGCCACCGTGACTGCGAAACCGACGCCGTAGGGAATAAGCTCGTAGCCAATGCCGGCCAGCATGATGGAGCACAGAGCCCCGGCCAGAAGAAGCACGTACAACCCGTAGGAGAGCAGCGCCGCCCAGCGCCGCTGGTTGCGGATGAGGCGCACGCCGAACACAATGAGCGTGACGGCGAGGGCCACCAGCACGGCCAGATTCACGAAGGTAACCACGATGGTGGAGATGCCCTCGCCGCGCATAGCCCCAGAGTCGAACATGGTCACAGCTTGATACATGGTCTTCGCGATGACCGGCAGCGCGACGCCCGAGCCGATAATGAGCAGCACGCCGAACACGCGCAGCACCACTGGCAGACGCTTCTTGTCGGCGGGGCTGGCGAATTCGGCAGCGATAGTGGCCGCGGTCTCATCAAGGGCGTGCTTTTTCTCGGCCAGAGCCTCCTTAGCGTCATCGACAATGACGCTCGGGTGCTCCACGGCGCGCACGACATCGCGGGCCTCGTCGGCGGCGTGGGCGAGCTTTTCCTCGGCCGCATGCACGATGCGCTCGGGGTGGCGCGCGTCGTCTAAGGCCTCGCGGATCTCTTCTTTGTCGCGAGCAACGTCGGCCACCAGCTCGGCATGATCGTTATGTAGCTGGTCGTGCCACTCGCGATGAGTTTCAGCCACGTCGGCCTTCTCGAATTCCACGGCCTTCTCAAGGTCGTCCCGCAGGTCGGCCTCGGCCTTGTGCGCGGCCTCTTCCAGGTGATCTACATGGCGTTTTTCATCTCCCATGGCCGGCCTCCTTTTCCCTGAACGCATGTCTCGGCATCCAGTGTAAAGGGGCGCTCTGTGAAACCATGACCAGCTGACGCAACGTCTGCCAACCCGATAAGCCCTCGTTATGCAGCGGTTACGGGAAACAAGCGGCCGGCGGCCTACCCCCAGCAGGCGATGAACATCGCAATGCCCACGAACACGACGGCCAGCCCCATAACGGCCATAATGTCGCTCAACTTGTGCACGTCAGCCTCCTCGCGCTCGTTCTGCTCTGATTCTCTATCTACTAGACGTTTGGGAAGCCCGCTTTGTTGCACGCCCCACCCACCTTCCACAAAAGCAGCACGAACCAGAGAACGCCTCGACCGCGAAAGAGGGCTACGAAGAAACGCGCGGGACAAGAACGTCGACCAGGCGCCTCGCCAATCTAGCGCCCGAGGATCCCGTCGGTGTAGGCGTTGCGCGGGTGCACTTGGGCGGCATCGCGAGCGTTCGCCAGCTTCAGGGCGATAACGCGCCACGGGCTGCAATCGAGATACGCAACTTCCATGGCCGAAAGATCGGCATTATCGATGCCGTCCTGCTCGGCGAAGCTGTTACGGTAAATGACGAAGGCGTAGCGGATTACGCGCGTCTCACCCGGCATCAGCGTGTCATACCCGCCGGCAAGGCCCACTATGAAGTCATCGCCACCAAGAGGATACAGCGCTGCTTGAGCATCCAAAACGGCCGCGATCGCCTCAGCGGCGCTGCTGGCAGCAACCGCACTGGCCTCCTTTTTCCTAAGTCGTTACTGGCGCGAAGCCGCCATGAAGCGCGAAGCAGAGCGTTTGCAACTGGCGAAAAGCGGCTACGCTGACTCGCAGCTGGCCGACCCGGAGGTGCCGCAAGAGCCTGATATCGAAGCCCTCTGCGCCAAGGCCGCCCGCACCTACGACCTCACCCGCCGCGAAGAGGATGTGCTGCGCCTCCTCGTTGAAGGGCGCACGGCACCGCAAATCGCCGAGGAGCTCGTCGTCTCGCCCAACACCGTGAAAACCCACGTGCGCAACCTCTATCGAAAGCTCGGCATCAACCGCCGCGCCGACCTCGCCTGCCGCCTCGAAAGCTAAAAGCGATCCTTGCTAGAAATAGCACGCGCTGACATTATCCAAGCTCTAACTTTAAGAGAGACCGCTCGTAGATGTCCTTCCTTTCGACTGCGACGTCAAGACTGTCGGTAGCCCATAGTCAACACACTTAAGAAAAAGCTGGAAGACTCGCCGAAATCAACTATCGCAAAATTTGCGACAGTTCGCAGCGCCATCGCGCAATGCCCCCTAATCCCCGTAGGGGATGACGCCCGTGAAGGGGTAGGAACCGTCGGTGGCTATGAGGAGGTAGTTGTCGGCGCCGCCGAACTCGTCGTCAGAGGCGTCGATGACGTACACGTTGGCGAAGTGACCGCGCAGGCGCTCCACCTGGGAGAAGAGGCGGTACATGGCGTCGCCAGTGTATTCCACGACACAGTTAGCCATGAGTAGGCCGCCCGGCGTCAAGTGCGCGCGGGCGCAAGCAATGCCCTCGTCGCTGGCGAAGAACGGCACCGCCTCGCGCCCGACGAAAACGTCGTTGATGATGGCATCGTAGGGGGCGCCGTCCGACCGCCGCAGGAACGCCTCGCCGTCTTCCACGAAGATGCGCAGATCGTCGGCGCGGCCCTCGGCAGCCAGCTGCATCTCCAGACGATCAAGGAAGAAACGTTCCCGGGCGATTTGCACCATGGCCGGATCGATTTCCACCACGTCCAGCGCAACGCCCGGATGCTCCAGCAGCAGCTGCTTGGGATAGGCGAACCCAGCGCCGCCGAGCATGAGCACGCGGTTTACGACCAGCGGATCCGGCGCCTCGGAAAGCGCCGCCTCGAAGAGGTGGTCGAAGGATCGCAGGTACGCAAAGGGGCACGTCGCCCAACGCTCGTCCAGATAGGTCGCCGACTGCAGCACCCCGCCCACGTTCAACATGCGCACAAGCGATCCGTCCTCCGCCGGCATCGCATACACCGCCGCCTCCCCGAACCGAGAAGGAAACACCTCGCGCTTCCCCGCGCGCCCGGCGACCCTGTCCCACCAATCCGCCAGCACCATCGCCCCTTTCCGAGCCTGCAACTGCGACCACGGCCGAACCTTATCGCACTCTGTGCCACAGTATCGCACAGAAACCGCCGTGTTAGTTTCAGTTGCTTGCCTGATCGGGCGGCAATCGCTACGGTTGAAAGGAGAATGAGATCATCGGCGACAAGGAGGGCCTTGTGCTGGCCGTCGCCTTCTACGCCATACCAGGGCTCTCGGGTTCCATAGCGATCCAAGAAGCGGCGATCAACCGTACTATCATAGACTACGAGCTCAACGGCCAGGCAAGCCAGTTCGTCATCGACCTAGACGCCTACGACCCCACGACAGCCATCGGCTGCACCGGCTCCCCCGCCATAGCCGGCGCCGTGAACGCCCAGCAGTTCTACAACATCCCAGGCAGCGCCAGCGAATTCGAAGAGGCCGTCTGCGCCTACATAGAAGACCACGGCGGCACCGTCACCTCCGTAGAGACGATCTCGGAGTCTTAGCTAGATTATTAACGGCATATCAGCGAATCTCGGGGACTCGTTCGGCCAGCCCCCTGGAAACTCATCTAGCAGAGCACCTAGCCTCAGCCTTCCCATTGTCCTCGACAGCACCTGGTACCACCAGCCCGCAGCTACGATTCCTCATTCGACGGCGTCAGCACCTGTCACGATTTCGCGGGGTGCCGTTGTCTGTAGCGCAATGCACCTTCAACTTCGGAAACTGCAAAAGCCCAGATCATAGCCATGGGATATCTTGGTCGTCGGAATCGGCGTAGAAGCAAACTGAGTAAGGCACATCGTCATTGGTAGGATCATCGTCTTCGCGACTGGCGGCGGGGAGCCATAGCTCGTGGCGAAGCACGGTGCCGCCCATCGCCTCTATGGCTTGATTCGCGCGTTCGGACAGCGCATCCAGGCCGCCCGGCTTCTTGAGAAGCTCCGCTGCATCCATGGCCTCCGCCATACCCGGCTCCCCAGCGCAGCCAATAACACACTCATGATCCTCGGGATCCAGGAAAAGTCGCATCGACTTCTCCTCGCCATCGAGGCGATAAACGATCTTGCAGTAATCCGGGTCGTCGGCCACGCTGTCCCACCATATCACGTATGAGAACTGCTGGTTTGGCAGCCAGACGAAAAGTCCGAAGGCCAGCGCCATAGCCGCCGCGCCGACGAACGCCCATTTGAGGGAGCGCACGAGGCGATCGAGCCGTTGCGACTCACTGGTAATGCGCTCATCAAGAAGAGAGGTCTCCCACGCAAGGTCGTCCGGCTTTTTCTCCGCCATCGCACTCTCCCCCAGCAGTTCAGCGGCGCTCACTCCGAGGGCGCGGGCCAGGGCCACAAGCGAATCGGCGTCGGGAACCGAGGTGCCACGCTCCCACTTCGAGACGGTCTGGCGCACCACGTGGATGCGCTCGGCCAACTCGTCCTGACTCAATCCCTGCTCAGTGCGCAGCTTCTTGATGGTGTCCTTCAGCATGGCGCCAGCCCTTCTCGGAAACGTTCTCACCGCTTCACCGTAACAAGAAAGCTCCGCATGCGCAAGCAACGATGCTTAACAAAGGATCGCTGAACTGGTACTTCATAGACCGGCGTGCCGGAGGAACCATCCTCCGGCACGGAGTTCGCCGCAAGCCAAGAAAGCAAGCTGGTTCTACAAAGCCGCGGTGGCAATGCAGCCGGCGAGGACGAAGACGGCGACGGCGAGCAGGGCGACGGCGCAGAGCGTGGTGATCATGATGGGCTCCTTTCGCTCGGGCGGGGCACGGGCTGGGCGGTGTGCTCCCAATTGAGCCTTTCGGCGGTTCCGCATCCCCCAATTTCGATGGTTCCATCATGGCAGCATCCACTTACGCTGCCGTTGCGCGTATCTTACGGTTTTGCCGTTTAAGCGCCGGCCTTGGCGAGAAAGATGTCGGGGTCGAGATCCTCCCATGAGGCGATGAGGAAGTCGGCGCGCTCGAAGAGCTGGTCGCGGGTGCCGGAGATGTCGTTGTCGTAGATGGCGCCAGTGCGGTAGCCGGCCGCGCGCAGGGTGTCCAGGGCGTAGGCGGCATCTTCGAAAGCCCAGGTGTGGGCGCGATCAGTGCCGAGGAAGCTGCGGGCGTGGTCGTAAACAGCCGGTTCGCGTTTGCTCGTCTGCAGGTCGTCCACAGACACGACGGTCTTCATGTAGGGGGCGAACCCACAGCGTTCCACGCACGTGGCCAGCATGTCGGCCGGCGTGGACGAGGCTACCGCCATGGGCACGCCACGCTCGTGCAGGGCCTGCACGAAGGCCAGCGCGCCCGGACGAGCCTCCACTTCGTTGGCGTAGAAGGCGCGCATGCGGTCGAAGATCATCTCGAGCACCGCCTCGTTGCTCTCGCCGAGACCGCATTGCTCATGTAAATAGGCGCTGGCCTCGGGCAGCGACATGGTGGTGATGGCTTCGGCGTCGGCCTCGGTCAGCGTGATGCCGGCCTCGGCCGCCAGGGTGCGATCCACCTCATGCCACGCTCCCATGGAATCCACCAGCGTCCCATCGCAATCGAAAATGGTGCCGATCACTTATTCCTCCACGCGGATGACGGAAGGCGTGTCCAGCACCACGTTGTCCAGGGCCAGGGCCTCTTCCAGAGCCTCGCGGATGTCGCGCTCGCGGCAGCGGTGGGTGACCACTACCTGGTCGACGCGCTCGGCGCCAGAGCGGCCGCGCTGCACGATGGACTTCACCGAGATGTTGTGACGCGCGAACACACCGGCCATGGTTTCCAGAACGCCCGGACGGTCGGTCACCGAGAAACGCAGGTAATAGCGCATGACCAGCTCGTCCATGGGCAGGATGGGCAGGTCATCGGTGCAGGTGCAGCCCACAATGGGAGCCACGCCCTGCTGAATGTGGCGCGCAACTTCCAGCACGTCGCCCATGACGGCACTAGCCGCGGCACCCGCGCCGGCGCCCTCGCCGAAGAACATGGTCTCGCCCACAAAGTCGCCCACCACGTAAATGGCGTTGAACACGCCGTTCACGGTGGCCAGCTGGTGGTTCGTCGGGATCATGGTGGGATGCACGCGTACATCGACCCCATCCTCGCGGCGATGGGCGATGGCCAGAAGCTTGATGACGTAGCCCATGTCGCGAGCAGCCTCGATATCCACCGGCGAGATATTCGTGATGCCGTCGGTAAAGACATCGTCCAAGGTCACGCGCGAGTTGAAGGCGATGGAAGCCAAGATGGCGATCTTCGCCGCCGCGTCGAACCCGCCCACGTCCGCCGTGGGGTCGGCCTCGGCGAAGCCCTTCTGCTGCGCCTCATGCAGGGCATCCTCGTAGGACAGGCCGTTGTCGGCCATGCGGGTGAGCATGTAGTTGGTGGTGCCGTTCACAATGCCCATGACCGAGGTGATTTCGTTGGCGATGAGCGAGTGCTTCAGCGGATCAATGATGGGGATGCCGCCGCCCACGGACGCTTCGAAGGCCAGTTCCTTGCCAGCAGCCTCGGCGGCTTCCATAACCTCCTTGCCGTGGGTGGCCATGAGTGCCTTGTTGGCCGTAACCACGTTCTTGCCGGCAGCGAGTGCGTTCAGCACGACCGTGCGGGCGATGGTGGTGCCACCGATGAGCTCCACCACGATATCGATCTCGGGATCGTTGATGATGTTGTTGAAGTTGTCGGTGAACAGGTGGCCGACCCCGTGGGCCTCGGCCTCGGCCGGCGACAGCGAGCACACGCGCGCCAGTTCGATATCCACGCCGAAGTGGCGCAGGAAGTCGTCCTTGTGCTTCTGGATGATGTCGATGCACCCACCGCCAACGGTGCCGGTGCCCACCAAGCCGATTTTCACTGCCATGTTACGTCCTCTCCCGAGCGCGAAAGTTCTCTGTGATCGGACGATTATACAAGCACCGCGAAGGAAGTCGTGCATCAGAGCGGGGAGAGGGCGGTTTCCCAGACCTCTGCGCGCCCCCTGAAGAACGCGGCCATTAAGAAACAGCTTCCACGTCAGCAGCAACGATGTCGGGATAATACCGACTTATGTGCGTTCCTTTCGCTGTTTCTTTTGCCGCATTCGGAAGGGGATAAAGCGCGCAGCGGGCTGGGAAACCGCCCTCTCCCCGCTCCACCATCAGCTTCTACGCGAAGATCTCTTTCTCAACCACCAGGTCATTCTTGATATGCCCCACGAGCTTCTGCAGCGCGTCGATGCAGTTGGGGCGGATATCGGCGCCGATGAGCACGTACATGAGCGAATCGCCCACCTCGCAGCGCCCCTCGTTCAGCCAGGTGCGCACATAGTAGACGCCGGGCCAGGTGAGCGCCTCGGCCTCGGCGGCGGCCAGACCCTCCGCATCATAGGAGAACTCGACGGCCGCCACCTCGCCCAAGCCTTCCACGCCTTCGCGCACCTGGGCCTTCGGGGTGATACGCACCACGCCGTTGTGGGTGAGGAACATGCCGCACTGGGCCGCCGCCGGATCAGCCTTAGCCTCGCGCAGCCACTGATCAACGGAAGGTTCGGTCTTAGCCATCTCGCGTCCTTTCGTTCGGAGCTTTCCAAAGTAGAGCATTTCGCTCGACATTATCTGTCGCCGAGAATATACCACAGGAGCTGGAACCTCGGCCGCACGCCGCCATTCCCTCCCAATTATCACACGGAAGGCCGCCGATTTTAAGCGCTTAAAACAGAGCCTTGTTACCATAGGCGCCAGACCATGAGAGACCTGCGCCGCCGCAACGCGGCGCTGCAACACGCCGAGAAAGGACACGGCCATGAGCTTGCCCGCCTCAGACCTGACGAAGAAGCCCGATATGCGCACCACCATGGAGCTGGGCGCCGTGCTGCCCGAGACCGCCGAGGTGCGCGACGACCACCTGTTCATCGGCGGCGTCGACATGGTGGAGCTGGCTCGCAAGGAGGGCACCGCGCTCTACGTGTTCGACGAGGCCGACCTGCGCCACCGCATGGAAACTTACCGCGAGGCCTTCCGCAGCCGCTACGAGAACTCCGACATCATCTACGCGTCGAAGGCGTTTCTGAACAAGGAAGTGCTGCGCATCGCCGAGGCCGAGGGGCTGTGCCTGGATGTGTCCGGCGGCGGCGAGCTGGCCTGCGCCCGCTCGGTGGACTTCCCCATGGAGCGCGTGTTCGTCCACGGCAACAACAAGACGCCCCGCGAACTGGAAGAGGCCATCTCCGCCGGTGTGGGACGCATCGTGCTGGACAGCCGCATCGAGCTGGCCCGCGTGAACGAGATCGCCGGGCGCCTCGGCGTGGTGCAGGACGTGTACATGCGCATCACCCCCGGCGTGGAGGCCGACACCCACGAGTACATCCGCACCGGCTGCGAGGACTCGAAGTTCGGCTTCACCATGCGCGAGGACTTCGCCTTCAAGTGCGTCGGCGACGTGCTGGCCGCCGAGAACGTGCGCCTTGCGGGCCTGCACTGCCACATCGGCTCGCAGATCTTCGCGCTGCACTCCTTCCGCGAGGCGGCGGCGGTCATGGTGGAGTTCATGGCCCGCATCCGCGACACCTACGGCCACGAGATCACCGAGCTGGACTTGGGCGGCGGCTTGGGCATCGCGTATTTGGCCGAGCATCAGCCCTCTTCCATCGACGACTTCGCCGAGGTCACCTGCTCGGCGGTGCGCGATTTGTGCGCGCTGCACAACCTGCCGTTGCCGCGCCTTCTGGTGGAGCCGGGCCGCTCGCTGGTGGCCCCGGCCGGCGTCACGCTGTACACCGTGGGCATCTTGAAGACGCTGCCGGGCATCCGCAAGTACGTGGCCATCGACGGCGGCATGTCCGACAATATCCGCACGGCGCTCTACCACGCCGACTACGAGCCCACCATCGCCAACAAAGCCGGGCAACCCCGCGAGGAAATCGTCACGCTGTGCGGCAAGCACTGCGAGAGCGGCGACGCCGTGGTCATCGACATGCCCCTGCAGAAGGCCGACCTCGGCGACATCGTGTGCGTGTTCGGCACCGGTGCCTACAACATGACCATGGCCAGCAACTACAACGGACAGCCCCGCCCGGCCGTGGTGTTCGTGCGCGACGGCGCATCGCGCGTGGTCACCCGCCGCGAGACCTACGAGGACCTCTACCAGCGCGACCTGTAGGGCACCGGCTTCTTGTCGGTTTTATTGCGGCGGGTTGGCGGAACCGTAATAAGGAACGGTTCACACCCTGGCAACGAAACCAGCTTGCTAAGGTGAAGGCAATCGCGGGAAGCGGCACCCACCCTCATGCCCATTTCCGCTCGTCCCTTGAGGCTCTGGGGCTCGCCGTTGGCGCGAGGCCTTGCGCCGCACGTTCAGGATCGAGGCCAAGCCCTATGAATGCCATTTACCTGCGCAGCAGCGTCCGTCAGTACACCGACGAGCCGGTGGGCATCCGAGATATCGAGAAGCTGATGCGTGCCGCCATGGCCGCCCCCTCCGCCGTGAACCAGCAGCCCTGGGAATTCTACATCGCGCGGGACGAGACCACGCGTCTGGCTCTGGCCGCTTCAAGCCCCTACGGCACGCCGGCCAAACTCGCCCCCTGCGTCATTGTGGCGTGCCAGCGCACCGAGGGCCTGCGCGCGCCGCAAGACGCCTCCTACGACATGAGCGCTTCCGTGGAGAACATCCTCATCGAGGCCGCCAACCTGGGCCTAAGCGCCGTGTGGCTCGGCATCGCGCCGGAGAAGGATCGCATGGCCGCTGTTGATGTGGCTCTGGGAAGCCCGCGCGGCGTTACGCCCTTCGCGCTCATCGCCGTGGGCCATCCCGAGCACAAACCGGAGCCCAAAGGCCCCACGCGCTACGACGAGACGCGCGTGCATTGGATTTAGAATGCACCGTCATCTCAGCCGATGAGGGCGGACTAAAGTCCGCCCCTACGGAAGCGTTGACAGACTCGGCAGGACACGGCGCCGCAGGAGCATCGGTCAGGCGCCCTTGGCGCGGCGCTGCTCGGCACGACGGGCGCTGTTGCGCTCGGCGGTGACGTCGCTGAAGGCGCGCGTGAGCCCGCGCAGGGCATTCAGCATGATCGTGCGGTCCTCCGCAGGCGTTCCCATCACGCCGTCGCGCAAAATCGCCCACTCGCGGCCGCCCTCGAAGAGTTGGGAGGCATCAGTGATGCCGGCCGCCTTCAAAGCGGCGAACAGCGCGTTCACCATGGCCTCGCGCTCGCTGCCATCCAGCGAGGCGAGCCAGCGATCCAGCGCCTCGGCGCGACGCTGCGTGCGCTCGGGAAGCTCGGGGAGCGTGGCGAAGGCCCTTGGTGCCTCGCGCATCCCGTCTGCATCCCGCACCTCGCCCGCATCGCGCGCACGTTCTGCATCGCGTGGCCCCGGCGCCCCATCCGCGCCTTCCACGACCCAGTGGAACACCGAGTGCTGCTCGAAGCCGCGGCCCGTGGCCTGCACCACGTTTGTCGGCATCGCCGATTCCATGAGGATGCCCACCATGGAATCGGCCGGCACCTGCTTGGTCATGCGGCCCGCAAGCGGCGCGTAGTCGGTCGCCGTGAACAAACCGGCCTTGAATCCGGGGCCGTCGTGGTTGTACAGGTGAGCAATGCGGCCTTGCACCTCCGGCGCCGCCGCGAGCGCCGCGTACTCGGCCAGGTTGCCGCCCTTGGAATGGCCGCCCAAAATGAGGGCCTCGGGCAGTCGCGGATCAGCGGCCACCGCCGCCAGATAGCGGGCCGCCAGCGCCTGGGCCTCGACCGGCGCCTGATAGGCCATGTTGAAGTCCTCGCGCCACCCGGTGAGCGTCGTGTCGGTGCCGCGAAAGCCCACGTAAGCGAAGCGCCCGGGGCACACGTAGGTTGTGGCGGCGAACTGCAAATCACGCACCTCGTCGAATGCGGCCGCATGATCGTAGATGAGCACGTCCCGAAAACGCGGACTCGCGGCCATCCAGAACAGCTGCTGCTTCATCTGCGCTGCGTGCATACCGGAAAACATCGCAGGAAACAACTCGGCTCGCATGAGATCGACGAACCGTACGGGAGCCACGGGGGCCTTCGCATCCTGCGCCACTTCCGCCCGATCGCGCTCGGCTGCCGCAGAAGGCTCCGCAGCACGCTCGCTCGCATGCCTGCGCAGCCGCCCGAGCAGACCGCGCAGCTCGCTTAAAGGCCCGCAGCCCTCACGTGCCTTCGAAGACGCAGTTTCCGAAGCCTCCCCGCTGTACACCTGCGGCATAATCCCCTCGCCGCGCACCATACAGAACTGCGCGAGCAGCGCCGAGTCCACGGCGTTGAAGGGCACCTCGTCGAAAGGGGCAAGTTGAGTTTGCAAGTATGTGAGCACATCGTTCATGACTGCATTATGAGGGCGCCGCTTTAAGCCGCACGGTCGCCTCCCCCACCAGACACAGAGCCGTTGCCAAAGCTGCCTCGCATCACCATGACCCTCCCGCTTATCTTCCGCTACAATGACGCTGCAATTTCGTTCAAAACGCTTGGAAATCCCGCATCAGGAAGGTTCCCATGGCCACCGATACCACCTCCACTTCCCCGGCTTGCGCCTCGGACAGCAACGCCAACGCCCCCGCGTCGGCCACCGCGCCCCGCGAGCACTTCGCGAGCCGCCTCGGCTTCATCCTCATTTCGGCCGGCTGCGCCATCGGCCTGGGCAACGTGTGGCGCTTCCCCTACATCGCCGGCGAGTACGGCGGGGCGGCCTTCATTGTGCTTTACCTCATCTTCCTCGTCATCTTGGGACTGCCCGTCATGGTCATGGAGTTCGCCGTCGGCCGCGCCTCCCAGCGTTCGGCCGCCCAGGCCTTCGACATCCTGCAGCCCTCGCGGCGCTGGCACTGGTTCTCCTGGTGGGCTTACATCGGCTGCATGCTACTCATGATGTTCTACACCACCGTCTGCGGCTGGATGCTCGCTTACATGGCGAAAATGGCCACGGGCACCTTCGTCGGACTCGATCCCGATGGCGTCGCTGGCGTCTTCGGCACCATGCTCGCCAACCCCTCCGAGATGGTGGGCTGGATGCTCGCCGTGGTGGTCATCGGCTTTTTCGTCTGCAGCCTGGGCCTGCAGAAGGGCGTCGAGCGTATCACGAAAGTGATGATGATCGCCTTGCTCGGCGTCATGGCGCTGCTCGTGGTGCGCTCCGTCACGCTGCCCGGCGCCGACGCGGGCCTGGAGTTCTACCTGGTACCCGACTTCGGCAAGATGTTCGCCGGCGGCCTGGCCGGTTTCGGGGACGCGGTGTATGCGGCCATGGGCCAGGCGTTCTTCACGCTGTCGCTCGGCATCTCGGCCATGGAGGTCTTCGGCAGCCGTATCGGCAAGCAGAACTCGCTCACGGGCGAGGCCCTGCGCATCTGCGGCCTGGACACCGCCGTGGCCATCCTCGCGGGCCTCATCATCTTCCCCGCCTGCTTCGCTTTCGCCGTCGCCCCCGACCAGGGCCCCTCGCTCGTGTTCGTCACCCTGCCCAACGTGTTCAACCAGATGCCTTTGGGGCAGCTGTGGGGCACGCTGTTCTTCGTGTTCATGAGCTTCGCGGCGCTCTCCACCATCATCGCCGTCTTCGAGAACCTCATCACCTTCACCATGGAGAAATGGGATCTCGACCGCAAGCGCGCCTTGGCCCGCACCGCCGTGCTCGTCACCGTGCTGAGCCTGCCCTGCGCCCTGGGTTTCAACGTGCTTGCCGGCATCACTATTCCGGGCATCGGCGACATTCAATCCATCGAGGACTTCATCGTGTCGAACAACCTGCTGCCCTTGGGCAGTCTGCTGTACGTGGTGTTCTGCGTGTCGCGCAAAGGCTGGGGCTGGGACAACTTCCTTGCCGAGGCCGATGCGGGCACGGGCATGAAGTTCCCGCGCTGGGCCCGCGGCTGGCTCACCTTCGGGCTGCCCGCGCTCATTATCATCATCTTCATCATGGGCTACGTGCCCAAGATCATGATGTGGGCGGGTTTGGCGTAGCAGCTTGGCATAGCGGCGTGACGTAGTTCGGGGAATTCCCTAAGCGTCGCCGATTTCACCTCGACGTTGGCGAGCCCTTCCGCTATACTGCATTGGTGCCCCTGAGCCCGAGTGGTGGAACGGCAGACACGACGGTCTCAAAAACCGTTGCCGAAAGGTGTGCGGGTTCAAATCCCGCCTCGGGCACCATCGAAAATCAACGGCCCCGTCCCCTCGGGGCCGTTTTGCGCTCCCCTGTGGCCGATAGTCCTGCTCGCGCGAAATCGTCCGCGCTTCCTATGACCAGCTGCGCGATCCGTCCGAAACTGTTTCGCGCTCCTCTACAACCAACGCCACCGCACTAAACTCCATTTTGTAGATTTCGCAGAACACTCATCTAAACTAATCTGACGCCCTACACGCTAATGCAGTGCATTTTCGCAGGTCGCTGATCCAGTCAAAATCGCTCAGTCAGACGAGCAGCGGTTTTCCCGCGCTGCAGTGTCTGCAAAACGGAGTTTGGTGCATCAAATAGCCTCTTTCAGAAACCATACCCGAGCTTTCAAGCGCTCGTTCCATTTTCCGGCATTCCGCAGACAACGATTTTCTATAAACCAGCATTTTCCGTCATAGCTCTCGCACACGACATATCCGCACCGCTCTTTCACCTTATGAGCCCTCGCAGCGCCCTCTCGCGCGCTTGCCCTCGCGCGTCACGTTCACGCGTCACGCCCGCGCCGTCCCTCGCCCATAAACCACCTTTCTTCGCCCTCCCCGCTACGTCACCTTTCGACATGCTCTTCAGCGTGAAGCCGATCTGCCACTCTCGCCATGATGGGTATCGCCCCCCTGAATCGACAAGCAGCGAAGAAGCACACCGAAGTCGCTTCATCAACGTCGCGAAGGATAATCCCGATGAAAAGAGCGAACGTCCTGCCGCAGCTTCATATGCTTTTCAATCTGGCCTGGCCGCCATCCCCGAAACACCTTCCCTGCTTTTTGCGACACCTCACCCATAAGCGTTGAGAACTCACAGACATTCGCGAATTGCGAGGAGGTTATCGTCGTGACATCGATCCCCTCGGCCAAGAGGGCGTCGCGCCGACGCGAATCTCTGATTTGAGCCTCACGGCTCCCGTGGCTCTCACGTCCGTCGTACTCCACCACAGCACCTTTGTCCCACCAGCAAATGTCGCCCACCACGCTCTTCTGATGGGCGATGCGCTGGCCCTTCTCTCCCAAAGCGAAAGGCTCGTTAAGCCGCGCGGGAGGCAAGCCCAAGCCGCCGCGCCTCCGAGACGTCAGAGCAGCTATAGCCACTTCGGTCTCCATAATTGAAGCGGACTTCCTTCGTACTTGCAGCGCCGCAGAACGCGCCAGCTTCGCCGACCGCGCACCGCCCAGCTGCCCGGAGAACGCCACGAGACGCTCAGGGGTCGTCAGAGGACCGCGCACCTGAAACCCTGAACCCTCTCCAAGAGGATAGCAGCCGCACAGCTCATAGCCCAATGCAAGCAAAGCCCCGTATTCAAGTCGCGAGGCCATCTGCACGAAGACAAGTTCTGGCGCAGACACCCACACTTCGGGCACCATCTCAAGAAACGCATTACGGGGAAAGCGCAACTGACACTGGTGGCGTTGAATGCAGTTCGTGCTGCGCGCGCCGCGTTTTGTCCCAACAAGAATCTCAAGAGGCCTTCTCTCATTCTGCGCATCTTCGATAGTTTCCGCGAGCAGCGCTGACGGCAACGCGGACAAGGCCGCAACCACATCGGCCCACTTCGAGGCAGCGGCTTTTACAACTGATGAGGACGGCAGCGCATGGACGGGAAGGGGCAGGCCGTTCCGCTTGCTCGATGCATGAAAAGCCGACAGCGATACAGGATGCGCCAACGACCACGCACGCCAAAGACCCAAAGCGAGTGTATGACTAGGATAGATATTCATTCCGCTAGCATAACCGATCCGCAGATTGTACGTACGAGCAATATCGAAGAATCGATCTAGCCTCCATTCCTGAGGCCATCGCACATAATTCGACTCATACTGTCGCGCGTTATCGCTTGCCTTTTACGCGCAGACATCGCGATTTCAAGGGCATCCCCAGGAAAGCGATCCTCAGTGCCACCAAAACCCTTGGGCAAAAGGCGCTATGCCGCCAATAGCGACTCTCCGAGCTTCTCGCAAGCCAAAAATTCTGCATCAAACTCCGTTATGCAGATTCATGAGTCCTGCCGGAAAGACAGGAGCCGGTTTCGGAAGCCTTTTTCTGACAAACCTAGCCTTACGTTCGAGTTGTTTGGGCTGCTTTAGCGCGAGCTTTCGAAACCGGCAATCTACCTAACGGAGTTTGGTGCAAAAAAACAGTCTGCTTGGAAACCGGGACATATCGCCGGTCACCCTAGGCCGCCTCGAGATGAAACCGCCCGGAAACGCAGCAGGACTACAGGGCTAATACGATACCCATGGCTGGGCGCTCTTGCGAATGCGATCCCAACGCCTCAATAGCCGTACTCCAACCTGCAATGCCCCCATAGGGCCCTTTGTTTACGAAGAGAGGCTTATGCCGCCTTGCGTATCTTCTAGCTAACCGCCAAAAAAGGAGGCTGCGGCGGAGAGCTTGGATCAAGAACGAAGTTCAAGGAGGAAGCTAAACCGTCGGGTGATAGTAGATGTACATATCCTCGTAGACGTCGTCTTTGTTGCGGAAGCCGCCGGGAATCATGCCGATACGCGCGAAGCCGAGGCTCTCGTAGAGCGCTCGGGCCCGTTCGTTGCTGGCAACCACGGCGTTGAACTGCAGGCCGCGGAAGCCGCATGCGGCCGCTTGGCGCAGACAGTCCTCCACGAGCAGGCGCCCAATGCCCTCGCCGCGGCTGGCCCCCGCCACAGCGAAGCTCGCGTTTGCAACGTGGCCGCAGCGCCCGATATTGTTGGGATGCAGAGTGTACAGCCCGCGGATGCGCCCACCCACCGTAGCCACGGCCGTATGGGACTGCTCGGCAAAGAAAATCCGCGCCTCTTCCAACGTCATCGGCTCGGTCTGCGGGAAGGCATTGCCCGCTTCTACGACCTCGTTCCAGATCTCCGCCATCGCCGGCAGATCGTCCTCCCGGTAAGGCCGGGTAACCTTCAAGGCTAATGGATCCAGTGTGCTCATAGTGGCTTTCTTTCCATGGTATTCTCAAGAAGCGATCTCTGCAGGGAGCAATTTCCGTAGGGGCTGACCTTGGTCAGCCCCCCGCAAGCGGCACAATGCCGCACGACAAAAAAGGGGCGACCGAGGTCGCCCCTACGGGATCGAACGCAAGGTTGGCGGACGCTCTGGGCGCGAAGCCGCCAGCAAGCTCCGAGGCCGGACTAGATGTCGGCCAGGGTGAAGTCCTTCTCGCCGTTGAACACGGCCAGGGCGTCGGCGACGGCCCAGTCGGCCAAGGTGATGGCGGAGATGGCCTTGGTCAGGCGCACCGCCTCGTCCAGGGAGCGCTGGTGAATGTTGCGACCCGTGGCGTTACCGTCGGCACCGCCCACGTGAATCTGGTCATACAGCTGGGTGAGGAAGGTCTCGGCATCCACGGTGGAGCCACCCGCGCACACGAGGCCCGTGCGGCCGGCGGCGGTGGAGGCCACCTTCAGGGCCTCGGCCGGAGTGCGGCCGTCCTCGGGCTTCGGCGGGTTCACCTTCACGAAGTCGGCGCCAAGGCAGAGAGCCACGCCGGCGGCACCGGCGATGAGGTCGGGATCCTTCTCGGCGGTCACGGCCTTGCCGCGAGGGTAGATCCACAGCACGACGATGAGGCCGTTGGCATGGGCCTGGGCGATGAGCTCGCCCGCCTCGGCCATCATGGTGGCCTCGTACTCGGAGCCGAGGTAGATCGTGTAGCCGAGGCCCACGATGTTCACGCCGGCCTCCTTCATGGCCAGCACGGCGTCCAAATCGTACAGCTGCGGGGAGTAGGGATCCTCCTGCTTGGTGCCGACGAGGTTGGTCTTGGAGTTCATCTTGATGAGGTAGTTGATCTCCGGGTAGTCGGCCGCGTACTGGGCCACCAGCCCGCGCTGGCCGGCGAGCACGCCGCACACGCCCTCGGAGCCGATCTTGAACAGATGCTCCGGATCGAGATCGGCGATGTCGATGCCCTCGCCGTAGAAGTCCTTGTTCAGGTGCTCGATCTTCTGATCGCAGGCGAACAGCATGAGACGGCCGGTCTCGCGCGTGGCCTTCAGGTAGTTGGTGATGTACTCGTCACGGGCCTCGGGCATGACGTCGGCGGGAACGCGCACCTCTTCCCGGGTGATCTTCGGCATGGGTTTCCTCCTAGAGAGTCGTTAGAGTCGTTGCAATAACGCGCTTATTGTACAGAAACAAAGCCTGACCGCGCCTTCTTTCACAAAGAAAGTAGGCGCAGAACCTCTCGTTGCGCCCAAGCGCTGGCACGGAGGCGGCGCGGCACGGATTACTTCTCGGAGCCGTTCGACTTTTTGGTCACGCGTCCGTATACGACAAGCGCCACGATGGCCACAGCGGCGGTCACGGCGAAGATGATGACCGATTCCACGATATTGCCCGACACAAGCCCCGCTGCCGCGTAGGTGGAAAGCACGATGCCGGGAATGCGGGCGAAGTTCGAGATGAGCACGAAGTTCTTCATGGACATGTGCGTGAGCGGCGTGATGTAGGTGAACACGTCCTTGGGCAGCCCCGGAATGAGGAACAGGATGAACACGATGACGTTGAACTTGTCGGAGGTCTCCCAATCGCGGAACTTGCCCATGTACTTCTCGGGCACCATGGCCTGGACGAACGGGGCGCCCAACTTGTGCACCAGCACGAAGATGAACGAGCTCGAGATAATGCAGCCGAGCCAGATGATGAGCGCGCCCACCCAAGGCCCGTAAATCATACCGGCGGCCACCTGGACTACCTCGCCAGGGATGAAGGCCACGACGATCTGAAGGAACTGGATTGCCAGCAGAATGAGGAAGCCCCAGGGGCCGGCGTTGCGGATGTCGGAGGTGACGCGGTCGACACCGCCGGGCTCGAACAGCTCGTGGATCATGGGCCAGACGAGCACGACCACCACGATCATGATGACGAAGAACGCGATGAGCCCCACGAACTTGAAGATGTCCGCCGCAGGCATCGGATGCCCGGCGACCGACTTCTCCTCGTGGGCCTTCGCCTCGAGCTTCTCGAGCCGTTCGGAATGGTGGTGGTTGTTCGGGTGCTTTTCCATGGCTTCCAGTCTAATGCAGCCGCCCCACGACGGGGGCGGCTTTCAGGAACTCTTTACCTTAGTGACGAAATCGTAAGCCGCAGGCCCGCGGCGCGCAGGTCGGCGCCTCGGCGCCCAAAACGTCGGCGCCCAGCGCCCGCCCACAGCGCGCGGCCTAGTCGTCTTCCTTGCGAGCCTTGTCGTACTCCTCCTTGAAGGCGGAGAACATGCCGCTGGCGCGCTTGATCTGGCGGCCCGTGGCGTAGGCCCCCTTGTTCACAGCTTTGCCCGCAGCCTTGGTGGCAGTGGACACGGCCGGCTTCACGGCCTCTACGGTCTCGCGGGCGCGGTCGGCCACCACGGCCGTGGCCTCGCCGGCCTTCGCGGCCAGGCCACCCTCGACGGCAAGCTCGGCCACCTCGTCGGACACGAGGATGGCGCCCAAAATCGGCTCTTCCCCCTCGTCCTGCCCGTTCACGGAAAGCGCCGTGCCGATGCCGCGCTTGAAGCCGCGGATGAGGTGCCCGGGGATCTCGCGAACGCCGAGCAGCGCGTTGGCCGTGGCCCCCTGGGTCACCGTGAGCGAGCGCACCTCGCCGGTCTTCGGATCGAAGGACACGTCGCCCACCGTGCCGTACACGGTGCCGTCCTCGCCTATGACGGGCAGCCCCGCCCACAGCACGCAGTCATCGTAGTTCACGCCCATGGCCTTGCAGGCGCCTTTGCCCGTGGCTTCGGGGGCCTGGGACACCACGATACGGCCGTCCACCACGTCGTAGCCGTTATAGGCCACGAACACGTCCTTGCGGCGGAACATCCACAGCAAGTCGGGGCGTTTCACGATGAAGCCGACAAAGCGGCGCTGGGTGGGGTGGAACACGCAGTGGCGCACCTTCCCGAGCCGCTTTACCGCCTCAGGTTTCTTCGGCGTGCTCTTGTCGAGAAGCACGCGCTTTCCAACGATCTCGCCCGTGGTGCCGTATCGCTTGGCCATGATTTACTTCTCGTCCTTCTTGCCCTCGGCGGCCTTCGCCACCTCGCCGGCGGCTTCCTTCACCTCGGCGGCCGTCTCCTTGGCGCCTTCCTCGGCCGTGGCGGCGGCATCCTTGGCGGCTTCCTTGGCCGTCTCGGCGACGTCCTTGACGATCTCGGCGGCGTCGGCGTCGGCATCGGCGTTCTTGGCCACCTGATCGGCAATGCGCTGACGGGCGGCTTCGATCTTGTCGCGCAGCTCGTCGCCCTTCTCGTTGATCGTCGGGGAGATGTTGCTGGCGGCCTCCTGGATGGTGGCGGCCACATCGGCCCCGCGAGCGGCGGCCTCGGAGGCGATCTCCTGGCCACGGGCCGTCACGTTGTTCACGACCTCGGCACCCTTGGTGGCCGCTTCCTGGTAGATGTGCTGGGCCCCGGCGGCGGCGGAATCGCCCCACTGCTGGGCGTTGCCCGCGAACTCGCCGGCTTTGTCAGCCACCATGGCGCGCGTCTCGGCGCCAGAACGGGGCGCGGCCAGCAGAGCTGCAACGGCGCCAACGACGCCACCGATGAGGAACATTCCGAATTTGTTGGCCATAACTGCCTCCTTTATCGACAGAGTATCAGGTTCGCCCATTATAGGCGGAGAGCCCCGCGCGGGGGCTCTCGCTGCTCATTGCTCACCTTACGGTAAACAAGTTGTAATTCGTCATAGATGAGGAAATCTCTCAGAGAAAACCTCAGTCCGTGCGAACCTAGAAACAGGCACCGCGGGCGTAGGCCTCGTTCACGAGCGTGTCGAGCACCGCGGGCAGCGACAGGCCGGCCGCGGCGCAGGCCATGGGGAACAGGGAGCGCTCGGTCATGCCCGGGGACACGTCCACCTCGAAGCAGCGGGCCGCGCCGCCGTCCCAGATGAGGTCGACGCGCCCGAGATCGCGCACGCTGTAGGCGCGGTAGACTTCCAGCGCCGCCCGCTCGATTTCCGCGCGGATTGCCTGGGCATCGGCCGCGTTGGGGGAAAGCGACTCGTCGCGCACGGGGCAGAAGAACTCCACAGCGTCGTCGGCCATGCGGGCCGCCGCGTCGTAAAAGCCCTCGCGAGCCACAATCTCTACCGGCGGCAGCGCGTGGGCGTCCCAGCCGGTGCCGAGGATGGACACGGAAAGCTCCACGCCATCGACCCACTGCTCGATGTTCACGGCCTCGTCGTAGGACAGCGCATCGAGCACCGCCTCGCCCAGCTCCTCCTGGCTTTTCACCTTGTGCACGCCCAGGGCGCTGCCGCCGTGGGCCGGCTTCACGCAAACTGGATACCCGCCGATGACGCGGTCGGCCACCATATCGAGCGCCGTGGCCGCACCCATGCCCTTGAAAGCATCGCGCGCCAGGTAGACACCCTGGGGCCAGGACGCGCAGCCCTCCTCGCCAGTCAGGTCGCGGTACTTCGCCAGCGACGAGTGCAGGGCGTCCTTGTTCCAAGCGCGATGGCAGACGCTCGCCGGCGAGCCCACGAACGGGATGCCGAGGAACTCCAGCAGGCTTTGGATGGTGCCGTCCTCGCCGTGCTTGCCGTGCAGGGCGTTGTACACCACATCGGGCCGCTCGCTGCGCAGCGTGGGAACCAGATCGGCGTTGGTGTCCAGGGGCACCACCTTGTGGCCGGCCTCTTCCAGCGCCTCGCACACCACCTTGCCGGAGGCCAGCGACACCTCGCGCTCGAAGGACTTGCCTCCCATGAGCACTGCAACTTTCATACACGTCTCCTTTGTTGTTGAAACTCCTCGGGGGCGGCCTTTATTCTGCCGCGGCTTCCTGCGCCTCGGTCACCTTCTCCTCGGCGATCTCGATCTGCTCGGCATCGCCTTCGCGGGCCTGCATGACCGCTTCCTCGTTCTGCTCGGAATCGACGATGACGTCCTTCCAAGAAGTGGCATTCTCGTCCATGGCTGCATCCTTTCTGTCGTAGCCGGGCAGCGCGCCGGCCTCAATGAACACGCGGTAGAGTTCGAGGCGCTCCTCGATCACCTTCGCCAGGCGTCGGATGGCCTCGGTGATGGATTCGGGCGTCTCGAAGCTGAAGTTCACGCGCATGGAGTTGCGCCCGGTTTTGCCATCGGGGAAGAACGAATTCCCCGGCACATAGGTTACGCCCGACTCCAGCGCTTCGGCAAGCATCGAATCGGTATCCATATAGTCCGGCAGCGTAATCCAGAGAAACATGCCGCCGGCCGGATGCGTCCAGGTGGCCTCGGGCGGGAAGAACTCGTCGAGGGCCGCCAGCATGGCGTCGCGGCGCTCCTTGTACAGCGCGATGAACTTCTGCAGCGTGCGCTGCCAGGCGACATCGGCAAAGTAGTGCTGCACGACCAGCTGGTCGAAGGCGCTGCCGCACAAATCGGCACCCTGCTTCACCAGGTTGATGCGGGCGAGCACGGCCTCAGGCGCGGCAATCCAGCCCGTGCGCAGCCCCGGCCCCAGCATCTTCGAAATCGTGCCCAGGTAAATGACCGAATCGTCCATGGCCTTCAGGGGCACCTGGTGGCCGCCGTCGTAGCGGAGACGGCCGTAAGGATCGTCTTCCACCACCATGAAGTTGTACTCATGGGCCAGCTCGAGCAGGCGGCGCCGGCGCTCGGCCGTCATGGTGACGCCGCCGGGGTTCTGGAAATTCGGGATGGTGTAGCAGAACTTCAGGCGCGGGTTGTCCTTGCCGATGCGCTTGAGTTCCTCTTCCAGGAGATCCATGCGCATGCCGTCCTCGTCGAAGGGGATCGCGCGCACATCGGGCTCGAAGGCGGAGAAGGCCTGCAGCGCCCCCAGATAGGTGGGGCCCTCGGTAATGATGATGTCGTCGGGGTCGATGAAAGCCTCGGCGATGAGCGTTAGGGCCTGCTGGGCGCCCGTGGTGACGAGCACCTGGTCGGCCTTCACGCGGATGCCCAGATCGCGCATCATGTCGGCGAGCACCGCGCGCAGCCCGGCGAGCCCGTCGGTGGGGCCGTACTGCAGCGATACTGCGCGGGCCTCGGGGCTCTCAATGGCGGCCAGCGTGGCGCGGCGAATGTCCTCCTCGGGCAGAAGCGACACAGCGGGCATGCCGCCCGACAGCGAGATTACATCGTCGCGCGTAGCGGCGGCGAACAGGTTGCGCACGGCCGACGGGCGCATCTTGCGCACGCGTCGGGCGATCTTGTCGCCGGTGGTGTCGAAGGTGATGTGAGCTGACGACATCTTATTCAACCGTCCCTTCCAGAAGCGCCAAGGCGTCCTTCAGGGCGCCCAATGCGATGAGGTCATCGGTAAAGTTTACTGTAACACGGGCCAAACCGTCCCGCTTCGAGAGCCATTCCGTCGTACCTACAAACGTGGCATCGGAGGCGCAAGCGGGGTTCGCAGCCTGCAAATCGATGACCAGATGCTCCAGCGCGTGAGGCAGCGACGTGCGGGCGAGCACCTCGGCAAAGGGGGCGTCCTCGTCATTCAAGCAGGTGTGGAAGGCGAGGGAGGGGCGCGCGGCAAGCAGCCGATCGGCGCCGCACGTGCCCAAAGAGGCATCCGCGCCCTCGGGCACGCGCACGAGCAGGGCCATGCGATCGCGCTCGAAGGCAATGCGCTCGACGGCGAGCCTAGGCACGGTCGTCAGCTTTGTCCGAGGTGTCGGGGGCCGGCGTGGCATCGGCCTTGTCGGGCTCTGCGCCGCCGTCGTCGTTGCCGGATTTCGAGCCATCACCGGTGTCGGCCTTGGCATCTTCGCCAGCCGTGGCCTCGGGCGTGTCAGTCGCCTCGGGAAGCGACGGCGTCCCCGTGGGCGTGCGGGAAAGCAGCGTGACGCCCCGGGCCGCCTCCCCCGGAGCCAGCACGCGCCCCTGAGCGGACTCGGTCAGCGCGCGCAGCGTCCAGGTGATATCGTCGCCCAAGGTGTCGGCCGCCGAGAAGTCGCCATCCACCAGAGCCAGCTGATTGCGATCGAGCGAGAACCGGTAGCGACCGCCGCCTTTCAAGTTGCCGAAGGACAGCTCGAAGGTCTTGTCCTGGTCGTTCAGCGCGTAGCGGTAGGACACGTCATCGGTCAGTTGGATGCGATCCTCGGTGATGGCAATGGGCGCGGTCGTGCCGGCCAAGTACCAGGTGCCGGTGAAATCGGCCGCATCGTCCTCGGAGAACCAGCGGAGCCACGCGAATCCGCCCGCCGCCGCACCGACAAGCAGCACGACAACGATAACTACGGACACCACCGCCACCCGCACCGGATGGCGGCGCTTGCGAGAAGGAGCGCTGGAGCGGCCTTCTCTCCCCTTCCGCACCTCGCGACCGGCGTCGCCTTCGCCGGACGGCGCCGCGCGACGAGACGACGGCTTCTGCGCCGTGGCGGCTGTCGTCGCAGCGGAGCGGAAACGACCCTCGGCAGGCGGCCGGCCGCCGGAACCGGTCGGCGCGCCCGCCGCCGGCGACTGCTCTTCCATGGCTCTTTAGACCTCTTCCGGCCCGATCACCGTCTTGCCGCCCATATAGGGAACGAGCACCTCGGGCACCGTGATGGTGCCGTCGGGATTCTGGTAGTTCTCGATGACGGCAGCCATGGTGCGGCCCACAGCCAGACCCGACCCGTTCAGGGTGTACACGAAGCGGCTGCCCTTGAAGTTGGCCGGGTCGCGGTACTTGATGTTGGCGCGACGGGCCTGGAAGTCGGTGCAGCAGCTGCAGGAGGAGATCTCCTTGTAGGCGCCGTAGCTGGGCAGCCACACTTCCACGTCGTAGGTCTTCGCGGAGGAGAACCCGATGTCACCGGTGCACAGGCTGATGACGCGATAGGGCAGCTTCAGCTGCTGCAGGATGTTCTCGGCGTCTTCCACCATGGATTCCAGCTCGTCGAAACCGGTCTCGGGCGTGGCGAACTTCACCATCTCCACCTTGGAGAACTGGTGCACGCGAATGATGCCGCGAGTGTCGCGACCGGCACTGCCCGCCTCCTCGCGGAAGCACGGGGTGAAGGCGCAGTAGTGCAGCGGCAACGAATCGGCGTCGAGCACTTCCCCGGCATGCAGGTTCGTCAGCTGCACCTCGGCCGTGGGAATGAGGTAGAGGCCCTCGGTGGTATGGAAGAGATCCTCCTCGAACTTCGGCAGCTGGCCCGTGCCCGTGAGCGTGGCGGCGTTGGCAAGCGCCGGCACCCACCACTCCTTGTAGCCGCGGGAGGTGTGCTGATCCAGCATGAAGGCGATGAGCGCGCGCTCGAGGCGGGCGCCGGCACCACCGAGCACGTAGAAGCGGCTCTCAGCCAGCTTCACGCCACGCTCGAAATCGATGATGTTCAGGGCCGGGCCCAAATCCCAGTGGGCCTGCGGCTCGAAGCCCTCGGCGGCGAAATCGCGGGGCGTGCCCCAGCGGCGCACCTCGGGGTTGTCGTTCTCGTCCTCGCCCACCGGCGTGGTGGCGTCCACCATGTTCGGAATGGAGAGCATGAGCGCGTCCATGGCGGCCTCGGCCTCGGCGCGGGCATCGCCCAGGGCGGTAAGCTTCTCGTTGATCTGGCGCACCGTCTCCTTGGTGGCGTTGGCTTCGTCGGTCTTGCCCTGGCCCATGAGCGCGCCGATCTCTTTCGACAGCTTGTTGCGCTCGGCCTGCAGGGCCTCTTCCTCGGCGATGACCTCGCGGCGCTGCACATCAAGGGCGGTGAACTGCTCCGGCGAGAAGGAGGCGTGGCGGTTCTTCATCGTTTCGGCGACCTCGTCGAGGTGCTCGCGTACGTACTTGATGTCCAGCATGGGGCGGCTCTCTTTCACAATGATCGGTTGCCTGGGACGCCGACGATCCGGCGGTTTTCAATGCGGCCCAGTATAGCACCGCCCGCTGGCGCGGGCGGGAAGTCTTCGGGTGCGGCGGGCGCAGGCGGGCAGAAGTCAGGCTGAGGGTTTTCGCGCGGCCGGGGCGAAGCTATTCGCTTTCGTCCTCGTCGTCATCGAACAGCGACCAGTCGTCCTCGGTCTTCTCGTGGTTCTTGAACTGCTTGCGCGTCTTGCGCTCCAGAATGAAACACACGATGATGCTGATCACAAGACCGCCACCGACCAGAATGCCGATGCCGGGCATGGTCTCGAACAGAAAATGGTACAGCTCTTCGATGTTCATAGGTCGCTATCTCGCCTTCTTCGCCTACGCCGCTCGCGCCGCGGCAGGTGGGTTCGTCATTGGTGCTGTCAGTATACTATGACCTGCAGGGAAGTGGCCTACTTCTCTTCTTCCACATACCATTCTTCTTCGGCCCAGCGGGCGCGATCGGGGATGCTCATGACCGCGGCCAGGATGCCGAGAACGCCGGGCACCAGCGCTCCGAGCAGTGCCGCCGGAGCGGGTAGCCACGAGCCGCCGAAGGAAGCGAGATGGGCCGCCGCGCACGCACCGAACATGAGCACCACGGCAGCCACCACCGAACCGGCGATGTCGAAGGCACGGGTGCCGCGCACGCACAAGAGGCTGTAAAGGCCCGCAGCGGCGATCCAGCTTGCGCCCACGACCCAGGTGGCCGGCTGCGACGCCACCGCCAGGCACCCTGCCGCCGGGTTGCTCGAGAAGCCGAGGTGCATGACCGCGTCCCAGTTCATGATGTCGACCGAGCCGCAGCCGGCCATGATGAGGGCACTCGCGAAGGCGAAGGCCGCCGTAATGACCGATTGCAGCACCGGCAGCAGCACGCCGCACGTCACCGGCGAGGCCGCCGCGAAACCCACGGAGCCGAGCAGCGGCTGCATGAGCGCCGAGACCGCCTGGGCGGTGCCGCGGCGGCCCACGAAATACCACCACGCGCCCGTAGCCGCGGTGAGCAGCACCGCCGGCACCCAGGCGCCCGCGCCGGCAAGCCCCACCACAAAGGCTCCGTAGCCGAACAGGACGCCGATGGAAGGCCTGATGGCAGCCACTAAAGCACATACGGCGATCACCACCCCGTAGGCAATGGGGGCATCGGTGGCGAGCCCCATGGCAGAACCCGGAGTGAGGTGCAGGTTCGCCATGCCCGCCGCCGCCAGCAACGCCACGGCCGCAGCGGTCACGATACGGCCCGCAATGGCGGCGCCGCGCAGCCCCAGGCGGTCGACGAGCGGGGGCAGGGGCTCCCAAGCACGCTCCGGCTCCTCGGCAGCCGGCTCTTCCATCTTCCCATTCACGATGTCGGCGAGCACCCGCTTGCCCTTCTTGGCATTGCCCAGATAGGGCGAAAGCGCGGCCGCAAAGGCGGCCACATCCTCGTAGCGCTCGTCCATGTCGGGATCGAGAGCGGCGAACATGACCTCGTCGGCCTCAGCGTCCAGCTCGTCCCAGCACAGCGACGGCAGCACGAGCTCCGCCTCTTCGATGGCCTCCTCCGCCGCGTCCAGATCATCGGCGAAAAACGGGTTCGAGCCGGTGAGCATCTCGTAGGTGAGGCTCGCCAGGGCCCACTCGTCGGTGCGCACATCGAGCGGCTCCTGACGCATCTGCTCCAAGGGCATGTAGCCGATGGTGCCGCCGCCCGTGGTGCCCGATCCCGTAGCGTCCATGAGGGCGGCCAGGCCGAAATCGGCCACTTTGGCCTGGCCCTTGCCGTTCACGATGACGTTTTCCGGCTTGATATCCAGATGCAGGGTGTGCTCGCCGTGGGCCACCTCCAGGGCATGGGAGACGGCCGAAAACACGGCGGCCACCACATCCAGCGTGATATCGTCGTCCACCTCGTCGATGATTTGCGCGAGCGTCTTGCCCTCGACGTATTCCATGATCACGTAGGCACTGCTGCCCTCCACGGCGCAGTCGTACACGGTGACGATATTCGTATCGGACAGCTTCGCGACAGAGCGAGCCTCTTCCAGGCCGGGGATGTGCTCGAACAGATCCAGCTCGTCTTCGGCGTCGGGTTCGGGCTCTTCGACGATGACCCGCGAGGCGCGCACGCCGCGCAGATGGCGCACGTCCACCGATTCGGCATCGGGGGTGGCCCCGGTAGCATCGGGCGCCTCTTCCACCACAGTCTGCGGCTCATAGAGCACCTCGGGGGCGTGGCGCGTCTTGCGGCTCACCCGACCCGTGAGGCGCGCCGGCCCGCGCCGCCGACCGGCGAAGTCGGTCGTGGAGGCGTTCCAGGGAATGAGGGAGTCCTCCCACTCCCCTTCGCCTTCCACGTCTTCTTCGGCGGCGGCATCGTCCCACTCTTCCCAGGGCGGCACCTCCTCGGAGGCGACACGCCGTGAAGCAGCCGCCGTCGCGGATCGGCGCCGACGGCGCTCGTCGCGGGCCGCCAGGAAATCGGGGTCGGCGGGGAAGGCGGCCGCCGACGAGCTGCCAGCAGGATCGCCCGCGGTGGCACCCATGCCTGCACCGGCGGCCGAGACTGCACCCGGGCCCGCATTCCGACCAGCGACCCCCGTCTCGGCGCCCGATGCCCCTGCTTCTACCTCTTCCAAATCCGCCGCCATGCGCGCCTCGAGAGCCTCGAGGCGAGCAGCGGCCAGCTCGTCTTCGGAAAGCTCGATGCACTTGATAGCCACATCGCGCTTGAGATGCGTGTCGAAAGCGTGCACCACCGTGCCGTAACCGCCGGAGCCGGCCTGGTCGATGACGCGATAGCGATCGAGTATGAGGGGGGATCGTGCCATAGGGGCAAAACCTCTCTTGGGTACGTTTCAGGAGTGTTTTCGAGGTGTGGCCATTCTACCATTGAGACATCGCCCATGCGATGGCGGTTTCGCGGGAAGCGCACCGCAGGGGACGGGCGCGCCAGAGCTCCAACCTGGCAACTGGGAAGCCTTGTCACCGCCAGGAGCCCCAAGCACGACAAACTTTTTTCCATTTTTGGTCAAAAAGTCGAGTTGTGAGTTTTTGAAGCGCTCCAAATCGCTCTTAATTCAACGGAATCTTGAACAAATGCCCGCACTGCACCGACTCAAGGGCATCTGAACTATGATTTTTGGCCAGGACAAGACTCATAACTCGATTTTTTGACCAAGTTTTTAGAAATCTTTGTCGAAAGGACCCATCATGCTGACCATTGGCTGCCATCTCTCGAAGCGCCGCGGCTATCTGGAGATGGCCAAAGAGGCGGCGTCCATCAACGCAAACACGTTCCAGTACTTCACGCGCAGCCCGCGCGGCAGCGAGCAGGCGGCCCTCGACGAGAAGGACGTCGCCGCCTATCTTGCCTTCGCGAAGGAGCATGGCATCCACGACGCGCTGGCCTACGCCCCCTACGATGCCGACCCGGCCACGGACAAGATGAACGAGCGTGACTTCGCCCTCATGGTGTACTCAGAGGATCTGGCGCGCCTGGCTGAGGTGGACGGCTCGCTGTACCTCATCCGCCCGGGCAGCCGTCTGAACATCAGCGTGGAAGAGGGGCTGGCCGACGTGGCCGACGCCCTGAACAAGATCATCACGCCATCCATGAAGACTTGCGTGCTGCTGGACACCATGGCCGGCGAGGGCACCCAAGTGGGTACGAGCTTCGAGCAGCTGGCCGCGATCATTGCCAAGGTGGAGCACCCAGAGCACGTGGGCGTGTGCTTCGATTGCGCCGGCGTGTGGGCCGAAGGCTACGACATCGTAGGCGACCTCGATGGCGTGCTGGAAGAGTTCGACCGTACCATCGGCCTGAACAAGCTGAAGGCCGTGCACCTGAACGACGCCACCCATGAGCGCGGCAGCCACGTCGATCGCCACGCGCGCATCGGCGAAGGCAAGATCGGCTTCGACGCCCTAGCGGCCCTCGTGAACCATCCCAAGCTGGCCGGCGTGCCGTTCTATCTGGAAGAGCCCGATTCAACGCTCGTCATCTACGAGCGCGACGTCGCTCGATTCCAGGAGGCCTACAAGGGGTAGAAGCCCAGCACGTCAGTTGCATCACGAAAAGGCCAGCGCCGAAAGCATCCTCGGCGCTGGCCTTTTGAGTTTGGGAAAGTGGCGCAGCGGGAAGACCGCTAGCGCGCGTGGCGGGCGCGAGCGCCGGAAGGCGCACCGTAAGCCGGCTGCACCGGCGCGAAGCCCTGGGCCTGGGCGGGAACGCCCGCAGCAGGACGGCCGGCTGCGGCGGGGTGCGCAGAAGCTGCTGCCGCGCGGGCCGGGGTCGACCCGAAAGAGCGCTGGGCCGCGGCGGCCTCCTGGGCGCGACGGGCCTGGCGAGCCTCCAGTTCGGCAGCCGCGCGGGCCGCGAAGGCGCGCTCCGCCTCGCGGCGAGCCTTGCGTGACATCTTGCGATCGGGCACCACAATGGGTTGCTGCACGGCCGGGCCGCCCTGCACCCAGGCATCCACCTCCGACTGCGCCGGCATCGGGATGCTGCTGGGCGTCCAGCCGCTGCCGGCCGGGGCGGGCCGGGGCGCACGGCCTCGAGGCGCTGCGCCCGAAGGAACGGCCGCGGAGGCCGGAACGGCGTTTCGCGGAGGCACGGAAGCGCCAGCGGGGACGCCCATTGGCATCGGAGCCGCCGCCCCTCGCGGCGGCATGGGCGCACCAGCCGAAGCGGCAGCGACGGCCGACGCTGGAGCCGGGGCCGGAGCAGGAGCCGGCGCTGCCGCCCTCCCCCGGTTACCGTAGCTGCGGGCCGCGTTGGCGCGGCGCCCGATGACCATTTGCAGCTCGGCCACCTTGCGGCGCTCAGTTTCCAAGCCATCGGCCATGCCGCGCATGCGGCGGTCGAGGGTCGTGATCCACAGACACAGGGCGAGCACGGCCACCGCCAACACACCGAGGCCTACAGCCACCAGGCCAAACGGCGAAGATAGAAACTCAAACACGGGCGCGCCCTTCCCCATAAAAGATAACAACCAATGAATGGGATGATATACGACTGCGCCCCTATTGTCGATACGAAAATAGGCGATTTACCTGCTGGGAGCGGCCTTTATTCCGACACCTGGGCCACAAGCTCGGCCAGCTCGGCCACCGTGGCGTTGTTGCGCGCCGTCTTCTCCGCGCTTTGCGCCGCCCCCTCGGCCGCCGCGGGCGCCCCCGCCGACGCCGATGCAGCCGAGGACGTCGGCGCCTTGGCGCAGCCGGGGCAGCGCAGGGTTACCTGGGTGCCCTCCCCCAGCACGCTCGTGTACACCATCTGCGCATCGGGGCCGAAGAAGCCGATCATGCGGTCATGCACGTTCTTCACGGCAATGCCGAGGCCGGTGGACGACTCCACCTGGGTGATGTTCGCGCAGGTCTCCTCGGACATGCCCACGCCGTCGTCGCTCACCACGATGACCACGTCGTCGCCGTCGGCATCGGCCTTCACCGTGATGGTCAGTTTTCCTTCCGAGGGCATCGCGTGCTTGATGGCGTTCTCCACGAGCGGCTGCACCAGAAACGGCGGCACCATCATGTCCAGCAGCGCGGGGCTCGTGTCCACTTCGAAGGCGAGGCGCGCGTCGCCAAAACGGGCCAGCTCGAAGTTGAAGTAGCGCTGCACCTGGTCAAGCTCGCGGGCGAGCGAGATACGCTCGGTGGAGTCCTCCAAAGTGCGCCGGTAGAACACGGCGAACTCCCGCAGCAGAGTGCGAGCCTTCATGGGGTCGGTGCGGATAAACGAGGCAATGGTGTTGATGGTGTTGAACAAAAAATGGGGGTTGATCTGCGTCTGCAGCATCTTCAACTCCATGGAGGTGGCCAACTTGCGCTGGGTCTCCATTTCCACGGCGGCCATTTGGGTGGCGAGCAACTGGGCGAAGCCGTGGGCGATGGAGCGCTGGGTTTCGGTGATTTTGCGTGGATCGCGGTAGTAGAACTTGAGCGTTCCCTCCACTCGGCCGCCGACGAACAGCGGCTCCACGATGGCGGCCTTGATGCGGCTCTGCTCAACGGGAATAGGCAGGCCGATCTCCTCGGGCGCCAGCAGCACAAGTGTTTTCCCTTGGCGAATGCACTCGTGGGTGGCGCTCGTGCGGATGGCGATGCCCGCCGGGTTGTGGGCCTCCTGGTAGCCCGCGTAGCCGAGCACGTTCTCGCAGTTGGTGAGGGCGACCGCGATGGCCGAGGTGTTCGGCAGCAAAAGCTCGCACACCTCCTGGGAGGCCTCCTCGGTAAGCCCGTCGCCCATGGCGTCGATCATGGAGGAGGCCAGCTGCAGCATGGCATCGGACTGCAAGGCGCGCACGGAATCGGGATCCATCATGAGCCGAATGACCATGACGATGGAAACGGTGAACACGGCCCCGGCCGCAATGAGCACAGGGACAGGGAACGCCGGCTGCGAGAACGTCCACACGAGCGTGATGCCCGCCAGGGCGGCAATGGTGGCCGCGAGCATTTCCTGGTTGAACTTGGGCACCCCGATGCCCCGCGTGGAAACCGTGCCCGATTCGCGCTTCGCCATAATCGTACCCCCTGATTGCATCAGCTATTGACGCCAGTATAACAAACTCGAGAATGCCGCGGAAACGACCTAGCCCCAAACCCCCAGCTGGTTGACGACGAGCAGAACGGCGGCCACCACGAGGAAGCCGGCGAACAGAAAGCGCAGCTGGCGCTCGGGCACCTTCGGGATGAGCTTGGCGCCCAAGGCCGCGCCGGGGATGGAACCGCAAGCCACAGCGATACCGGCAACCCAGTTGATGTTGCCGAGAACCGCCTGGGTGATGGTGCCGGGCACGGCGAGGATCATGACGGCGATAAGGGACGTGCCCGAGGTGAGCTTCATGGGAACATGCAGGACGGACATCATGAGCGGCACCATGATGAAGCCGCCGCCCACACCCACATACCCGGAAGCGAGCCCAGCGAACAGGCCGATGACAGCACCGATGGCGGCCTCACGCCAACCGATCGTCGGGGCCTCCGCATGCGCCCGTTCGATGGCGGCGGCACGATCCTCGGCAGCAGCTTCCTTTGCCGCCGCATCCGCGGCACCGGCCCCAGCGCCCCGAGGTACCTTCGGAGCCTTCAGCGCTTTGCGGAACATCGTAACGGAAGAGTAGGCGATGATGAGCGCCGCCGCTCCCATGACGGCCCAGTCCGGCGAGAGAGTGGCGAGCCACACCCCTAAAGGCGACAGGCAGGCGCCCCCGAGGCCCGCGGCCACGCCGAGCTTCGGCAGGCACGTCTTGTTGCGAATATGGGAAATCGCGCCCGAAACCGACGTCGGGATAATCGTGAACAGCGAGGTGGCCGTGCACATGAGCGAGTCCATGGCATAGCCGAGCTTGAACGCCGGCACGAGCAGCATGCCGCCGCCGATGCCAAGCAGTCCTGCCAAAACGCCAACCGCAAGACCGACGACCAGTGACACGAGGAACAGCGGAACCATCGCTTCCACGACGCTAGTCCTCCATATCCAGACGGATCTGGGTGGTCATGCCGGCGTCGATGTTCGTGCGCGGCACGGGCCGGGGCGCCGGAACGCTCGCGGGGGCCGGGGCGCTCGCGCGGGCCGCGGCTGCCGCAGGAGTCACACCAGCAGCCTCGCCTGCGACGACCTCCGCCGCGACGTCCGCGGCAGCCGGGGCGCCCGTCGAGACGTTCGCGGCCGCCGGAGCCGGGACCGGGGCCGCGGCCGCCACATCCTGGGCGCGCAGCATGGCCGAGCGCACCAGGGCCTCGGAGAGCAGCTGGTCGCTTTCCAGACGATTCATGGCCTCGGGCCAGACGTACTGGAACTCGAAGTACTTCGCGCAGTTGGCCTCGGCGTAGGCCGAAGCCGCACCCGTGGCGGCCTTGGCGGCCAGGCGGTAGGCCTTCTTGTCGGGGCGTCCGAAGCTGCGCATCCATGCCGTAAGCCGAATGCGGCGCAGAAGGCCCGGCTCCAAAAACGGCCCCGGGTAGGGCTCGAGCGAGGCCGGCTTCACCTGCTGAAGGTCGATGAGCGCCCGGGAGTATTCCAGCTTGCGGTACTCGTAGAGCCACCGGAAGATGTCCTGGCGGAAACGCGTGCCCTCGCTTGCGGTGCGCGGGGGCAGGTGACGCAGCACCCACTGGTTGTCGAACCAGATATCCGAGCCGTACATGCGCAGGTCGAGCATGTAGTCCAAATCCTCGCCGCGGGTGATCCACGGGTCAAAGGCGAGGCGCCGGAACGCCTCCTTGTGGACGGCCAAGCAGCCGCCGCACACATGGTTCGAGCGCGACAAACGCGGGCCGCGCATGGCCTTGGTGATCCACTCGTTGAAGGCGCGGCCCTGCTGCCAGAAGCGGTTGTACCACTTGTCCTCCCATTTCGAGAGGTAGGAGTCTTGGTCGTTCAAATAGTACCCCGTCTTCGCCACGATGGGCACGCCCTGGCGCGTGAGCTTCCCGAGGCCGTACATGGCCTTTTCCAGGAATTTCGGGTCGTCGACCACCTCGTCGTCGTCCAAGAACACCACGGCGTCGAAGCCGAGCACGTTGGCCACGAGCAGGCCCAAATTGCGGATGGCGCCGTAGCCTTGAAGGCCGATCTCTTTGGAGAGGCGCTCGATGTTCTGCTGGGCCATGCGCTGCTCGATAAGCGCCAGCTCTGCCGCGCCGATGACGAGCGTGGTCACATCCGGATGGCGGTTGGCGATGGCCTGCACCTTCTCGGCCGCCTGCACTTCCAAAGACACGTCGGCGGACACGAGGATGACCACGAGTCCCAGGCCCTCCACCTTCGCCAGCGACTCCAGGCAGCGGCCGAGCTCCCCTTCTTGGTTGGGGGCGGTGGGGTGGTCGTAGGTGCTCACCACATCGGCCCCTCCGCGGTGGCGGCGGGGGTAGATGAACGTGGGAATGACGACGACGGGGTTCATGGAGGTCCTTTCGAGTTCAGTCGAAGAGTGTTACATCATTTTAGCGCGTTCGCATCCAGCGGCAATCTCGGTAGGCAAAATGTCATGAACGGAACGAGCCGGCACGGCGAAGACCACCCCGCCCATACACGGGGTATTGTCGCAGTCGCGCCCTGTTATCGCCGGCGTCGTCCGCCCTTGGGCGCACCGGCGCGGCGGCGCTTGGTATCGCTCACTTTCTCCTTGTTCATGCGGCGCGCCTCCTCGCGACGATCGCGCATGGCGGCCATCTCCTGTTGAAGGGCCTGGTAGGACGCGTAGCGCTCCGGTGTCAGCTCACTGGATTCCACAGCCGCGCGCACGGCGCAGCCCGGCTCCTCGTGGTGGGTGCAGTCGCGGAAGCGGCACTGCGCGGCCAGCGCCTCCACATCGGGAAAAGCCGCGCCGATGCCCTCTTCGGCGTCCCACAGTCCCAAGCCCCGCACGCCCGGCATATCCACGATGCGGCCGGCGCCGGGCACCTCCACAATCTCGCGGCTCACCGTGGTGTGGCGGCCCTTGCCATCCCCCTCGCGAACTGCGCCGACGCTTAAGACCTCGGCGCCCACCAGCATGTTCACCAGGCTGGACTTCCCCACCCCCGAGCGCCCGATGAGCACCGTGGTGGTGCCCGGCGCCAGAAGCGCGCGCACGGCCTCCACCGATGCCGGGTCGTCCTCGGACACGACGAGCACATCGGCCGCGGGAGCAGCCAGAGCCTGCACGGCCTCCACGGTGGCCCGGGTGGCCGCGTCGTCGGCCAGATCGGCCTTGGTGAGCACGACGGTCACCTCGGCCCCCGTCTCGAAGGCCAGTACCAGCTCGCGCTCGAGGCGCCGCAGGTTCACCTCGCCCACGGGCTGGGCCACGATGACCCGCTCGAAGTTGGCGGCGAGCACCTGGGGCACGGCGCGCTCGGTGGGATCCTTGCGCACGAACTCGCGGGTGCGCGGCGCTATGGCCTCGATGACGCCCTTATCGTGCGCCGGGGGCACCGCCACTTCCACGACGTCCCCGATAACGGCCCGTCGGCGCTCCCCCTTCACCAGGGCCGTCGCGTGCTCGCAGCGCAGAAGCTCGCCGTCTTCCAAGCGCACGAGCGGGTACCCCCGATCGAGCTTCACCACTTCGCCGCGATAGCGCGCCTCGGCCATCAGCGCTGCCCCTCCCTCATCTGGTGGAACACGATGAGCATGATGAAACCGATGGCGACCAGCATAAGCCCCGGCAGAAACGCGCCGATGTCAAAAGGCTGCTCGGTGACCGACCCCTTTTCCACGAAGGTGACCGCGTCGGCGTGCAGGTCGGTCAGCCCCTCGTGCTCCGGGCAGATCAGATGGAAGGTGCCGCGCACCTGCAGCGTCGTGCCCTTGCGGCCGTAGGCTCCGTAGGTATCGATGACCTCGGTGGACTCCGTGTCCATGAACACGGGGATTTCGGAGTGAGCCCTATCGGAGCCCTGCAGGACGATCCAGCTGTACCCGGGATCGAACTCGGCGCGAATGCGGTCTCCAATGACCTCGCCCGTCACCTGCACCGTCTGGTTGTTCAGGTAGGAATCGGCCTCCTGCAAAGCGGAGATGGAGGTATCGTAGATGAAAGAGCTGTCGGGCTTTTGCTGGGGGTTCACGAGGTTATCCTCGCTCACGTCCTCGCCGAAGACTGGGTCGGGAAGCTTCGGGCGCGCGGGCTTGTCGACGGTCTGGCCGTCCTCGCCATCGGCCCCGTTTTCGCCCTCGGTCGCGCCGCCGCTCGCACCTTCGCCCTCGGCGCCTCCGCCTTGCACCGCGCCGCCGTCCGCGCCTTCGCTTCCAGCGCCTTCGCTTCCAGCGCCTTCGTTCCCAGCGCCTTCGCCGGCCTCTACGACGCCCGTGTCGTCCGTCGGCACATCCTCGTTGGTCCCACCGGCATCAGAGGAAGCCGTCGTGGCGCCGTTGGCAGCCCCCGTCGCCCAAGCCACAGGGCCCGGCGCGGCCAGAACCGCCGCGAGCGCGATCGCCAGAAGCGCGATACCCCGCCGCCTCATGAGCGCTCCTTCGGTCGAGGCCGCGGCACCAGGGAGGCCACCACTTCCACAATAAGGGCGAACAGCGTCATGAACTCCAAGCGTCCGGCCCACATCTGGAAGATGTAGAACAGCTCGAGAGTTCCCGCCATGCCGGGCCCCGCCACCGACGTGATGATGCCGCCGTTGGACGTCATGGCCACCGACTCGAAGATTGCGGGAATGGCCTCGAACCCGTGTGCAATGCCCACCAGCGCGCCGATAACGTAGGTGATCACGTACAGGATGAACACCGTCATGGCCTCTTTCACAATTTCCGGCGTCAAGGTGCGCCTGCCCACGTGATTGTAGGAAACGACGACGCGAGCCGAATCCGGTGCCAGCGTCTCCTTCACGTTCGACACGATGGACTTGAAGATGATGCCCATGCGCGAGAACTTGATGCCGCCGGCCGTAGAGCCGGAAGCACCGCCAACGGCCATGATGAACGCCAGGGTGAGGAAGGCGCCATTGCTGAAAGCGGTGGTGATCTGGTTGGTGGTGACCACCTGAAAGCCCGTCGTGGTGAACGCCGAGATGATCATGAACAGGCCGCGGCGCAAAAGGGCGAGCATGTCATCGAAGGGCGACAGGGCAAGGGTGGCCGTGAAGACGAAGGCCATGACCCCGATCCAAAGCACCATCGTCTTCGTCTCGATGTCGCGGAAAAACGGGAGCGGACGTCCCTTCCACACCTCGGCGTGAATGACAAAGCTGATGGAGCCCAAAATCATGAGCACCATGAGAATCGCCTCAAGGGGGAAGGAATGGTAGTACATGATGGAAAGCTGCATGGGCGTGAAACCGCCGGTCACGAACCCGGAGGTAGACACCCACAGCGCGTTCAGGAAGGCGCGGGTGGGCTCCATACCCATGAGCAGACACAACGCCGTGATGATCACCGTGGCGACAGAAACGATGACCAGGGTAATACGAGCAATGAACTGGGTGGTCTGCACCACGTTGGGCACCACGTGCTCGCTGCGGCCTTCCGACGAAAACAGCGACGCGCCGCCGCCGCGGCCGAAAAGCCCGAAGGACAACGCCACCACGATAAGGCCGAGACCGCCCAGGGCATGCATAGCGAAGCGGAACATGTTGTCGGCGTAGGAGAGGTGATCCAAATCGACGATGAGCGAGGCGCCCGTGGTGGTCAGGCCGGAGACGCCATCGAAGACGGCATCGAGGTAGGTCATGTAATGCCCCGAGAAGTACAGAGGGAACGAGGCGAACAGCGCGAGAACAACCCAGGCGAAACCGGTCACCGCCAGCGCCTGACGGCGATCGAGGCGTCCGGGTTCGATGCGCAGAAAACGCAGACTGCAGCCCGCGACCATGGTGATGCCGATTGCCGCGAGGTAGCGCGCCGCCGGCTCCCATTCCTGAAAGACCAGCGCCGTCGCCAAGGGAAGGGCCATGAGCGCGGCGAAGAACAACAGGAGCGTTCCCAGGTAGTGCCCGATAACGCGCAAGTCGTAGGGGGTGAATCGCTGCCACATAGTCCTTGCCCCTAACCGAGCACGATGCGCGTGAGCGCCATAAGCACCCACAGGCCGATAATGAAGCAGACAATGAACAGCAGCACGAGCACGATGGCCGCCGCCGGCGAGGTGGGCTTGACCTCGGGAACCCTGCGCGCCATGGCCTAGCGCCCCACTTTCGTGCGTGCGGAAGCATCCGCAAGGGCGGCCACTGGGGCGGGTGCGGATGCGAGCCCAAAAGCGGGTGCGGATGCGAGCCCGCAAGCGGGTGCGAAGCGCGAGCAACGATGGGCGGAAGCGCTTTGGCGATCGCGCGGATATGTCAGCGATTTCGTCATGGGCGTATTCTAGTACAATGAGCCATGCGGGTCACCAACGGTAACCCGCACGGCATGATAAACGGAGGATACCGGCCCAGAACACGCGGGCTTGAAACTCTTTGCCGACCGGAGGTGCGGGACGCCCTGATTCGCTCAGACAGTCCTCGCTCTGCAGAACAGGACATTCAGTCCTGTTCTGTTCGCTGCGGAACTTGCTCGGTCAGGGCATCCCGCACCTCCTCTGCATCCGTAATCCAGCTGAGGAGGAGCAAGCCGTGAACGCCCAGGACTTCGAGAAGAGCCTTCGGGATATCGTCGGTTCGCAGAATGTGCGTCCTGACGAGCCCCTGGCCGAGCATACGACATTTCGCATTGGGGGGCCGGCGCAATGGCTCGTGACACCACGCTCCGAAGACGAGGTGGCGGCCGTCGTGTCGACTTGCGAGGCGGGCGGGGTTCCCTGGCGTGTGCTGGGGCTCGGCTCCAACGTGCTCGCGCCCGACGAGGGACTTGACGGCGTGACGCTTCTGCTGGCGGATAATTTCGCGGACGTCGAGGTGCTGCCCGGCGGCCTCGTGCGTGCAGCGGCCGGGGCCACGAACGCCGCCGTGGCCGCCGTGGCGCGGGATACCGGGCTTGCAGGCTACGAGTTCGCCAGCGGCATTCCCGGCACCGTCGGAGGCGCGGCCATCATGAACGCCGGCGCCTACGAGGGCCAGTTCTCGGACGTAGCCGTGGAAGTACGCTGCCTGGTGCCCGACGGGAATTCGTGGAGCATCGTGAACGTGCCGGCAGCGGAAGCCAACTGGGGCTATCGCACCAGCCGCATGATGCGCGAGGGCTGGGTGGTGCTCGGGGCCACGCTGCAGTTGCGCGCCGACTCCCCTGCCGCCATCGCCGCGCGCATGGAAGAGCTGCGCGAGCGCCGCGAGAGCAAGCAACCGCTGGAGATGCCGAGCGCCGGCTCCACTTTCAAACGGCCGCAGGGCCACTTTGCGGGGGCGCTCATCCAAGAGGCCAGCTGCCAAGGTCTGCGCGTGGGCGGCGCGCAGGTGTCCGAGAAGCACGCCGGCTTCGTCGTGAACACCGGCGACGCCACCGCCGCCGACGTGCTAGCACTCATCGCCGAAGTGCAGCGCCGCGTTCGCCAGACCACCGGCGTGGAACTGGAGCCCGAAGTGAGGCTGTGGCAGTAGCCTGGCAGCAATTCGCAGGGGGCCCGAGAGTATCCACAGCACAACGCGCTCTTTTGCCGTTTTTCAAGCACAGCCCGTAGCCCGAGGTGCCTTTTCGCCACACACCCGAGTACAACTCACAGCCCGAGGCGCTTTTTTGTCAGGGCAACTGCGCGCCTTCGTCATTTTTGCGGGTCGGGCTACGGTGTTAGCTCATGTTGACAAATAGATGCTAAGCAATGACCTGCTTTTTTGCTCTATACTACAAAGTTTGCTGTATACAACACCGTAGCCCGGGGCGACTTTTTGCCAGGGGCGTCGTCACTCGTTGACATTTTCGAAGGTCTGGCTGCGGTCTTCGGCGGCGGCTTTGCGGCAGCGGCGGTGCAGAAGGTAGGCCCAGGCGAGAACCCTCAGCCTTCGCAGCCGCGCCACGCCTCCCTGCGGGTCTCGTCGAGCACGTCGGTCACCCACTGCACCACATAGAGCGGATCCACAGCGCACTCGACCCCGGGGCAGTGCCGCGCGACGACCTCGACGATCCATCTGGCGCCGTCGACAAGGAGACCACAACCACAGCCCTACCGCCCGATGAACCGGTATCCATCTTTCTCGGACAAGATCCGCGATATGACACCTGCCCTCTTCCAAGATCGGGGGTTTGGCACCCCCGAATTCGGCCAAAAACCGCAGTTTGGTACCTCGACTCCGAAGAAACACCAGGTCAGAAATTCGTACGTGCAAGTTTTCGGGTACCAAACTTCGCAATTTGACCAAGGCAGGGTACCAAACTGCCAAACTTGGCACCATTCGATGCCAAACTCCGCAAGTTGGCCGCAAAAAGGGCGACGCCAGGTACCAAACTTCCGTTCCTGACGTCGCCCTTGTTGTTTTCGGGCATCAAACCCCCGGTCCCACCGACGGGCGGTCGCACGCCACCCTCCCGAGCAGCCACCTCATGCAGCGGCAACTACCTCGCGTGGCAGTAACTACTTCGTGCGGAAGTAGTCGACACCGCCTTCGAAGAGGGGCTGGTAGGTGTTGCCGAAGGCGTTCTTGTACAGGCCCGCGCCGGCGCGTTCCGTGTGACCCATCTTGCCGAGCACGTGGCCGTCGGGGCTCGTGATGCCCTCGATGGCGAGCATCGACCCGTTGGGGTTCACCGCCAAGTCCATGGAGGGCTGCCCCGCGGCGTCCACGTACTGAGTGGCAACTTGTCCGTTCGCAATCATGGAATCCAGCAGAGGCTGCGGCGCCACGAAGCGCCCCTCGCCGTGGCTGATGGCCACGGTGTGCATCTCGCCCACTTCCATGCGGCTCATCCAGGGGGACATCGTGCTGGCCACGCGCGTTCGCACGAGCGTGCTCTGGTGACGGCCGATGTTGTTGAAGGTGAGGGTGGCGCAATCGGCGTCCATGGGACGGATGTCGCCGAAGGGCACCAGGCCCAGCTTCACGAGCGCCTGGAAACCGTTGCAGATGCCGAGCATGAGGCCGTCGCGCGCCTGCAGCAAATCGCGCACCGCCTCGGTGACCTCCGGGGCGCGGAAGAAGGCCGTGATGAACTTCGCGGAGCCGTCGGGCTCGTCGCCGCCGGAGAAACCTCCGGGAATCATGACAATCTGGGACGCCCGAATAAGACGCGCCAGCTCGGCGGTGGATTCGGCCACCGCCTCGGGCGTCAGGTTGTTCACCACGTACACGGTGGGCACGGCGCCGGCCCGCTCGAAGGCGGCAGCGGAGTCGTACTCGCAGTTGTTGCCGGGGAACACCGGAATGACCACGCGCGGAGCACCGGAGGCGTCGCCCAGCAGCGCCGGGCCGTGGTAAGCCGGAGCCGCCTCCCCTTCGAAGCTGATGGCGGGCACGGGCTCGGCGACGGCGCGCTCCTCCGGCGAGGTACGGTACGGGAACACGCTTTCAAGGCCGCCTCCGCGTTCCCACGCCTCCTGAACCACGGCGAGATCGGCCACTTGGCCGTCGCACGCCAGCTCGTAAGCGCTGGTCACCTGACCGAGTGCCACCACATCCACGTTGGCGTCGAGTCCAGCGTCTTCCAAACGCGTGACGACGGACTGGGCATCCTCGCCGGCAGCCAGCTCGATCACGAACGTGCCGTAGGCCGGCTCGAACAGCTGGCCCATGTCGATGTCCTCGTCCACGGTGATACCCAGGCCATTGCCCACGGTCGCCTTCACCAGCGTCTCGGCCAAGCCGCCGTAGGCGCCGCTCGCGCAGGCCCGCACGACACCCGCACCGATGAGGTACTCCACCGCGTCGAAGGCGGCGCAGACGCTCGACGCCAGCGCGTCCTCGAAGGAAACCCAGATGAGGTTGTCGCCCGCTTCCTTCAGCTCCGGCGAGGTGACGCGGTCGATGTCACCGATGGCCGTCGCGAAGGACACGAGCGTGGGCGGCACGTCCAAGTCCTCGAAGGAGCCGGACATAGAGTCCTTGCCACCGATGGCGCCCACCCCGAAATCGATCTGGGCCATGAGCGCGCCGAGCACCGCCGCCATGGGCTTGCCCCAGCGCTCGGGATCCTGGCGCAGCTTCTCGAAGTACTCTTGGAAGGTGAGGTACATGTTCGCCCGCTCGAAGCCGGTGGCCACGAGCTTCGCCACGGAATCGAGCACGGCCATGTAGGCACCAGCATAGGGGTCGTAGGACGAAAGATACGGGTTGAAGCCCCAGGACAGGCCCGAGACCGTCGTGGTCTTGCCGCCGAGCACCGGCAGCTTCGCCACCATGGCGAGCGCCGGGGTGAGCTGGCGCGCGCCGCCGAAGGGCATGAGCACCGTGGCCGCGCCGATGGTGGAGTCGAAGCGCTCCACAAGGCCCTTGTTCGAGGCGCGGTTGATGTCGCCCATGAGCGCCGCGAGGGACACTTCCAGCGAGTCGGCGTCGCACACGGCGTCCACCACGGGGTCGGTCAGCTCGCTTGTCGCCTCGAAAGCGCGGTCGCAGGCGCTTTCGGCGAAGCTCTCGTCGGCCGGCGCGGGCACGGCCACCGCCGCATGCTTCGGCGCGCCGTTGCTCGCGAGAAACTCGCGGCTCACGTCCACGATGGTGTCGCCGCGCCAATGCATGCGCACGCGCGGTTCTTCCGTGACTACGGCCACCGGCGTGGCCTCCAGATTTTCCTCGTGGGCCAGCGCGATGAAGGCGTCCACGTCCTCAGGCGCCAGCGCCACGGCCATGCGCTCCTGCGACTCGGAAATGGCAAGCTCCGTGCCATCGAGCCCGTCGTACTTCTTGGGCACGGCGTCCAGATTGATGTCCAGACCGTCGGCCAACTCGCCAATAGCCACCGACACGCCGCCGGCGCCGAAGTCGTTGCAGCGCTTGATCATGCGGCAGGCATCCCCGCGGCGGAACAGGCGCTGGATCTTGCGCTCCACCGGCGCGTTGCCCTTCTGCACCTCGGCCCCGCAGCTTTCCAAAGATTCCACGGAATGGGCCTTGGAAGAGCCTGTGGCGCCGCCGATGCCGTCGCGGCCCGTGCGGCCGCCGAGAAGCACCACCACATCCCCCGGCGCCGGCGTCTCGCGACGCACGTGATCGGCCGGCGTAGCGCCCACCACCGCGCCGATTTCCATGCGCTTGGCGGCGTAGCCGGGGTGGTACAGCTCATGCACCTGGCCCGTAGCCAGGCCGATCTGGTTGCCGTAAGAGGAGTAACCGGCCGCCGCCGTGGTCACGAGCTTGCGCTGGGGCAGCTTGCCGGGAATGGTATCGGCCACGGGCACCGTGGGGTCGGCCGCGCCCGTGACGCGCATGGCCTGGTACACGTAGGAGCGGCCCGAGAGGGGGTCGCGGATGGCACCGCCCACGCAGGTGGCCGCGCCGCCGAAGGGCTCGATCTCGGTGGGGTGGTTGTGGGTCTCGTTCTTAAAGAGGTACAGCCAGTCCTGCTCCTCGCCATCGACATCCACCTTGCACTTGATGGTGCAAGCGTTGATCTCCTCGGACTCGTCGAGCCCGGTGAGAATGCCCTCTTTCTTCAGCCACTTCGCGCCGATGGTGCCCATGTCCATGAGGCAGACCGGCTTCTCATCGCGGCCGAGCTCGTGGCGCAGCTCCAGATAGCGGTCGAAGGCGGCCTGCACGTTGGCGTCGGCGATTTCCACGTCATCGAGCACGGTGCCGAAGGTGGTGTGGCGGCAGTGGTCCGACCAGTAGGTGTCGATCATCTTGATCTCAGTGATGGAAGGATCGCGGCCCTCTTCAGCGAAGTAGGCGCGGCAGAACTGGATGTCGGCCAGATCCATGGCCAGGCCGCGCTCGTCGATGAAGCGGGCCAGCTCGTCATCGGAAAAGGCGGTGAAGCCCTCGATGACCTCCACGTCGGCCGGGCGCTCGAAGGCCATGGCCAGGGTGTCGCGAGGCTCAAGCGACGCTTCGCGAGCCTCCACCGGATTGATAACGTAGCGCTTCACGGCTTCCACGTCAGCGTCGGTCAGGTTGCCTTCCAGGTAATACACCACTGCCGAGCGAACATCCGGGCGCTCGCCCTGGCTGATGAGCTGGATGCACTCGCTCGCCGAGTCGGCGCGCTGGTCGAACTGGCCGGGCAGGTACTCCACGGCGAACACGGCCGCGCCGGGGGCATCGGGCAGGTCGTAGGTGGCGGTGTCGGACTGCGGCTCGGAGAACACCGTGGGCACGCAGGCGGCGAACAGCTCCTCGCTCGCGCCTTCCACGTCGTAGCGGTTCACCAGGCGCACGCCGGTCAGCCCCGAAATGCCGACGATGTCGCGCAGCTCGGCTGCCAGGGCGCGAGCCTCGCCATCAAACCCGGGCTTCTTCTCAACATAGACGCGAGATACCATGGATGTGCCTCTCTCTTCAAGGAATGAGCGCTCGAACTTTTCCATAGGGGTGGACCTTAGTTCAACTGACCCCCCCGTACGGGGCGACCTCGGTCGCTCCTCACCAAGTGGAGTCACCTCACTTGAGAAGGGGCGACCGAGGTCGCCCCCTACGGTAGGTGCTACTCGGTTTTTTGAGCTTTTTCGGCCTCTTTGGCGGCCTTCTTCTCGGCTTGCATCTTCTCACGGTTCGACAGACGGAAGCCGCTGCCGAACAGGCCGCGGCGGGCCGGCTTCACCGGAGGCTCGTCGGACTCGCCGGCATCGGCGGCATCGGCATCCCCATCGGCCTCGCCAGCCTTCTTCTGGGCCGCATGGCGGTTCTGGTTCTTCCCCGACCCCTTCGCCTTCACCTGCTTGGCCTGCTGCACGCGGCGCGCCTGCTTCTCGGCCTTGGCGTTCTTCTCCTCAAGCGCCAGCATGCGCTCCTGGTAGGCCACGCGCTCCTTCTTGATCTTCCAAAAATCGAGCACGAAAGCGGCGATGATGAACACGTAGGCCAAGATGAGCGTCACAACCGCCACCTGAGGCGGCAGCGACTGCTGGCCGACGAAGCTCAAGGTCGTGCAGCCGATGGCCGCGATGAGCAGGATCCACCAGATGAGGCGCAGACGCTTGTAGCGCGGCGTGTCGGGCTTGTAGTACTTGCGCTCCACCTCGCGCTGCTTGGCGGCGGCGGCCTTGCGGGCGGCCTTCTCCTCGGCCTTGCGCTGCTCGGGCGTCTTCTTCGCCGATTTCACGGTGACCGAGGCGGCGGCCTTGGCCTTGGGCTTGGCCGAGGCGGCCGACTTGCGCGTTGTGCCGGTGCGCTCCTCGGAGGTGTAGCGTTCGTTCATGGGGTTGCGTTGGGACATCTCTCTCCTTCAGTTCACGTCATCTTGAGCGCAGGCCGAAAGGCCGAAGTCGAAAGATCTCGCGAGATTTTTCGACTCGCTCCGCTCGCTCAGAATGACGGCGGGTTTTGCGGGCGGGCGGCGCTAGAACGTCGCGGGGTCGAACTTCTTGCCGGTGATGGTCTCGTAAGCCTGGATGTACTTCGCGGACGTGGCGTCGATGATCTCCTGGGGAAGGCGCGGCGGGTTCCCGGTCTTGTCCCAATGGGCCGTCAGCCAATCGCGGACGAACTGCTTGTCGAAGCTGGGCTGGTCCTTGCCCTCCTCGTAGGTATCGCCGGGCCAGAAGCGCGAGGAGTCGGGGGTGAGTACCTCGTCGGCCAAGATGATGGTGTCACCGAGACGGCCGAACTCGAACTTCGTGTCGGCGATGATAACACCGCGCTCGGCCGCGTGGTCGGCGGCGGTGGTGTATACCTTCAACGCCAAGTCGCGCAGGGCCGTGGCATCCTCTTCCCCGAGGATTTCCGTAAGGCGCTCGAAGGAGATGTTCTCGTCGTGGTCGCCAATCTCGGCCTTGGTGGAGGGGGTGAAGATGGGCTCGGGCAGCTTCGAGGAGTTCACGAGGCCTTGGGGCAGCTCTATGCCGCAGACGGTGCCCTCGCGGTTGTACTCCTTCAGGCCGCTACCAGCCAGATACCCGCGCACGATGCACTCGGCGGGGAACATGTCGGCCTTCTTCACTAGCATGAAGCGACCGCGCAGATAGTCGGCGTAGGGCTGGAACTCCTCGGGCAGGTCGGCCACGTCGGTGGAGATGAGGTGGTTCTCCACGACGCCGTCGAGCAGATCGAACCAGAACTTGGAGAGCTGGGTGAGCACCTGGCCCTTGTAGGGGATCTCGTCTTCCAGAATGTAGTCGAAGGCCGAGATGCGGTCGGTGGCCACGAGCAGCAGCCTGTCGCCCAAATCGTACAGATCGCGCACCTTGCCCTGCGCGTCGGGAGTAATGTCGATTCCCGCCATGAGTGCCCTTTCTCCTTGATGGCCCGGCTGCCGCTCCGCTCGAACACCGCCCAACGGACGCCGTTCGAGCGCAGGTACCCAAGCGCTTTTCGCGTATCGGACATTATGGCACAAATACGGCCCTCGCACCGTCGCTTCACAGAGAACGGCACGATACCCCTTCTGTTCGAAATGGCCAAAAAGTACCCATTAACTGTCAGTCGGCGCACCATTTCTGGCCATTGATTGTCCGGCCAGCAAAAAGCCCTCCATCCGTTTCGCGTTTCGCCTGGTCAGAAGACGCGGCAATCGACGAGAACATGGACGCGCGCGCACCAAATGCAGCTAGCGGTCCTTTTTTGGCCAAAACGGGGCCAGCACAGGGGGCAACTCGCAGCTAGCTACCCGTTTTTGTCCAATACGTGTCCACCGCAGGGCTAGCTCGCAGTTAACGACCCCTTTTCGGCCAAAACGTTACCATCCCAGGGGCTAGCTCGCAGCTAGCTACCCGTTTTTGTCCATCTCGATCGTCAGGCGCCCAGCAATGCCGTAAATCGCGCCATCCGGATCGCCGCGACGTTGCTTCGAGGCCGCAAAACTTGCAGAACGCCGAAGGGCACCTTCTCCTATCGGCTTGCTTTCGCGGGCTTTTTGTGGCCGGTGCGCTTCTTGGAGTTGCGGCGGTGCTTGGAGGCGTCTTCGTCGTACAACGGGATATGGATGGTGAAGCAGGCGCCCTTGCCCTTCTCGCCTTCCACCTGCACCCAGCCGCCGTGGCGGTCGACGATCTCCTTCACCACGGCCAGGCCCACGCCCAAACCACCGCTCTCGCGGTTGCGGCCGGCGTCGGCGCGCCAGAAGCGCGAGAACACCATGCGGGCCTCCTCTTTGGAAAGGCCGATGCCGGTGTCGCGCACAGCAATGGAGGCCATGATGTCGCCCTTCTTCACCGACACCGTGATGTGGCCGCCCTCCGGGGTGTAGCGCACGGCGTTGGAAATCAGGTTCGCCGTGGCCTGGCGGATCATGTCGGCGTCGCCCACCACCATGACGTCGGGCTGAGCGTCGTACTCCAGGGTGAGGCCGGAATCGGACACGAACATCTCATGGGTGGCAATGATGCCGGCGATGAGATCGCCGACGTTGACAACCTCTTCCTTCATGGGCTCGGCGCGGTTTTCCAAGCGCGACAGCTTCAGAAGGGCGTTCACCAGCCGCGACAGGCGCTGGATCTCGGAATTCACGGTGACCAGGCGCTCCTCGTCGGCCTCGTAGACGCCGTCGATCATGGCCTCCACCGTGGCCTGGATGGCCATGAGCGGGGTGCGCAGCTCGTGGGCGACGTCGGTGGTGAGGCGCCGCTCCAAATCGCGGTCCTTCTCCACCGACTCGGCCATGGCGTCGAAGGTCTCGCCGAGGCGGGCCACCTCGTCCTCGCCGGTCAGCTTCGTGCGGGCCGACAGATCGCCGTCGCCGATGGCCCGGGCCGTCTTCATAATGCGGTTGATCGGCGACACCAAGTTGCGCGCGAAGAGGAAGCCGATGCAGGAGGCGAGCACGATGGCCACGCCGCCGGCGATGAACATAGCCTGGTAGGAGTTATCGCGGAACTCCTGGTCGGGCTGGCGCATAAGGGCCTCGGAGCCGTAGACCCACAGGCGCACGGTGCCCACTTTCTCGCCATCGGGAAGCACGATGGAAGCCGTGGCCGCCTGCGAGCGGTCCTGAGGTGCGAAGGACGTGAACACGTCGCCCTGCTGCTCGTCGATGATGACGGAGGAGTCGAAAACGGTGCTCCCCTTCAAGTCGATCACCCGCACGCCCACACCGCTCGTGAGCTCGGTGGCCTGGGCGGCCGGGCGGGTGGTCTCGGGATTCCACAAATCGCCGGTCTCCTCGTAAATGGCCGCGATGCGGTTCGCCGTGGTCTCGCAGAGCGTCTGCATGTTGTCGGCCGTGTAGGTGCAGAAATGCTGTTCCCACACAAAGGAGACCACGCCGATGGCCACAAGGGCGGTCATGGCGGCGATGAGGGCGAAGGCCAAGGTCACGCGGGTCGTATAGGACAGGTTCGACCAACGCAGGTGCTTCTTTTCCTTCTTGCGTTCCGGAGAAGGCGAAGAGGCCGCCGGCGGGGCGACCTCTTCAGCGGTTTCCAGAATGCGCGGTTTTGCTTCCGTCTCGGTCATGGAACTCCTTCGAAGCAGACGGCGGACACCAAAGCCGAGCGGCTCCGGCGGCAAGTACGCGAAATGAACGGGCGATTACTGGCCGTTCTTGGTGGGATCCTCGAAGCGGTAGCCCACGCCGTGCACGGTGTGGAGCCACTTCGGGTTGCGCGGGTTGTCGCCGATCTTGGCGCGCAGGTTCTTCACATGGGAGTCGATGGTGCGCTCGTAGCCCTCGAAGTCGTAGCCGAGCACCTTCTCCACGAGCTCCATGCGGCTGTACACGCGACCGGGGTAGCGGGACAGCGTGGTGAGCAGCTTGAACTCGCTGGCGGTAAGATCGATCTCCTCGCCGGAGACGAGCACCTTGTGGCCCGACACGTCGATGGTGAGCTCGCCGAACTCGAGCACCTCGCGCTGGGGCTCGGAATCGGCGTGCACGCGGCGCAGCAGCGCGCGGGAGCGGGCCACCAGCTCGCGGGGGCTGAAGGGCTTCACCAAGTAGTCGTCGGCGCCCAGCTCCAGGCCGATGATGCGATCTTCCACCTCGCCCTTCGCCGTCAGCATGATGATCGGCACATCGGAGGTGTCGCGGATGACGCGGCAGACGCGCTCGCCCGGCACCCGGGGCAGCATGAGGTCGAGGATGACCAGATCGAAGTGATGCTTCTGGAACTCTTCCAGGGCGTCCTGGCCGTCGCCGACGGCGGTCACCCAGTAGTTCTCGCGCTCCAAATAGGCCGTCACCGCATCGCGGATGGCCTTCTCGTCTTCAACCAGAAGAATGCGTCGCGTCTCGTTGCTCATGGAATGTGCTCCTTGCATACTCGCTTGCAGTTTCTAAGATGCCAAAGCTGAAATCTGTGCTGACCTGCGATTTCATCGGCAGTTGGCCCATATATCAGCCCGGCAGTCGTGTTTGCATTTATTGTAGCGTTTGCCTTCGTATGGTCGCCGAGGCGTATGCGAAATGACACAATAGTCCCATGCCACAGAGAAGATCCGCGCCCACGCGGCGCGTTGCAACAAAACAACCCACATCCCTCTCCTTGCCCGGAGGCCACGAGGTCTTGCTGACGCGCCGTCATTTCCTCTACGGCGTGGCGGGCGTGGCCGCGCTGGCCGCCGTGGGCGGCGGGGCCGCTTGGGCAGCCGGGCGCTCCGGCGACGACGACGCCCTGAAAACCCTTAAGGTGCCCGAAAACGCCGTCACCGCGCAGACCGACTTGGAAGAGATGGAAAACTATGAGGACGCCGTCACGCTGGCCGGCTCGGCGAAGCTGCCCTTCGGCACGCTCGTCTGGTGCAGCGACGACGCCGTTGCCGCCTGCCTGCTTCCCACGGAAACCGCCAAGCCCCTGGCCGAGGTGGGGCTCCTCGACCTGTCCTCAGCCGAGTGCACCACCATCATCGAGCATGCCGTGGGCGAGGCCGAGGGTTTCGAGATTTACGATGTGCGCGCGAACAGCGCCGGCGTCGTCTGGACCGAAGCCGACATCCTGGACAATGTCTGGCGCGTGTACGCGGCATCGCTTTCCGGCACAACGCTGGGCGAGCCGCAGCTGCTCGACGAGGGCGACGTGAACTGGGAGATGCCCACCTTGGCCGTCGCCGCCGGCTACGCTTTCTGGCAGCGCCTTCCGCAGCTCGACGGCAACGCCCGCGTGGAAGATTCGCAGCTTTTGCGCGCCGCCTTCGGCACGGCCGATTCCCAGGTAGTGTACGCCTCCCAGGGACGCATGGCCTGCGCGCCCACCTCCTGCGGAGACAGTCTCGCGCTGGCGCCCCGCGCCCGCACAAGCGGCACCTACTACCAGCTCACCCACCTGGACGCCGCCACCGGCGAGGTTACCGACGCCTGCGTTCTGCCCTCGTCCATGAAGCCGATGGAATGCGGCTGGGGCAAAACCGGCTTCAGCTTCGCTTTCGACGGCATTTACAACTACGGCGAGGGTATCGCGAATTTGGGCACCTACTTGCCCATGGAATCCCCCGAGGCCGTCTCGCTCGCGGCAGCCAACGCTGAGGAAGCCGCTGCCGAGACGGGCGAGGCAGACGCCGCCGCGCCGTACCTGCCCATCGCCTGCACCAACCTCGGCACTGAGGCCTACAGCGCCGTGCCCTGGTTCCATTTCGCAGCGAACCCGCTTTCCCCGCCCTGCTGGTGCGGCAACTGGCTCATGGTGCGCGGCGGTAGCTTCATGGTGGCCATCGATCTTGCAGGACGACGCTATGTGAAGCTGCCCCTTGAGGAGGGATCGGGCGACTACAACGATTTCCTCGCTTCCACGCATATGGGCACGCGCGCCGTCACCTACTGCAACGTGGACTACACCCCCATCGGCGGCGAGCAGCAGAAGCACTGCCTCGTCCGCATCTGGGAACCAGCGGCGTAAGGGCCTCGCCGTCGAAACCCCGTAAGCGAACCGCTATGACCCCGTAGGGGCGACCTTGGTCGCCCCTCCGCAAGCGGATCGACCTTGCATTGAGAAGGCGCCGTTGTCTTCAAATCCCGGCACCCGCCGCCATTGCGGCCCAGGGGCGACCAAGGTCGCCCCCTACGGAGAAAACGCGCCCCTACAGCCCGAAGTACTCCTGCTTGACGGAGAGGATGCGGATGAGGGACTCGTCGAGGCGCTCTTCAGTCAGCTCGCCTGCCTGCACGGCGTCCAACACCCCCTGGTAGACCTCGTCGAAACGCTCGGGCATGAGCAGAATGTCGCAACCGGCCTTGAGCGCCGCGACCACCGCTTCCGCCGGGGTGTAGTAGCTGGTGATGGCGCCCATGGAAAGCGAGTCGGTGACGACGATACCCGTGTAACCCAGAGAATCGCGCAGCATGCCCTGGACAACGGTCGAACTGAGCGGGGCCGGCGTACTGTCGCCGATGATGTTCGGCAGGCTCACGTGCCCCACCATGATCATAGGCACCCCTGCTTCGATGGCTGCGCGGAAGGGCACGAGATCCACCGTTTCCAACTCCTCGCTCGTCGCTTCGATGGTGATGGCTCCCTCGTGGGAATCGCCGGCTGCCGCGCCAATGCCCGGGAAGTGCTTCGCGCAGCAGAGCATCTTCTTGTCGCGGAAGCCTTCCACCTCGGCCCGCACCATATCGGCCGCCACGGCGGCATCACTCGAGAACGAACGCAGACCCATGGTGTCGCTGCGCAACGGGTTCACCACGTCGGCCACGGGGGCGAAATCAAGGTTGAACCCGAGCGGCGCCAGGTAGTCGGCGATCTGCTCGGCGGCGCGCTTGGCGGCTTCGGTATCGCCGGCGCTGCCGAGGGCGGAGGCGTCGCCCACGTCCTGGACACCGAAGGCCTCGTTGCCGGCGACGCGCACCACCGTGCCTCCCTCTTCGTCCACGGCGATGAAGGGTGCCACATTGCCGCTGTCGGCGTAGAACTGCTTGACGTTCGGGAGCATGGTCGTCGTCTGCTCGGGGTCGAGCAGGTTCTGGGCGAAGTAAACGATGCCACCCACGGGATGGGCCGCAACGCCCTCGCGGGTCATATCCCCCGCCTGGGTAACCTGGGACACACCTTCCACCAGCGCTTCGGGGGTCACGATAAACAGCTGGGCTACCTTCTGCTCGAGCGTCATGGTGCCGATGCGCTCGTCCACAGCAGCACGCGCGGCGGCCGCAGCATCTTCGGGGCCTCGGCCCTCGCCTGCGCCTTCGCCAGCTGAATCGTCCGCCCCGTTCGACCCGTCGCCCGCGCAGCCGCCCAACGCCAGACTTCCGCCAGCCAAAGCCGCCAACCGCACAAAACGACGACGCGTGATGGAATCAGCCAAAACAGTCACATTACTTCCCTTTGAACAACGCGACCCCTTCGAACGACGCAGTCCCTTCGAGCCAATCGCGCGCACTCACAATTTCATTTACGCCCACCAGCATAACGCCAGAAACGCCTTGCGGCAACGGGCCGCCGCACGATGCCGAAGCACGTAACGGTCACTTCACTTTCTGTGAAGACGGAGGCACGTCGCTCGCAAATAGGGAATAATGCGAGACATCGCAAAACGGCGAGCGAAGCAGGAGGAGGATTTGTGACCTATCTCATCACCTTTCTGGAGGGCATCATCACCTTCGTGTCGCCGTGCCTGCTTCCCATGATTCCCATCTACGTCACCTACTTCGCCGCCGGCGAGGAGGTGCGCACTTCGGTGGTGCTGCGCAACGCCCTCGGCTTTGTGCTCGGCTTCACGTGCGTGTTCATCGCTATGGGAGCTTTGGCTTCGTCGGTGGGCGCGTTCTTCATCGAGTATCAAAGTGCCGTCAACGTGGTGTGCGGCCTGGTGGTTATCGCGTTCGGCCTGTACTTTCTCGGGTTCATCAAAGTGAACCTGTTTCGCGGCGCCAAGAATCCCCTTGCCGGACGCCATCTGGGGTTCTTCTCCTCGATGCTGTTCGGTGTCATCTTTTCCATTGGGTGGACGCCCTGCGTAGGGGCTTTCCTAGGGTCGGCGCTTATGCTGGCATCCCAGCAGGCCTCAATTGTTGAGGGGGTAGTGCTCCTGCTGTGCTACTCGGCAGGCCTGGGCATTCCCTTTGTGGCGGCAGCCGTACTCATCGATAAGTTGAAAGGCGCATTTACCGTCATCAAAAGCCATTACGATATCATCAATAAAGTGTGCGGTTGGTTCCTCATGGTCGTGGGCGTGCTCATGGCCACGGGGTTGCTTGGCGGGTTCCTTCGTCTTCTGAGCTAAGCGGCACAACGAGAAAGGGTGCATCATGGATAAAAACGAAAACCCACTGAACGCGGGGGGCGTCGAAAGCCCCGAGCAGCGCGGAGAACGCCTTGGCGAGCAGCTGGCCGAGCGCGAGCGGATTGATGCCACGGAGGCGTCTGGCCCCTCTACAGCAGCGAGCGACAAGAAAAAGCACGTGGGACTTGTCGTCGCCATCGCGGCCTTCGCCGTGTTGCTCATCGGCGCAGGGATAGCCTACTCGGCCCTCGCACCCGCTTCCGAACAAACGCCCGTGGTAGAAAAGCCAGCTTCCGAGCAGGCCGACCCCGAAGCGTCAGCACCGACCAGCGAACCAGACGCCAACACCACGGCAGCTCCCGACTTCACCATGACCGATAGTCAGGGGAAGACGCTGACGTTAGCCGATTTCAAAGGCAAACCGGTGCTGCTGAACTTCTGGGCCAGCTGGTGCGGTCCGTGCCAGAGCGAGATGCCCGACATCCAGAAGGCCTGGGAGGCGCATGCGCAGGATATCGACTTTGTCATCGTGAATATGACGGGCATGAGCGGCGAGACGGAACAAGCCGCCAGGACCTTCCTCGCAGACAACGGCTACACTTTCCCCGTCTATTTCGATAAGGACAGCTCGGCTGCGGCTGCCTTCGGGGTGAACTCCATCCCGCAGACCTACTTGATCGATGCCGAAGGCAATATTCTTGGCGGCTATATGGGCGCCATGACCTCCAGCATTATCGACGAGGGCATCCAGATGCTGCTGAACACGGCGAAGGACTAGCCAGCTTCCACGCACGCACCGCGCGCCTTCCGCAGAGGCGCAAACCGCCCCGAGACCTTAACAGAGATCTCGGGGCGCAGGGAGGGCATCGTAGAGAGCAAGTATTAGTTGGCAAGCGCGCTTCTGGCGGCAATGCGACCGAAAGCAAGACACTCGCCCAAGTTGCCTCCGCCTTGGTAGAGACTAGACCACACCGAACCGAACTCGCCGGCCGAATAGAGGTGCGGAATAGGATTGCCTTCGACGTCGATGATCTCGGCCTTCGCGCTGCGAACGGGGCCGCCGTCGGTGTTCAGCATCTGAGGCTGCTGCATCATGATGTAGAACGGCGCCGTCTTAATGGGCGTCAGTGTATTCGGCGGCCGGAAGAAGGCCGGATCCTTCCCGTTCTCGCAATAGGAATTCCAAAGGTCAACAGTTTCAATGAGCTGCTCGGCAGGAAGATCTGCCTGAGCAGCAAGCTCCTCGAGCGTGTCGGCCTTGTAACCGAAGCCCTCGGCCACCGGGTCTTCGCCCTGCAGGGCGAAGACGCCGTTGTCAATCGCCGTTTGGTCGCACACGAACCAGCTGATCTTAGGCATAGGCAGCAGGTGCCAATCACCCCCGAACTGCATGTGGCCGTGATGCGACCCCACGGAGGCATTCAGCGGCACGCCCTCATAGTACTGGTCCCAATCGATCGTGCCACACGCATCCCAATCCATGTAGAAGCGCCGTCCGTTACTCGCTACGGTAATGCCGAGGGCCGTATTGATGCTGCCGGTTCCGCTGTATTTGCCCCACCCAGAGTCATCGAGCTTGCGGATGGTGTTCCAGAACCCGGCCCCAGAATTCATATGCCACTCAGCAGCGCCCAGAAGCGTGCAGATGCGATGGCCGTCACCTGTGTTCTCCTGCGCGGCGACCGGCTTCACCGTCGGCTCGGAGAAGTAATTAGCCATCATGCCGGGATTGCTCTCAAAGCCACCGCACGTCATGATCACGCCCTTGTTCGCTTTGACGCGAACCTCGGTGCTTCCGTCAGAGTAAATGCCGCCGAGTACCGTTTTCGTGGAAGGATCTTGCACCAAGGCCGTCAGGGGGCATTGGGTTTTCAAGGTAATGGCAGGCAAGTCGTTTAGAACGTCGTTCATGAACTTCGTGACATGGTCCCACTTGCTGCCCTCCGCTCCGAAAGCGGCATAATCGCACGACGCGGAATGCTCGAGTTCGGGGTACTCCGGGAAACACACGAGGTCGGCCGTGCCGGGGATGATGGTAAGATCCGCGTCGGTGGCGCCCAGCTCTTTGATCCAATCCAGATTATGGACTATCTCGCTCGCGAATGCCTCGAGCACATCATCGGGCGTCCCGGTTTCCTCATTCTCCCGAAGCTCCTTGAGATACTCGAGCGCATCCTGCTCGCGATCTTCCGTCGTGTACATGAAGATACCGGTGGAAAACGGGCTGTTTCCATTGCCGAGGGGGCTTTGGCCCTTCTCAATGAGAAGGCATGTCGCATTCGGGTCTTCCTTTGCCACGGTAACGGCTGCCGCCACGCCGGCCAAGCCCGAGCCAACGACAAGGACGTCGGTCTCTTCATCCCATTCGAACCCATCGGAGGACGCGTCGCCCGTGCTGCCCGTGCCACTGGAGGCACCTTGCGAGCTGCAACCCACAAGTCCCATGCCCGCGAGCCCAGCAACCATAAGCGTTGTCCCCGCTGTCTTCACGAACGTCCTTCTGCTTTGATTTGCCGCCATAAGATCTCCTCTCCTGAAACTGCTCAATCACTGCATGCAACGATTTGTTATCATGCACAGGTCCGATCATGCGAAAAGACGGAGGGAAGCGAAACTCCCGTTTTTGGACAATTTTGGAAATCTCGCATTTCGGGCTGTGACCAAAAACAGGGCAAACAACGTTTTGAACAGGGGAAACTCAATGCCTTCAGCGCAGAGTGAATTTTCTGAAAACACCGAAGTTGCGAAAAGCACTTTCTCCCCCCAGCAGAAGCGACAGGTCGTTTGGTGCTTTTTCAGCCTCCTGTTCCTCATGCCCTACCTGCAGCACAACTTCTTCCACACTACGCTTTTCGGCGTATTCGGAACAAGCAGTTTCGCCGTCTTCACCCTTTTTTCGACCGTTCTCGCCCTGTGTCTCGCCTGCTGCATCGCCTTCCAGAAACAGGTAGGGCAGTGGCTTGCCATGCGCTCCAGCATCGTGGCGCTATCCGCCGTGGCGCTGGGAGGAACAGCTGCCATTTTCGTTGCCCCGACTTTATTCGACGCCGATGTCGCTCTGGTTTGGGGGCTTCTCGGTGCCGTTTGCTATGCTGTGGGGCTCTCGGGGGTTGCCGTGCGCACGTTCATGGTGCTTGGGGAGCTCAGTTGCCAGACTGACCTGAAAACGGTCGTCACCACCATTCTAATTGCGGCGCTCGTCAGTCTAACCGCCTTCGCGAAGCTCGTTCCCACACAGCTCTACACTTTCATCGCCATCTGCGGCGTGGGGCTTTCCGGGGCGGCTCAAATCGGCTTCGGCGCCCTTGAGCCCCCCGCCAAGGCCCGCGATGCAACCAAGCCCGCCTTGTCCGATGCCTATAATCGCAGCTGGCAATTTTTCTACGTGATCTTCTTCGCCATCGTGCTCTTGCACGGACTGCTGTATGTCGCCGACCCCACCATTGAGAGCCGTGGTGATGCCCCGCTGTCCTTGACGATCACTTTTGTGCTCCTGCTCGCTCTCAGCTTGATCCTTGCGGGAGCGTCCTCAAAGCCGAACCAGTATCTCCAAATCATCTGTCTGTTCGGCAATGTGCTCTTCGTTTTCCTATTCCTCGGCTTGATAGCCGTCAGCTTCCTCTCGGTCACGCATGGCGATTTTTCCTTTGCCGCCATCGTGGTGCTGGCACTTGCCCGCGTGTTCGACGGCCTGCTTCTTGTCGCCCTGGCCGTGAACTCCTTCTCGGGGAACTCGGGCCCTGTGCGCAGCTTCTCCCTGTACCTTTTAATACTTTACTGGCTACCAACGGCGTTTTCCTATGTGCTGCTTCCTGTCTTGACCACCAACTTCGCGTTCGACACCTCTGCCATCCTCGGATCGGCCTCGCTTGCCATTGCCGCCGTGCTCGTGCTCGCCATCGTAGTCATCTTCTCCTTCTTCATGGTGAAGGCCGGCCCGCGTGAGTCGAAGGAAGACGGCAACACCAATGCGGAGAACCGCCGGACGGCCTGCGCATTCCTTGCAAGGCAGTTCGGCCTTACCCAGCGGGAAGAGGAAGTGCTCTATTACGTTTCCCTCGGCTATTCGAGCAAGATTGCCGGCGAGAAGCTTTTCGTTGCCCCCGGCACGGTGCAATCGCACACAAAGCGCATCTACACGAAACTGGGCGTTCATTCCAAGCAACAGCTCATTAGCCTTGTCGATGAGTCCGAGAGCAAATAGATTTAACCGAGATTCACGAAGGCCAAAGGCAGATTGGACGGTTGCCGCCGCAGACGGAGCCTGCGCTACAGGGTCGGTCTTGTAGCGCAGCCTTTGCCTGCGGCGGCAACCGGATTATCTTCCTGCCAGCTGCGAGTGCACTCCCTAGAACTCCAGGGCCTCCAGGCGGTCGAAGACCACATCCTTGCGGGTGAGGAAGTCCCAGGGGTCGAAGATCTCGGCCAGCTTCTCGGCGGAAAGCAGGGCCATGGCCTCGTCGTCGGCCTCCAGGCGCTCACGGTAGGTGGGGCCGTCTACGGCGTTCTGGATGTCCTCCCACACCTTCATGGCGTTGCGCTGCACGATCACGTAGGCATCCTCGCGCGAGATGCCGGCGTCCACCAGAGCCAGCAGCACCTTGCTGGAGAAGATGAGGCCCTTCGTGCGCCACAGGTTGTGCTCCATCTTGGCCGGGTAGGTTTGCAGGCCGTCGAGCATCCACTGCATCTTCGCGAACATGTAGTCGAGCGCCGTGAAGCTGTCGGCCAGCACCACGCGCTCGGCGCCGGAGTGGCTGATGTCGCGCTCGAACCACAGGGCCACGTTGTCGAAGGCCACCTGGGCGTTCGCCTTTACCACGCGGGCCAGGCCGCACACGCGCTCGGCCGTGATGGGGTTGCGCTTGTGGGGCATGGCGCTGGAGCCCTTCTGACCCTTGGTGAACGGCTCCTCGGCCTCGATGACGTCGGACTGCTGCATGAGGCGCACCTGCATGGCGATGGATTCCAAGGTGGAAGCGCACACGGCCAGCGCGGCCATGACCTGGGCGTGGCGGTCGCGGGCGAGCACCTGGGTGGACAGCGGGTCGGGGGTGAGCCCCAGCTTCTCGCAGACGTACTGCTCCACGAAGGGATCGATGGACGAGTAGGTGCCCACCGCGCCCGAGATGGCGCCGGTGGCGGCCACGGCGCGGGCCTCCTCCATGCGGGTGAGAGCGCGCTTGAGGGCCCAGGCCCAGCTGCCGAACTTCATGCCGAAGGTCATGGGCTCGGCGTGAATGCCATGGGTACGGCCCACGCAGAGCGTGTTCTGGAACTCGAAGGCGCGGCGCTTGCAGGTTTCGCCGAGGCGCTTGATATCGTCGATGATGATGTCGCAAGCCTGGGTGACCTGGTAGGACAGGGCCGTGTCGCCCAGGTCGGAAGAAGTCATGCCGTAGTGCACCCAGCGGCTCGGCTTGTCGGCTCCCTCGGGAATGTCGGCGTCGATGTAGCCCGCCATGCAAGTGGTGAACGCGATGACGTCGTGGTTCGTCACTTTCTCGATCTCATCGATCTCCTCCACGGTGAAGTCGGCGTGGTCGCGGATCCACTGGGCTTCCTCGCGCGTGATGCCCGCCTGGCCGAGCTCGGCCTGGGCCTCGCAGGCCAGAACCTCGATCTCCTTCCAAATGGCGAACTTGTTCTCGAGTTCCCAGATGCGACCCATTTCCGGACGAGTATAGCGACCGATCATGCGCGTTTCCTTTCCCTGGCAGTCTGCGCGGACGCCTCAGCGGCCTGCGCGTTTTCCTTCGCGAACAGGGTACCAGAAATAGCCCGCTTCGTCGGCGGCTCTCGCCCAAGCGATCGATTCCGGCGCGCCGAGACGCCGCGGCATCGCCAGCACACGTCGGTCTGTGCGCAAATCAGCAGGATTCTTTGAGCAACGAGGAATATTTTCGTTGCAGAAACCGGAGCGCTCGGGTAAGATGCATTGTTACGCGGAGGAGTGACCGAGAGGCCGAAGGTGCTCGCCTGCTAAGTGAGTATGCCCCACAAGGGCATCTAGGGTTCGAATCCCTACTCCTCCGCCAGTTTGCCTTTTCTCGAACTCCCTGCGGGGAGTTTTTTATTTGCGAAGCCCCGATCCCCGTTTCCGAGCGTCCCGCTCCTTTACGCTTGGAAAATGCGGGTTGATGCCAGTTGAGGCCCGAAATGGACAAAGACAGCTAGCCATTTGGGGCCTCAACTGGCATTTTTTACCATTTCTAGGCCCAACTGGCAGCCCCTTCATGCCATTTCGAGTCTCAACTGGCATCCACCTCTTCTAAAACTCCTACCGTTGCCACGGCCAGCGGCGGCGGGTGGTGGCGGCGAGGCGCTTTTTGCGATAGTTGGGGTGATGCGCGAGGAAGCGCCAGTTGGCGAGGCGCGTGACGAGGAGGCCGACAAGGCCCACAACCATGAAGCTGAGCGACAGATCGAGCACCGCCGGAGCGTTGTCGAAGAAGGCGTACACCGACACCAAGGCGAAGAAGCCGACGACGATGCCGTTGAACCACGTGAAGATTTTGATGAGCACCTCTTTGGCGCGGGCCGGGGAATGACGGTAGGTGACCACCACGTAGATGAGTCCCGCCGCCACCGCCATGACGATGAGCAGAGGGACAACGCGGGACAGGCGAGCGAGAAAACCCACTTCTCATCCTTTCTCTTCGGGCGGCATCGGCGAGATGCCTTGGACACTAGCGCACGTGATTGCGGCAGTGCCAGTGTATACGAAAAGGGCAGCTGATGAACGACGGCGCGGCCATTCGTTACCCGGCGCTCTTTATCGCGAAGGGGCGACGGCGGCGCGCAGGCCGGAGAGACTCGTCGGGCGCGCCCACCAGCCGCGAGCCGCAGCGGCCGTGGCGATGCGGCTGCCCTCGGCGAAGGTGTCTACGAGGGCGAAGGTGGCCGAGCCGCTACCGGAGAGGAGCACGTTGTTCTCCCCTGCCTGTTCGGCGAGCCATGCACGGACGACGGACAGCTCAGGCAGAAGCGCCTCGGCCGCGGGGGCGAGGTTGTTGGCGAGCGCCACATCGTCGGCACGGGTGGCAGCAAGGTCGCGGGCGAGCTCTTCTTCGGGCACCGGGCGCGGCGCAGCGTCGAAGCGCTTATAGGCCTCGGCAGTGGAGACGCCCTCCGCCGGTTTCACCAGCACCACGGCGCGCCGCGACGTTTCCAAACGGCGCTGCAGCACCTCGCCGACGCCGCCGAGCAGAGCGCAGCCGCCATGGAGGAAGAACGCGACATCGGCCCCGAGCGACCGGGCAACGTCGGCCACGCGCTCGTCATCGGCCGCAAGATCCCACGCCTTCGCGAGGCCCACGAGCACCGCCGCCGCGTTCGACGAGCCGCCGCCCAAGCCGCCCTGGGCCGGAATGTGCTTCTCGATGCGCAGCTGGATGGCCTCGGGAAGATCGCGGCCCACCGCCCGGGACAGGCGATCAGCAGCTTTGAAGGCGAGGTTGTCAGCCGCCGGCACAGCGAGGTCTTGGCCCGTGCGGTCAGCCAAGTCGATGGTCATGACGAGGTTGTCCGCCGGACCGCCCACCGCGACGTCGGCGCGGGCGCCCCCTTCGGCAACGCGCTTCGCCAACTCGTCGGTCGAGACGCCTTCCGCACGCAAATACAGCGTGTCATGCAACGCGAGCGCGTGCATGATGGTATCGGCATCGTGGTAGCCGTCCTCGCGGCGCGCCCCGATAGCCAAAAGCAGGTTCACCTTCGCCGGTGACACCAGCTTCATCGTGTTCGGCCCCATGAAGGCGGCCGCCGACCACTGAGCCTCACGGGCCGCCGCCAGCAGATTCACTTCCGCCTCGCGATTGCGCTGCGCATTCTCGGTCATTCGCGTTCCTTCTCTTTCTTGCGTCGGGCGCGAAAGAAGTCGCGCAGCAGGGCCACGCACTCCTCTTCGCACACGCCGCCCGTTGCCTCGAACTGGTGGTTCAGGCGCGTATCGGCATGGATATCGTACAGCGTGCCCACCGCGCCCGCCTTCTGATCAGGCGCGCCGTACACACAGCGAGCCACCCGCGCCTGGTGCATGAGACCAGCGCACATGATGCAGGGTTCCAGCGTGACGTAGACGGTGCAATCGGTTAGCCGCCAGGCATCCAGCACGCGAGCCGCCTCTTTCATGGCGAGAAATTCCGCGTGCCCGGCCGGATCGCGATCAGTCTCGCGGCGATTGCGCCCCCGGGCGATGACGCGCGGCTCGGCGAGCGGTCGGCGCGTGCCGCGGTCGATGGGCTCGTACACCACCACGGCCCCAATGGGCACCTCCCCCGCCGCCCCGGCAGCCCGCGCCTCTTCCAAGGCCAGCGCCATATACTGCGCATCAAGCGCCTGCTGTTCTTCGGGTGTGCGATGTTCGTTCATGAAGGGAATTATAAGCGGTGCCACACAAACAACCGCCGCGCGGCGCGGCAAAGCAGGCGATTCCCCATAATCGCAGCGGGAATGTGGTATCCTGTGCGTCACGTTCGCCGCGCAAGGGCGAACGCCCAATGATGCGGAGGCGTGTCCGAGTGGCTTAAGGAAGCAGTCTTGAAAACTGTCGTGCCGAAAGGTACCGTGGGTTCAAATCCTACCGCCTCCGCCAGAAGAGACTGAAGCCCCGATTCGCTCGGGGCTTTTTCAAATCTCGATCCCCGTCGGTGACAAAACAGCCTTGTTGGCTGCAATCCTTACCGACGCTCGATCGGGATGTAGGGTTTGGTGCCGCGGATGGTGTTTTTGTAGGCGGGGCGGATGATGCGCTTGCCGGCGGCGATTTCCTCGAAGCGGTGCGCTGCCCAGCCGGCCATGCGGGCGCAGGCGAACAGGGGCGTGAACAGATCTTCCGGAATGCCCATCATGGAGTAGATGAAGCCCGAGTACATGTCCACGTTCGCGCACAGCTCCTTGGTGGAGCCCTTCTCGCGCGCGAACACCTCGGGCGTCAAACGCTCGATGGATTTCAGCAGGTTCAGCTCGGCCTCGTATTCCGTGCCGGCGGCCAGCTGCTCGGCGAAGCGCTTGCCGATGACGGCGCGCGGATCGGAAAGCGTATACACCGCGTGTCCCATGCCGTAGACGAGCCCCGTGCCGTCATAGGCCTGCTTGTTCACGATTTTCGCCAGGTAGGAGGCCACTTCGTCGTCGTCTTCCCAGTTCTTCACGTTTTCCTTGATCTCCGCCTGCATGGCGCGCACCTGGTGATTCGCACCGCCATGGCGATGGCCCTTGAGCGACCCGAAGGCCGCCGCATAGGTGGAATAAGGGTCGGTGTCCGCCGAGGAGAGCACGTGGGTCGTGAAGGACGAGTTGTTGCCGCCGCCGTGCTCGGCGTGCAGGCACAGCATGATGTCGAGCATGCGGGCCTCTTCCGGCGTGAACGAGCGGTCGGGGCGCAGCATGGATAAGATGGTCTCAGCCGTGGACTGCCCGGGCACGAAACGGTGCATGATCATGGATTCGTGGTTAAAGGCGGCCTGCTTGGCGTAGTAGGCCAGCACCATGATGCGCGGCAGGCGGCTGATAAGCGAGAGCGCCGTGTGAATCTCGTGCTCGGGCGAGCGGTCCTCGGCGGACTCGTCGGCCGCGTACAGGCGCAGAATGGAGCGGGCCATCATGTTCATGAGGTCGGGTGAGGTGTCCACCATAAGCGTGCTGGCCGTGAACCCGTCGGGCAGCTCGCGCTGGGAATCGATCACTTCCACGAAGCGGTTGAGACGCTCCTGCGTCGGCAGCTCGCCCATGAGCAGCAGATAGGCCACCTCTTCGAAAGCGAAGCGGCGCGTCGGGTCCAAATCGCCCAGAAGGTCGTAAAGGTCGTAGCCGCGCAGGCGCAGCGAGCCCTCGGCCGGCATCTTCTCGCCGTCGGACATTACGTAGCCGTGCACGTTGGAGATGTTGGTCATGCCCGCGAGCACGCCCGTGCCGTCGGCGTTGCGCAGGCCGCGCTTCACGTCGTGCTGGGCATACAGCGCCGGATCAATGGCGTTCACCTGGTAGAAGTTCTCGTACAGGCGCACGCGGCGAGCCTCGTCGTCGCTGATCTCGATGGGCTCGACCTCGTCGATTTCGGCATGGTTGTCCACGCGGATGACGGCTTCATCTATTTCCATGGCCATGGGGCACCCTCCCGGAAAAATGGTCGCTACACGGGTATCGGACTATTCTAACGCCTGCACAAGGCGGGGCGCGCGGGGGCTTCCACGACCGCCACTCCGCACGGCGAACGGCGCATTTTCAAAAAAGTTGAAAATTCTCGTTGACAAGGCTTTGGGGTCATGGTTAAATAATCGTTGCTGTTCGGAAGTGCGCCGTTACCTCAGCTGGATAGAGGGACTGACTACGAATCAGTACGTCGGGGGTTCGAATCCCTCACGGCGCACCATTTTAGATCGTTCAGAACAGAATAGAAGCCGCCTCGAGCGGTTCTTTTTTTGTCAGGCCAAGGAAAGGAACGTACTTGAAGGTTCGAAAATCGAAACCTCACAGTATGTAGACTTCCGGCTTCTCGCCTCCGCGCGGTCGTCGGAAGGGACGACTGCTGAGCATCACCCATCGCCCTGGGCGTCATCGCGCTTAATCTCGCAGATTCAGCGACTCGCGCACGCCGCCCCATTCCGATGCGCTGATGCCTACCACACGGAGGAACACGCATGCTCTATCTTTCTCAAATGATCGGCGAGCCCGTGGTCGACGCCCAAGGCGAGCGACTCGGCACCATATCCGACCTGGCCATTTCCACCGGCGAGGTCTTTCCGCGCATCACGAGCCTGGCCTTCCAGGGGCCCGGGCGCGTGCCGTTCATGATCTCGTGGCGCAAGTACGTCGACACCTTCGACGACGACGGCATCACGCTGTCGGTGGACGCCCACGACATCCGCTTCAGCTACCTGCAGCCCGACGAGGTGCTGCTCGCCCGCGACCTTATGGACCGCCAGATCGTCGACACCCAGGGCCTTAAGGTCGTGCGCGTGAACGATCTGAAGCTCTCGCAGTCCGGCACGCAGCTGCGCCTGCTCGGCGCCGAGGTGGGCGTGCGCGGCATCCTGCGCGGGCTGCATCCGCTGCTGGAAAAGGCCGTCGTGAATGTGGCGAAGCTCTTCCACAAGAAGATGGACGAGCAGCTCATCGCCTGGAATTACATGGATCTGCTCGACCGCGACCTGTCCGAAGTGCAGCTGTCGGTGACCCACCGCCGCTTGGACGAGCTGCATCCCGCCGACGTGGCCGACATCCTGGAGCAGCTGGATCCCCAGCAGCGCGCCAGCGTGTTCGCGCACCTGGACGACAGCCGCGCCACCGAGGCCATCTCCGAGATGGAAGACGAGTACCAAGCCGAGTTCATCGACGACTTGCCCGACGCCCGGGCCGCCGAGCTCATCGGCAACATGGACCCCGACGACGCCGCCGACATCGTACGCGACCTTCCCTACGAGAAGGCCGAGACCCTTCTGCGCCTTATGGGCGTGGAAGACGCCGCGGAAATTCGTCGGCTGCTCGGCTACAAGGACGGTACCGCGGGCGGCATGATGACCACCCAGTTCGTGGCCGTGCCGAAAACCGCCACCGTGGCCGACACCATCGAAGTGCTGCGCGCGCTGCCCGAGGATCACCCGACGGTGCACTATGTGTACATCACCGACGAGTACGGCAAGCTGCTCGGCGTAAACTCCCTGCGCACGCTCGTGCTGTACAACGCCGACCGCCTCATGGGCGACATCATGTACGACGACATCATCAGCTGTCTTCCCTCCGAGGAAGAGGAGGACGTGGCCGCCGACATCTTCAAGTACGACATCCCGGCCATGCCCGTGGTGGACGAGCACGGCACCCTGCTTGGTATCGTCACCACCGACGACGCCTGGGACGCCATCGAGGACGACGTGGCGGGCGACAAGACGAAGATGAATGTGCTGTCGATTGCCGGCATTACCGTTGCGTCTCTCATGGGCCTGTTCCTTTACTCGCTGATTTTGCTGCAGCTGGCGGGCTCGCTGCATCTCGGCGGCCTACACTACTAGGAGGCTGTCATGAACGCGAAGGACATCCGCACGACGGCCGCCGGCTGCCTGGGTGCCGAAGAGAGCACGCGGCACCAGGCAGCCGAGGAAATCGCCGACACGGGCATTCCCGCCGGCGAGCAGATCGGCCCCGCCGCGACGAAAAAGCCGTCGAAGCTGCTGCTGGTGCTGGCGGCCATGGGGCCGGGCATCGTGACCGCCATGGCCGGCAACGACGCCGGCGGCATCTCCACCTATTCCACGGCGGGCGCGAACTTCGGCTTCGGCACCCTGTGGGTCATCCCCATCATGTGCGTGCTGCTCGCCGTCGTGGAGACCACGGCCGGCCGCATGGGCGCCGTCACGGGCAAGGGCTTCGCCGCGCTCATCCGCGAGCGCTTCGGCATCCGCATCGCCGCCTTCGCCATGCTGGCACTTCTCATCGGCAACGTGGCGACGACCTTCTCCGAATTCGCCGGCATCGCCTCGGGCATGGAGATGTTCGGCGTGTCGAAGTACATCTCGGTACCCGTGGCAGCCTTGGGCGTGTGGCTGCTCGTGGTAGGCGGCTCCTACAAGCGCGTGCAGCGGGTGTTCTTAGGGCTGTCGCTGGTGTTTCTCACCTATGTGGTGGCCGCATTCCTCGCGCAACCGAACTGGAGCGAGGCGCTGCACGACACCGTAGTGCCCACCTTCGTCGGCGACGTGAGCTTCATCTCGCTCGTCATCGCCATGATCGGCACCACCATCGCGCCGTGGATGATGTTCTTCTCCCAGAGCAACGTGGTGGAAAAGGGCCTCACCCCCAAAGACCTCTTCTCGCAGAAAGCTGACGCCGTCTCCGGCACCATCGCCGCCTGCGTGGTGGCCTGGTTCATCATCGTGACCACGGGCGCGGTGCTCTTCCCCGCCGGCATCACTATCGACTCGGCCGCCGACGCCGCCGCGGCGCTCGCCCCCTTCGCCGGCCCCTATGCCGAGGCGCTCTTCGCCGTGGGGCTCATCGCGGCGTCGTTTTTAGCTGCCTGCGTGCTGCCGCTGACGACCGCGTTTGTCATCTGCGAGGCCTTCGGCTGGGAGGCGGGCGTCTCCTTCAAGTGGCGCGAGGCCCCCACGTTCAAATCCATCTTCACCTTCGTGATCGCGTTCTCGGCCATCGTGGTGCTCATTCCCGATGTGAACCTGTTGGGCATGATGCTGACGGCCCAGTTCGTCAACGGCGTCATTTTGCCCATTCTGCTGGCGCTCATGGCCATCATCTCGGCGGACAAGTACATCATGGGCGACTACCGAAGCGGACGCGTGTCGAAGGTGCTTCTGTGGGCCACCGTCGGTGTGGTGGCGGCGCTCACCGTGGCGCTGCTCGTGATGCAGGTGCTGGGGCTCGCATAGCCGTCCGTTCCGTCCGCTCCATCCGCCCGCCGCGCCTCTCTTGCCGGCTTCCTTGCGCTCCCCTTCCCCACTTAAACGCTCATCGATTACTGAATTCAACAGGGTGTTTACGTAAGCGAATCGGTGCGCTCATCGTTTGGTACATCCCTTGTATTTGCGTTTTGCGGCTCGCATACTGCTAAGTGCCGGGAACAAAAAAGGACCGCTCCCGACACACCTGCGGGTGACGCAACGTCGGCACGAGCCGTTCGTTCGCGTCGATGGAGCGCAAGCTGCAGACCCGTAGGCGTTCACACGTTAGGAGGCTGCAGTGCAATTCAAAGCATCAACAGATTATGGACTGCGCGCCGTCTTGTACCTGGCCGCGCAGGGGCACACCTGCTCGTCGAAGGATATCGCCCAGGACATGTCGATCCCCCGTGACTACCTCATTCAGCTCGCGCAGCTTTTGCGCAATGCCGGCATCATCGAGGCGAGGCCCGGCAAGCACGGCGGCTATCGTTTGGCCAACGACCCCTCGAAGATCACCCTACTGCAAGTGGTGAACGCGCTGGACGACGACGCCAAGGACACGACGCGCACCCGTCGCAAGGATCGCGCCGATGCGTCCATGGTGCAGGGTATCAAGCAAGCGTACAATCTGGTTCTCACCGGCTACGACGCCTACTTCGACAGCATCACGCTTCAAATGCTGCTGGACGCTTCTCAGAACGAGGCCATGGGCAAGGAATTTCTGGCCGGGCGCCTCATCGCCGAGAGCCAGCGCCTGCTCGCCGAAGCTGCTGCGGCGGCGTAGGCGACCGCACAGCGGACGGCCCATCGCATTCCATAATTGCATCAGAACAAGGAGGGCTCCATGGTGGAGCCCTCCCCATGCCATTCGCCAGACGATTTCTCTACCGATAATTTGGCAAAAATTGCATTTGTTAGCATCGGAAGTGTCTCTGTTCCTGCACGCTAAGGCCACATTCAGATCATTGGAAATTTGATATATACTATTTCATTTATTCTTTTATGAAATATTGCATATCTCCTTTCTTAGCTCTTGGACCAACGTGCTCATAGCGCTAACAAACGCAAAAAACGACGAAAAACAAGGCCCTTTCTGCTCTAGTAAGTATGCGCCCAGGCGATGCGACCGCACCTGTGATCGCATCGCCTGGGCGCCATCCCGCAGGCACCTTCATAGGCGCAGCTGCACGGTCGGCCGTCTTCGCTATGCCTTCGCCTTCTTCGACGCCTCCATGCGCACGAGCACCAGCACGGCGATCACGATGAGCACCACGCCGAGCGCCAGCGAGATCCAGGGGTTCTTCGTGAAGCCGGCGATGATGTAGCCCACAAAGCACACGATCATGACCAGCGTCGCGTAGGGAATCTGCGTGGCCACGTGGCGCAGATGGTTGCACTTCGCGCCGGCCGAGGACAGGATAGTCGTATCGGAGATGGGCGAGATGTGGTCGCCGTAAACCGCGCCAGCCAGCGCCGCGCCCACGGCCACGAGGAACAGCGGATCCTCGGCCGCGAACACGCCGATGATGATGGGCAGAATGAGCGCGATGGTGCCCCAGCTCGTACCCATGGCGAAACCGATGAAGGCCGCCACCACGAAAATGACGGCCGGCAGAAGGTCGAGACCCACGCCCAGGCCATTCAAGAAGCCGGACACGAACTCGCCGGTGCCCAAGAGGTAGCGGCAGCAGCCGCCGAGCGACCAGGCCAGCACGAGGATCATGATAGCGCCGATCATGGAGCGCACGCCTTCCGACATGGCCTCCACGAAACCGCCCAGGTTCATGAGCTTGCGCGGCAGGAACATGCAAGCGGCCACCACGAGCGCCACGCAGGCGCCGATGCACAGGCCCATGACCGGATTCTCGCCGACCGCCGTGGCGAAGTCGACGCCGCTGAAGAAGCCGCCCATGTACATCATGCCCAGAATGGAGAACACGATGAGCACCAAAATGGGCACGATAAGATCCCAGATGGTACCGCGCTCGGAGATGTTCAGGCCCTTGTACTCCTCAATGGCCCCGGCGGCGGCGTCGTCGATGTCGCCCTCCTCGGTCACCACCGTGGGGATGTTCGGCGCGCCTTCCAAATCGACCTGGGCCTTGTCGGCGATGCGGGCGAGCGAGACCGCCTCAAGCGCCGAACCCTCGGGGGGAATGCGCCCCTCGGCATCGGCCTGAGCCGCGGCCATAGGGCCGAAGTCCTTCTGCAGGAACAGCATGAAGAACACGAAGAAGATGGTCAGCAGCGCGTAGAAGTTGTAGGGGATGGAGGCCACGAAAGTGTTGAAGCCGTCCTCGCCCATATAGCCGCCCACAGCCACGGCCCACGAGGACACCGGTGCGATGATGCAGACCGGGGCCGCCGTGGAGTCGATGATCCAGGCGAGCTTCTCGTGGCTGACGCGGAACTTGTCCGTCACCGGGCGCATGACGGCGCCCACGGTGAGGCAGTTGAAGTAGTCGTCCACGAAGATGATGATGCCGAGCAGCGCCGTGAGAATCGAGGCCGCGCGGGCGTTCTTCACATGGGTGGTGACCCACTCCGCATAGGCGCGGGAGCCGCCCGCCGTGGCGATGACCACGGTAAGCGCTCCCAGAAGCGCAAGGAACAAAAGCAGCGCCCCGTTGCCGGCTATCTGCTCGGCCATCATTTGGGGCACCATGGTGAACGAGGCGACGAGCTGCTCGCCACCGGCGCCGTTCAGCGTGAACTGGTAGATGATCATGCCCGTGAACACACCGATGGTCAGCGACGAATACACCTCCTTGGTGATGAGCGCCAGGACCAGTGCCAGAATCGGCGGCACGATGGACCACAGGCCCGTGGCAATGAGTTCGAACCCTTCCATGACCTTCCTTCCTCAAGAGGCCGAGGGCATGACACCCGCGAACGCGCGACCCCGGAGCGCGATGCGAGCGCTCAGCGCGCGAATGCGCAATGCGAACGCTGCGAGCGCTCTGCACGTGACAACGAAACGCGGCCGTCGCCGGTGCCCTGCCCCCGGCCTTCTGGTGACAGAACAGCATAAGTATATCCGAGTTAGTCAGAGAAAAGTCCCGCGATCACACGGGACTTTCCAGGTTTCTCATCTTCAGTTGTGACGGTTGTGACTTTCCGCACTTACACGTCGGCGGCGGCGCTTACCGTGGCGCTTTCCAGCTCCTCCTGGGCGAGCTCGCGGTCGTACTCGCGGTCGATGGCGCCTTCAGTGGTCGGCGGCTTAATTTGGAAGGGGACCGCCGGTGTGAACAAGCTTACTACCGGCACGATGACCAGCGAGATGATCATGCACAGCGCACCGCAGTTGATGGGGCTCGCGATGAGCGGCACGCCGCCGGACAGCGCCAAGCCCATGTTCACAGCCGTCAGGCCCACGCCCACGGCGAACGAGCACCACACGCTCGCCTTCGAAATGCGCCCGGAATACAGGCCCCACAGGAAGGGACCGAGGAACGAACCGGCCAGCGCACCCCAAGAGTAGCCCATGAGCTGGGCGATGAACACCACCGAAGAGTGGTACTGGAACAGCGCGATGAGCGCCGAGATGGCAATGAATACCACGAGCAGGCCGCGCATCCAGATGAGCTGCTTCTTCTCGGACATGTTCTTGATGATGTTGCCGTTGATGAAGTCGATGGTCAGGGTAGATGACGACGTGAGCACGAGCGACGAGAGCGTCGACATGGAGGCCGACAGGACGAGTACGATGACCAGGCCGATGAGCACGTCAGGCAAGGTGGACAGCATCGTCGGGATGATGGAGTCGTAGATGGGCGTGCCGTTAGCGGCGTACTCGATCTGGCCCTCGTAGAGGCGACCGAAGCCGCCGAGGAAATAGGAGCCGCCGGCCACCACGAAGGCGAAGATGGTGGAGATGATGGCACCCTGCTTGATGGCGGGACCGGTTTTGATGGCGTAGAACTTCTGCACCATCTGCGGCAGACCCCAGGTGCCGAGCGACGTCAGGACGACCACGCCGAGCAGGTTGAACAGATCGGGCCCGAAGAAGCTGACGAAGGGACCTTGCATGGCCGAACCCTCGGCGGGGATCTGCGACAGCGAAATGATGGCCTCGGAGAAGCCGCCGTTGTTCAGGATGACCGCCACGATGACAGCGATAATGCCGAGCAGCATAACGATGCCCTGAATGAAGTCGTTCATAACCGTAGCCATGTATCCGCCAAGCACCACGTAAACGCAAGTGACCACCGCCATGCCGATGACGCATACGTCGTAGGGCAGCGCGAAGGCCATGCCAAACAGACGCGACAGACCATTGTAGACGCTCGCGGTGTACGGGATGAGGAACACGAAGATGATGGCCGCCGCCGCGATGCGCAGGGCGCGGGAATCGTAGCGCTTGCCGAAGAACTCCGGCATGGTGGATGCCTGCAGGCGATGGGTCATCTCGCGGGTACGGGGGCCTAAGACCCACCAGGCGAGCAGCGAGCCGATAATGGCGTTGCCGATGCCGGCCCACGTGGCCGAGATGCCGTACTTGAAGCCGAACTGGCCCGCATAGCCGACGAACACCACGGCCGAGAAATAGCTCGTGCCATAGGCGAAGGCGCTCATCCACGGACCGACGTTGCGGCCACCCAGGATGAAGCCATCCACGGTGCCCGTGTGCCGACGGCAGTAGATGCCCACCGCCACGGCCACGGCCACGAAGGCGATTACCAAAAGAACTTTCGCGATCATTTCCCTCTTCTTTCCTTCCAGTGTGCGGATACGTCCGATGGCGCACACGACTTTTCGCCCGGGGCTACAAAAAAATAGCCACGGGCGAAAACCCGTGTGCTATTGGTATCGGAACTCAAATTGTGGGGAGACCTCGCGCAGGGACTGCTGGGCTTCATGCTGGCTGGCAACAGCGCGGGCCGCCTCGGCGATACACTGAGCCGCCTTGTGCGCACTGGCCAGCGCGCGCTCGACCGCGTCGGTGCAACACTGGGCAGCCTTATGCGCGCTCATGAGGGCGCAGGCCACCGCATCGCGCGACTGCCGGGCGATGTGCTGGCTTGCCACAGCGAGCGCCGCCGCATCCATGCCACCTTTATGTCCCTGAACGAAAATCATGGCCGACACTTTAGCACAATAAAGTGTGTTTGTGGGTCATAATTTGGAAAAGGCGGCGAGAAGGTGCTGCAGCCACGACTGTCGCGGCCATGGCTTAGAAGATATCAGGAAGCCGCGATGACATTAAGTCCCTTTCGCGACTTCGAGTTCCTTTTTGGCTTGAAAATCACGAAAAATCGGCGCGATCGGAGTAGTAGAGACTTTTTTGTAATACGCCACCTGGGAAAACGAGCGCTTTTGTATTACTGAGAGGCCTTTTTGGCGCTCTTCGCCCGATCTTTCGTGATTTCTAAGCCAAAAAGGCCGCGGGAAGGTCTCTTTTAGGCCCCGTATCCGATCTTTCGTGATTTTGAAGCCACATTTCGCGCCAAGGCATCTCCATCAAGAACATCTTCAGCGAGAACGCCTTCAACGGTTCCCGCAAAATTGGAAGAGGCTTCGAGGTGCGCGTTGTGGCCAGCATCGGGGACGAGCGCCGTGGGAAGGCCGGCAGCGCGGACGCGGGCGGCTACCGCGGAGTACTTCTCATCAAGAACGCCGGCAACGTAGAGCACCGGAACGCCGCGGTTGGCCAGGTCGGCAAGGACGCCAAGCGTAACCGCTTCGGCAGCTTGATGGTGAGCGCCCCAGGCTTCCAGAGAGCGGGTCAAAGGCTCTGCATCGCGGGAGGTGCGCTCGGCTCGAATGGCGGCGCGCGCTTCCGCGGGAAGCGCCTGCTGGCTGGCGAACAACGGCAGCGTTTCCCACCAGTCCATGAAGGCCGCAACGCCCTCATCGCGAAGCCGCTGAGCCCAAGCGCCATTGCGCTCGGCTAAGGCGGCCCGAGCGGCTTCGTCGGCAGGCCCGAGCCCCGCGCTTTCTAAAACAAGCCCAGCCAGCGGCAGATTGGGATAGCGCACCACGGTTTCAGCGGCGATGCGGCCGCCCATGGAATAGCCAACGAGCACGGGCGCGGCATCGACCTGCGCGACCAAACGCACAATGGCCGCCACCCGATCACACGCCGCATCGAGGGAGGTCAGCGGGTCGCGCACCGCCCCGGAGACGTTTTTGGCATTCGCGTCGCCTTCCACGCCCTCCCCGTCTTCCCCGTCTTCCCCCGCCTCCGTACCTTCCAAAACTTCCTCAACGCTTGGCAGCTTGAGGTCGCCCTTGCACTCGTACAAATCGGGTGCATAGGCGCGGTGACCGGCCGCCTGCAGCCGCTGCGCTACCGCATCCCACGACACAGGCGTTTGAGCGAACCCGTGCAGAAGGATGCAGGGGGCCATCCCTTCACCGGCAGATCTCACCACGGTTCCACCGCGTCCCTCCGTAATCGTCCCGCCATCGCACAACTCACCCGAACCCATAAGCGTTAGCGCTGATAGGGGGCGTAGCGGTCGCGGACGCCGCGTAGGGGCAGGGCGACCTCGATGAGGCTTATGCCCGGCGTGCCGAGGAACTGCTCGTAGGCGCTGCGGAAGGCGCCGACCGTGTGCACGCTGGCCGAGGGGATGCCGAAGGCGGCGGCGGCTTCGGTGAAGCGCACGTCCTGGGGCGCGAGGAACAGCCGCTCGAAGTACGGGTCGGCGGAGGCCTGGGGCAGCATGTCGAAGATGGCGCCGCCGTTGTTGTTCAGAAGAACGATGACCAGCGACGGCGTCTCTGCGGATCCGCGGCGCTGGAGCAGCATCTCGCGCTGGAGCGCCAAACCGGAAAGGTCGTGCAGCAGCGTGAAGTCGCCGGTAAGAAACGTCGTCTGGGCGAAGTGCTGCGCCGCGCCTACCGCCGTGGAAACCACGCCATCGATGCCGTTCTGTCCACGATTGGCCATCACAGCCAGGGGCTTTCCGTCCTTTACGTAGAAGGTGTCCACGGCACGGATGCTCATGGAATTCGCCGAAAAGAGGCACGAGCCTTCCGGCGCCAGCTCGAGAAGCGAGCGCACGTAGGCGCCTTCCGTGGCCTCGGAATCGTGGGTGGCCACGCCGTCCCATTCCACGGCGAGAATGCGCAGGCGCGCCTCGTCGTTGAGGGCGACCCAGGCATCAGCAAAGCGGCGCTGAGCCTTGCGACCCTCGGCACGCCAGGGGCTTCGCACGAACCCGAGGGGCGTCGTGCCCACGAACACGTCTGTGGCCGCGTTGAAGTCGCGGGTCTCAGCGATGTCGACGGCCAGGGAGACGGGGCGCGTCCTCTCAAGCAGGGCGGTTGCGCTCTTCGAGACAGGATAGCGACCGAAGCGGATGACCACCTCGGGCACGGGACAATCGGCGCGCGCGCAGAGGTTGTCGTAGTTGTCGATGATGAGCGGGTCGTCGATGGAGCGCAGGCCCGACAGCGGATCGGCGAGCACGGGCAAGGACAGCTTGCGGGCCCAGGCGAGAATCTCCTCCGCTTCGGCCACGGTTTCGCAGGAGCCTTCGCCGGCGAGCACGAGACACGGCCGCTTCCACAGAAGGCGCTCGATGGACTCGATGCTGGCCTGGGGCAATGTGCCTGCGGGGCCAACGAGCGGGCCCAAATCGAGAAGGGTGCCGTCCTTCGCGGCGATACTGGCGTTGCGAGCGCCCAGAGCGAAGCAGTCGTGGGCGGCACGCTGCATGGCCTGCAAATCGGCGCCGGCGAAATCGGGCTTGAGCGGGGCATCGAAGGGGAAGTTCACGTGCACGGGGCCGGCCAGGTGCATGCAGGCACGGGAAGCCACCTGCAGGTTTGGGTTGTAGTTCACAATGTCGCCGGCCTCGTTGTAGAAGATCGGCTGGGAAGAATCGGCCTCTTCAGCGACTGCGGCCGCAAAGTCGCCAGCAGCATCCCGCGCGGGAGCATCGGCGGGAGCGCCAGCGATCGCGGAATTCGCCGGCATCGCGACGGTGGCAGCAGGATCCATCGGCAGCGCAACGGTGGCAGCAGGATCCATCGGCAGCGCGGCGGCTCCGGAGCCAGCTGAAACAGCAGCATGCTTGCCGAGGGAAGCCGCCGCGATCGCAGAATCCGTCCCTTCCAGCGCACCGGTCGTCGCGGACTCGCGCAACCCCTCCTTTGCCGGCGCCGACTCGCGGTAGGGAGCCAGCGTAGCCGTCGGGCCAAGCGCGGCGAGCACCGCCTCGCGGGCCGCCTGGCGGGCAAAGGCAATGTCGCGGTCGCGGCCGCGCGGGGTGGGCATCGCGCGGAAGGAACGCACGTGATTGCCGTAGGCCTTCAGCTGGTCGGTGGTTTGCGGCGCGCCGAGGCCCTGCAGCTGCGGGGGCCGGTCGCCAGACAGAACGATGAGCGGCACCCGGGACGTTTCCGCCTCGATAACCGCCGGGTAGTAGTTCGCCAAGGCCGTGCCCGAGGTGCACACGAGCGCCACGGGGCGACCGCTCGCCTTCGCAAGGCCCAAACCGAGAAAAGCCGCCCCGCGCTCGTCGATATCCACGTAAACTCGCAGATCCTGGGGTCGGCGCTGCTCCAGTTCGTAGGCCGCCATGGCCAAGGCCGTCGACCGCGAACCGGGGCTCACCACCACCTCGCACACGCCCCAGCGCACCATCTCGTCGAAAAACGCCGCCACGAACAGCGCGGTATCCTGCTGATGAGTCGTCGTTATGGGCATCGCCACTTCCTTTCGCGAATTTCGTCCGTCCATGATAGCGCACGAAACGCCCCCGGAGAGCCGCGCGACAAGAGGCTACGCGCCGAAAGCGGAAAGGATGGTGCGCAGCTTCAAGTCAATTTCCTCGTACTCGGCGTCCGCATCGCTCTCGCCGACGATGCCGCAGCCGCCGTAGACATAGCCCATCTCGCCGTCGAAAACGCCGGTGCGCAGGGCCACGGAAAACTCGCCGTCGCCGGCGCCGTCCACGAAACCGCAGGCTCCCGCATAGAGTCCGCGGTTGTAGGGCTCGATGGCCCGCAGCAGCATCTTCGCCTCCCCCACCGGCGTGCCAGCCACGGCGGGGGTGGGATGCAGGTCCTCCATGAGGTCGGCCAGCGTGATGCCAGCGAGCACACGGGCGCGGGCCGGCGTGAACAGGTGCTGCACGTGGGCAAGCCGCATGATCTCGGGCACTGCGGGCACATCCACGTCGTAGCAAACACGGTCGAGCACGCTGCGGATGAGCTGCACCACATAATCGTGCTCGGCGCGGTTCTTCCCGTCAGCCATGAGCGCCTCCGCCAGCGCATCCGATTCCGCCGAGGTGGCCCCCGTCGGGCACGTTCCCGCAAGGCACATCGACGCCACAGCATCGCCGCGTTTGCGCACGAGCAGCTCCGGCGTGCAGCCGCAGAAGAAGACGTCGGCGTAGCGGTACAGAAGCACCGTGCCCCGGGCGTCGCCGTCGATGAGGTTCACGAGCAGATCCTTCGACGAGAAAGGATGCTCAGCCACAAGGCGCAACCGACGCGAGAGCACCACCTTCGACACCCGGCCCTCCCCAATGGCCGCAAGCGCCGCACCCATGGCCTCGTCCCAGGCCTCGCGAGAATCGGGCTCGAGGGAAAATGGAATGACCGCGCGTTGGCGGGGCGGTGCAGCGGCCACCATGCGCGTGAAGCGAGCCACGCGACCGGGATACACCGGACCGAGCGAGTTTACCTGGAGAAACCGCCCGCGTTCGTTCTCGATGAGCACGATTTCCGGCAGCATGAACCGCAGCCGCGGGAAGGAGGCCATCAACTCGTCGGCCGGCGCGGGATTGGTGGCGTCGAAGCGGTTGAACGAGAAGAACACCGGCGGCTGGCCGGCGCCAGCCCCACCGGCGACCTCACTAGCAGCCGCACCAGTCGCAACCTCACGCAGCGAGCTGCCCTCGCCGTACTCGTATTCCACATCGCGCAAACTGGGCAGCGCGATGCAGCGGCCGAGTCCCATATAGCGGGTCGGGTTCTGCTTGTCGTAGTAGACGAACTGGTCGGTGAATCCTTTCTGCAGCCAGCAGAACGCATCCACCACATCCGCCTCAATGGGCACATTGCACGTGTAGATTCGGGTCATCTTCCGTCCCTGTCGCCTTCGGAGCCACCACTGATTGCCGACTATTCTAACGCTTAACCGACAGCAATCCGCCAAGCAAGCCCATGATGCTCGAAAAACGGGGCGCCCCGAAGAACCAACCAAAACCTACCCGTTCCCAAATCAATGCCAACCAGTTAATTACACATTTACATACCCATTTAAGCGCGCGCTACCGACAAGCCCGCAACGAACAGCAAGCTTAAAAAGGAGGCACTCGCCTCCTTCAATCGACGCAAAGATGCGTTGAGGGAGATCATCGATGGCCGTTGATGACGCACGCCTGAGAGCGGCGGTTGACGCAATCACTGATGTTGAAGGGCTCTCTATGGATCCCGATTCCCTCGTTGAAGACGTCTATCTTCTCGCCTACGCCTTCCCCGAGGACGATGATTTCGAAGCGGCCGTCGCGAACACCTGCCGCGCCCTTACGGCGCTTATCGCCGAGCGCGTTAGTGCCAGCATGCTCAAGTACGAGTTCGACACTTGGTCGTCATACCATTACCAGCCCCGCGTCGCCCAAGGCGCCCGCGCCACCTGCCGCATCATATTCCGAGGCACCGAAGGCAGCATCGAGTCAGGGACTTCGGCCACCGCCGCATCCCCAAGGATTTCTACCAGCGCATGAGCAGCACCCATAATTAACAGCGCGCAGAGAGCGAGGCAATCTTAAGACCCTATGCGGCCATGAATACAAAGGCGCCCCATCGTTGAACGGAGCGCCCGTTTCGCTGTTTCTCATTCGCGCAGCAATATAGTTTCCCATAAACTGCCGTCCTACATCAGCGCTTTGCAGGCTTCCCAGGCGCCGCCGACCTCTTCGCCTACCACGCGGTAGATGCGGCGGGTGGAATCGTAGACGAGCGGCCGCATGCGGGCGAAGTCGACGCGGCCATCTTCCTGCCTTTCTTACGCAAACGCGTCCAAATGCTTTTCGATGAGTTTGAGGAACTCGGAAATATCGCCAAAGTAATTGGGATACAGCTTCGCGAGGTTTTCCTTGGAAGCTCCTTTTGTAAGGACCAGATCACGGCTACCGTCGCGGTCGGCGCCCTCCTCTTCGAAATATCGAGAAAGGGCCGCTATGGAATCAAGCGGTGTAAGCTCGAGCGTTTGCTCGTCCGCGACGAGGTCAACGAGATAGTAGTCGGCGACATCCCTATTCGCATCGTCGGAGAGAAAGTAGACGGCGTTACTGGCGGCTTTAAGCGTTTCCTTTGCCTCAATGGCATAAGACAACTCCGGCCTCCCGTCGGCGAGACCTCGAATAGCGCTCGCGTCAATTTCTCCCTGTTCTTCTAGTTGGGCAATAAGCACAGCCGCCTTCTTGAAAAACCGTCCAGCAGGGTTATCGATCTCATTGAATTTCAACCGACTTTTCACAGCCACATCGTGCATCTCCACTGCCGTTGCCCAAGCATGTTGAAGCACCGTCCGCAGCTGAACCTCAACAAACAGCTTATGGCCGCATTTCAGATCGCAATAATGCAAGATCGCATGTTTTCCGCGATAGCCACTCGGACGAGGGTATGCAATGTAATCATGGCGCTTCGTTTTCGGAGCATCGAATGCAGGCAGGCAAGCGATCTCGCTATAGACACGCTCAAGTGTCGCTAGATCGGGCACCACCAGTCGGCATCCCGCAATGTCGTACATCGTCTGAAGATCGGAGGGAGCGTCCGGCCTTCCGAGCTTATCGACAATCGTCGGCAGCTTCTTGATTCGCCCCGCAATAAGCACGTCGGAGCCGACCGCGTTCAGGCCCTCTATATCCCCGAAGGCTCGCTGGAGCGCCTCGGCGTGAATCCCTCTCCAGTAATTCACAACCTCGAGCGCAGTCGCACGATCCTCGGAAGAAGAAAGCGGGGAAGTCAATGCCTCCCCCGCTTTTCCTACCTTGGTTTTCGAAATCCAATTTGCGCTCATGCGAACACCGGGTTGCCAGCCGGCCTCGTTTCGTAATAGGCCTTCATGCAACCGATAGCAATGGGCCTTTTCGATCGCGCATTGGGCGCTAGCCCACTGCGAGCATTAAGCCACGGAGCTTCGCTATGAGTCAATTCGCTGAGACTGGCTCCCGTCCAGTTCTTCAGGCAACCAACGACATGGTCGATCGCCGCGTATTCGTATTCTGTAAGAGCGTGCTCCAACAAAGGACCGAAAAAGCCGCGCGAAACTACGAATTCGCCTTTATGCCTCTTGAACAAATCTGGAGCCACGGGCCCATTTGCCCATGCCTCAAACTCTTCGGGGAAAAGCGGTGTTCCATGCTCAACCAGATAATACGCCTGGCTATAAAAAGTCAGCTTCTGGAGCTTCATGGTTGAAACACTTCCGAGACACTCGAGAATATACGCTGCCACGTCGACGACATGCGCCATAAAGCTCCTCCTTTCATTGGACTTTCATTCTACTCGATCAGTCAAGCGGGAATGCCACCAACCACGCCCTTTCCCTGACGCGCAAAAGGCATCGGGGGCTAAGCGCGGTGTTGCCTAAATCTCATACATCGCTTGGAAGACGTCCTCGCGTTGGATGAGAACCTGCATGGACAGGCGTTCGCCGTCGGCGGCCAGGCGCTCCTGCACGGTGTTGAAGTCGGCGACGGCAGGATCCAGCGTCACCATCATGGTCATGGAGAACATGCGGCCCTCGCCGAGAATCGTCTGGGAGATGTCATCGATGTTGGCGCCGCAGTCGGCCAGCGTCGTGGCGATGGCAGCCACCACGCCGGAGCGGTCCTTGCCGAGGACGGAGATGACGCACTTCATGGGAAACCTTCTTTCTAGTGGGGACGGAATCCTTCAACTCGCTTGCGCCCGCTTAGGCTGGCGCGGGCAGATGCTTCATGCTCGCCCGCAGCGAAACGGGCATCGCTTTAGTGGCGGAAAATCAGCGACAGCGCCTCGGAACGCGCGTCGGCGTCGGTTTCGAAGCAGCCGCGCACGGCCCGCGTGGTCGTTTTTGCGCCCGGCTTCTTCACGCCGCGCATGGACATGCACATATGCTCGGCCTCCAGCACCACGATGACGCCGGCGGGATGCAGCGCTTCCACCAGCGTGTCGGCGATCTGCCCGGTCAGGCGCTCCTGCACCTGGGGGCGCTTGGCGAAGCCGTCCACAAGCCGTGCCAGCTTCGAGATGCCGCAGATGCGGCCGTCCTCGCCGGGAATGTAGGCCACGTGCGCCTTCCCGAAAAACGGCGCCAGATGATGCTCGCACATGCTGAAGAAGGGGATGTCGCCCACCAGCACGATTTCCTCGTGGCCCTCGTCGAAGGTCACGTCGAAATGCCGCGACGGATCCTCTTCCAGGCCGCCCAGCACTTCCTCGTACATACGGGCCACGCGCGCCGGCGTCTCCCGCAGCCCCTCGCGCTCGGGATCTTCCCCGACGCCTTCCAAAATCAGACGGACGCCTGCTTCGATTTTCGCTGTATCCACGGTTGTCGTAACTCCTTGTAAACGGTTGGCGCCATGTTATCACGACGCTATGGACACACGGCAAAAGAGCGGCATAATACCTTGGCAGAAGGTTTCACGCAAGAAGGGATCGACCATGAAAAGCCTCCTGGCCGAGTTCAAAGAGTTCATCAACCGCGGCAACGTGATCGACATGGCCGTCGGCATCATCATCGGCGCGGCGTTCACCGCCATCGTCACGTCGCTGACCGACGACATCATCAACCCGCTCATCAAACTCATCACCGGGGGCAACGGCACCGATGTCGCGGGCCTCACCATCCCCGTCGCCGGCACCGAGAACGGTATCGATTTCGGCGCGTTCATCAGCGCCATCATCAACTTCCTCATTGTGGCGTGGGTCGTGTTCATGATCGTGAAGGCCTTCAACAAGATGAAGGACGGCACGGCGAAGCTGCCCTTCTTGAAAAACGCCAAGGGCGAGGAAGTCATCGAGCATGCCCCCACCTGCCCCTTCTGCTTGGAGGAGATCAACGTGGGCGCCACCCGCTGCCCCCACTGCACCGCCGAGCTGCCCGCCCCGGCCGAAGTGACCATCGAGATCGTGAAGAAATAGATCGTAGGCGAAAGTCGCTTCACGCGCGCCGAAAGCCGTCTTGAACGATGGCTTTCGGCGCGCTTTCTATTACTTGTGATAGGGCTCGCCGCGGGAGATTTTGAAGGCGCGGTAGAGCTGCTCGAGCAGCACGACGCGGGCCAAGTTGTGGGGCAGGGTGATGGGGCCGAAAGAGAACGTCTCGTCGGCGCGTGCCCGCACCGCATCGCTCACGCCGTCGGAACCGCCGATGACGAAGGCAAGCTCGCTTGCGCCGCGCAGGGCCAAATCGTCCAGGTGGCGGGAGAAGTCGACACTCGAGCGCTGCTTTCCCTCGATGGCCATGAGGATGACGTGCGCCCCCTCCGGCACCGCCGCCAGAATGCCTGCGCCCTCGCGCTCGAGGGCCGTCTCCACGCCGCCGGCGCGGGCCGGGTCGACATCGGGAATCTCCGCCACGGTCACCTTCGCGTAGGGGCGCAGCCGCTTCAAGTATTCGTCGCAGGCCGCCACCCAGAACTTCTCCTTCAGCTTGCCCACGGCAACGACGGTTATCTTCAGCATTTATATATCCAGCTCCAGGCCGACCGGGCAGTGGTCGGAGCCTTCCACGTCGTCGTAGATGCTGGCGGCCACCACATGATCGCGCAGCGCATCGCTCACGAGGAAGTAGTCGATGCGCCATCCCGCATTCGTCGACCGGGCGCGGAACCGGTAGCTCCACCAACTATAGCGGCCCGTCTCGTCCGGATGCAGCAGGCGGAAGGTGTCGGTGAAACCGGCGTCCACCAGCTCGGTGAACTTCCCGCGCTCCTCGTCGGAGAAGCCCGATGCCCCGCGGTTGGGGCCCGGGTTCTTCAGGTCGATCTCCTCGTGGGCCACGTTGAAGTCGCCGCACATCACCACCGGCTTCGGGTCGCTGGAGGCGCCGTCGGGCAGCACGCCGGCCTCAAGCCCCTTGCAGAAATCGCGGAAGGCATCGTCCCATTCCATACGGTGATCGATGCGCGCGAGCTCCATCTGGGAGTTCGGCGTGTACACGTTCACGAACCAGAACTGGGGGAACTCGCAGGCCACGATGCGTCCCTCGGCATCCAGGTACTCGTTGCCCAAACCGTGCAACACCCGCAGCGGCTCCTCGCGGGTGAACACCGCCGTGCCCGAGTAGCCCTTCTTCTCGGCGGCGCTCCAGTATTGGTGGTAGCCTGGCAGATCCAACTCCACCTGGCCCACTTGGCACTTCGTCTCCTGAATGGCGAAGATGTCCGCGTTAAAGGCGTCGAACACTTCCAGGAAGTTCTTCTTCAGCACAGCACGAATGCCGTTCACATTCCACGAAACAAATCGCATGGGACTCCTTTGTTCGCAAAAGGGCCCCAATGCGGGGCCCTTTCGGTTGATGAGATGCACGGCTTCCTAGTGCCAATCACTACCGATCAGGATGAGGAAGTCGCCGTCGTAGACGTACTCGCCGTCGGTGTTCTGCACGGCGCGGCCGCAGCCGAGGGCGTCGATGAGCTCCTCGGCGTAAACGCGCTGATCGGGCGTATCGAAGACGACCACGGTCTCCTCGTAGCTGAAGCTGTTTGCGTTGGAGGCGTCGGCGGTATACCCGAGCGGTTTGATGCGCTCGAGCGCCTCGGCGCCCACGCCGTTGATGCCGTTGCCGTTCTTGATGGTGACGATACCGGTGCGCGTCTCGCCGAAGGTCTGGCGCTGCGTGCCGTTTACGCCCTGAACGCCCTCGCTGTCGCTGGCGGCCGCCTTGCCGTCGCCAACGCTAGCGAGCACGGTGCCGTTCAACTCGTCCACCTCATCGACCTCGGTGGGGGGCAGGCCCTCGCGCACGCGGCCCATCATGGTGTTCCACGCGGCCACGTCCAGCTGCTCGTACCAGGTGTCGTTCTTGTACTCGCTGATGGTGGGCTCCATGGCCGAATAAATGTCCTTAGACGGGTCGATGCCCTGCATGGAGGTGGCCAGCGCCACGATGTCGCCCACCTTGAAGTCGGTGGTGATGTACTGGGAAAGCGCGCTAATGGTGTTGGCCATGGTGGCGGGGTCGGCCGAGAGGATCTTCTTGGCGATGGCGCCGAGCACCAAGCGCTGGTTGGCCGCGCGGTAGCGGTCGCCGTCGCCGTACTCGTCATAGGAGTGGCGCGAACGGCACAGGATGAGCGCCTCTTCGCCGGAAAGCGTCTGCTCGCCCGCATCCACATGTCCGCCGGCCTCGTCGTCGTTGATCTCCATGGGCACGTCCACTTCCACGCCGCCCAGGGCATCGACGACATCCTCGAAGCCGTCGAAGTTGATCTCGGCGTAGTGGGAGATGGGCACGCCGGCCATCTGGGAGACCGTCTTGATGGCGAGCGCCGGGCCGCCGATGGCGTAGGAGGCGTTCAGCTTCTGCAGGCCGTAGCCCTCGATCTCGATCTCAGTGTCGCGGTGCATCGACACCATGGTGACCTTCTTGTTCTGTGGATCGACCCGGGTGAGGATCATGGAGTCGGAGCGGAAGGTATCGCCAGCATACTGGGTCGATTGCTCGCGAGCAGCCGACTTGTCGGTGCCCATGAGCAGCATGTAGAAGGTGCCGCCGTCGTACTCGGCCGGCGCCTCCAAGGCTTCCACGACCTCGGGGGTGATGTCCTCGTTCATCTCCTGCTCGATACCGGAGATGTAGGCCCAAGCGGCCCCGGTGGCGCCGAGCACGCCCACGAGCACGAAGGCCAGCACGCCCAGCAGAATGCGGCGGCGTTTCTTGCGGCGACGGTCCTTGGCGTAGTCGTCGCCGGTGGCTCCGCGGGAATAGGGGTTGGGCTCGGCCATGGGCGGTAGCGCCGGCACGGCATTGGCCGCCATGCCTTCAAGGGCGGGCTGCTTGGGCAGCGGCTGGGAGTGCCGCGGGTTGTTCGAGCCGACGGGCTGCGAATGGCGGGGGTTGTTCGACCCTACCGGCTGGGAATGGCGCGGATTGTTGGTCGCCTTCCCAAGGGGCTGGGAGTTCCGGGGGTTGTTGGCGCCGACGGGCTGCGAATGCCTCGGATTGTTCGACTTTCCCACGGGCTGGGATGCGTGTTGGGCACGAGGGTTGTTCTTGCCTGGAGTTTCGGCCATCCTGGAAGGTCTCGCTTTCGTGGTTCGTGTTCCTTGGCGAGCAGAACCGCAAGCCGTGCAGCACCGCAAAACCAAGAATTGCTCAATTCGAAGTAACATTTTGGCAAAGAATTGCCGAACGGCGCAACAAAATGGGCCCCATTACCAGTGAAAAGCCATAGGAGAACGGCAGATTGCCCACAACTTCGCCACGGATGCGCCGAGCAGGAGCGTCAGCATTGAAGCGTCTCCTACGACAGGCGCTTGACCATGGAGGCGTTGGCGGCGAGCTCGGCGCCATCATCAAGAGGAGCGAGATCGGCGGCCGGGGTTCCGGTGCGCCCCGCACGGCGTTCGAGAGCGCGGGCGAGCAGCCAGTCGGCCACTTCCGGATTCTTAGAAAGCAGCGGCCCGTGGGAATAGGTGCCCACAACGTTCTTGTAGCGCGCGCCCTCCACGCGATCGTCATCGTTGTTGCCGTGGCCGCAGGAGGACACGACGCGGCCGAAGCCTTCCACGCCTTCGCCCAGGTAAGTGCGGCCGGCGTGGTTCTCGTAGCCCACCACAGGATGGGCGGCCAGGGGGGATTCCAGCACCATGTTGTCGATGAGGCGGTCGGCGGACGTGCCGGGGCGGCGCGTCTCCATGTCGATGAGGCCGAGGCCGGGCACGAGCTCGTCGCCCCACAGCCACTGGCGGCCGAGAATCTGGTAGCCGCCGCAGATGGCGAGCAGCGGGCCGTCTCCTTCCACATAGACGGCCAGCTCGTCGCGCATCGCCAGCAGCTGCTCGCTGGCAAGCTTCTGCTCGCGGTCGGGGCCGCCGCCCATGAAAACGAGGTCGACCTGGGAGAAGTCCACCGCCTCTCCGTGCTGGATGCGGCGCACTTCCACGGGGATGCCACGCCAGCGCAGGCGCTGTTCCAAGATGCGCACGTTGCCACCGTCGCCATAGAGGTTCAGCAGGTCGGGCAGCATATGGGCGATGATGACGGGGGGCTCAGGGGATTCCTCAGATGCGAGAGAGGCGGGAGTTGCGGAAGGCTCGGAGGTTGCGGGATCCTTCGGCTCCGCGCCTTCGGCGCTGCGCTCAGGATGACACGAGGTGGGAGCGGCACTCGCGCCGGCGGCCTCGGCGATCGGGGCCGGCGTCGGGGCGGGGGCGACAGCGGGTTCGGCGGCTTCCATGGCGTTCAGGGCGGCGTGCACCTGGGGGAGGGCCGTGTAGTTCGCGATGGCGTAGACGGCGGCGTCGGCCGGCAGGGTGCCCGCGGCCACAAGCGCCCCCAGGCGGGAGAAGGCGTCTTCGATGTTCTCGATCACCGCCGCCTCGATGCCGGCGTACTTCAAACGCACCGCCAGGTCGTGGGCACGGGAGCCGCCAGCGAACACCACCGTGCCCGGCTGTCCGGCAAGCTCTTCGAAATCGATATCCCAAATCCACGAGATATCATGGCCGTCGGCCACCTGGTCGTTGATGAAGAAGGCCACCATCTTGGGACCCTGGTCAGCTTCTACGATCTTCAAATTCTGATTGAAGCCCGTGGGGTTCTTCGCCAGATTCAGCAGCACGTCGCGACCGCCGAGGCGGTAACGCTGCAGGCGCCCGTTGCGCGGGTTGAAAGCATCCTGGGCCCGCTGGAAATCGGCCGTGGGAATGCCCGCCTCGCGGCAAAGGGCATAAGAGGCCACGAGATTGTAGGCGGCGTAGGGCGTCGGCTGCGGCGTGTGCACCGATTCGCAGCCGGCAGGCCCGCAGACCTCCATGGTCACGCCAGCGGGGCCGATGGCGATGTCGCGGCCGGCGAAGTCCAATGTCGGGCGCGCGAAGTCGCATTGGTCGCAGAAGTAGTCGCCGAGCTGGCCGTACTGGCGGTAATGGTAGCGCACCATGCCGTCGCATTTCTGGCACATCTGGGCGTCGGTCACGGTGTTCTGGGCCAGGCCCATGGACTCGTCCAGGCCATAGGCGACCGTGCGGTTGGGCACCTCGTCGGCAATGCGGGCGCACAGCGGGTCGTCGGCATTGTACACGAGCACGGTGTCCGGCGAGGCGGCCAACGCCCCCGCAATGGACGTTTGGATGCGGTCGATTTCGCCGCAGCGGTCGAGCTGGTCGCGGAACAGATTCAGCAGCAGCACATAGTTCGAGCGCAGGCGGGGCAGCACGTGGGCGAGCCACAGCTCGTCGCATTCGAAAACGCCCCACTGGGCAGCCGGCTGCTGCAGAAGCGCCGAGGTGATGCCCGCAGCCAGATTCGCCCCTGTGCGATTGCAGATGATAGTGCACCCGGCAGCTTCGAAGGCGTCGGCAAGCAGGTTGTTCGTCGAGGTCTTCCCGTTGGTGCCCACGGTGATGACCGAGCCTTGCGCGCACTTGCCGCGCAGCTCGTCGAGCAGCGACGGATCAATGGCGAGCGCGATCTTCCCCGGCAGATTAGCCGCAGGCCGCCTCGCCACATGACGCAGCCCCCAGGTTGAAACGGCGCCGGCCGCCTTCGCAAGCGAAAACCTCAAGCTCATGAATGCACCTCGTTGCTCTTAAGAGGAGGCGGCCGCGCTCAAGGTCACCCTAAGCGGCTTGACTGTGCTACCACACCGCGAGTTTCAAGCCACACTCCCCGTTTTTTCGATGGCGACCAGTATAGCGTTGGAGCGCCCTCCCCCGCCTCAACCCACGGCCTCTCCAGATTCAGCCGAAATGTTGAAGTGCCGAAGGGCCATTGAAGGCCGCCACTCCCGAAGGCGGCACAATTCGGCACAATTCGGCACAATTCATCTCCGACGTTGTGCGTGAAAGAGGAATTCGCAGCTTCAAATGCTTGCGCAGCATCGCCCAGTTCGCTATACTAAACAGCCGCTTCACAAGAAGCGCCTTTGCCAACGTGGCTCAGCTGGTAGAGCAACGCACTCGTAATGCGTAGGTCAGCGGTTCGAATCCGCTCGTTGGCTCCAGAATTTGTGCAGGTCAGCAAGGGAAAAACTTGCTGGCCTGTTCTTTTTCAACGACCCCGATCGCCCGAGATGCGTTCTGCGATCTACAAACTGTCTGCGAATGCCCAATAGTCAGGTGCTCAAATTTGCTGCTCCATGGCCTCGTTTTGGAAATAGATGGGAGTTTCGAGCAGTAGCCATCGAGAGAAGAGAAATAGATGGGAGTTTCGAGCACCCTGGGAAATGAATTAGGCACAAGAGGGGCCCTTTCGTGCTCGAAACTCCCATCTATTTCCGATGTGGCGCCCGAAACTCCCATCTATTTCCAAAAAAACGCTGGACAGCCGGAAACCCGACCATGCCGACTTTCCAGAAACTCCGCGTCCGTTGCGATTCGAAAACCTATCCGATCGCGCTTCGCAGGAAGGGTTACACTGGAGGGAAACCGACTTGCCTCTTCCCAGGAGCCCCCTATGACCGAACCCGTCACCGCCACCGTCGCCGCAACCCCCACACCTCTCGCCTTCACCGAGCCCACTGCCATCGAGGTGCGGGGGGCGCGGGTGCACAACTTGAAGAACCTCTCGCTGGACGTGCCGCTGCGGCAGCTCGTGGGCATTGCGGGCGTCTCCGGCTCGGGCAAAAGCTCGCTTGCGCTGGGCGTTCTATACGCCGAGGGCAGCCGCCGCTACCTGGAGGCGCTTTCCACCTACACGCGCCGGCGCATTTCCCAGGCCGGACGCGCTACCGTGGACGAGGTGCTGCACGTGCCTGCCGCCCTCGCCCTGCGCCAGCGGCCCGGCATTCCCGGCGTCCATTCCACCTTCGGCACCTCCACGGAGCTTTTGAACTACCTGCGTCTCATGTTCTCGCGCCTCGGCTGCCACGTGTGTCCCAACGGGCATGTGAACGCGCCGACCCTGAACGTGGCGGCCGATCTGCCCATCACCTGCTCCACCTGCGGCGTGGAATTCTACGGCCCCTCCGCCGAGGATCTCGCCTTCAACAGCGGCGGCGCCTGCCCCACCTGCGGCGGCACCGGCGTTGTGCGCGACATCGACGAGTCCACGCTCATCGCCGATCCCAACCTTACCCTGGAAGAGGGCGCCGTGGCCCCCTGGCGCAACCTCATGTGGTCGCTCATGCCCCAGGTGGCCCGCGAGATGGGCGTGCGCACCGACGTGCCCTACAAGGATCTGACCGATGCCGAGAAGGACATCGTACTGCACGGCCCCATGGAAAAGCGCCACATTCTGTATGTTCCCAAGAACAAAGACCATGCCACCGAGCTGGACTTCACCTACTACAGCGCCGTGAATACCGTGAGAAACGCGCTGGCAAAGGCGAAGGACGAGAAGGGCATGGCGCGCGTGGCGAAGTTCCTGTGCGAGTCGGTGTGCCCCGACTGCCACGGCACGCGGCTGTCCGAGAAGGCGCGCACGTCCACCATCGACGGGCGCAACCTCGCCCAGGTGACGGCCTTGTCGCTGGACGAGCTGCGCGACTGGATTCCCACCGTGGCCCCGTGGCTGCCGGCGGAAATGCGCCCGATGTGCGACTCCATCACGAGCGAGACGACCGAGCCCATACAAAGGCTGGAGCAGCTGGGGCTGGGATACCTCACCCTCGATCGCGCCAGCGAGACGCTTTCGAACGGCGAACGCCAGCGCGTGGCTCTCACGCGCGCCGTGCGCAGCCGCACCACCGGCGTCCTTTACGTGCTGGACGAGCCCTCTATCGGGCTGCACCCGGCGAACATCGAGGGGCTGCTCGGGGTCATGGACGACCTTCTGGCCGACGGCAACTCCGTGGTGATGGTGGATCACGACGTGGCCGTGTTGCGCCACGCGAATCACCTCATCGAGATCGGCCCCGGTTCGGGCGCCGACGGCGGCCGCGTCATCGCCCAGGGGTCGGTGGCCAACGTGGAAGCGAGCCCAGTCAGTCGCATCGGGCCGTTTTTGGCGGGAACGGCGAAGGTGCGGGTGCGCACGCCCGTCGCGCCCGAGCATCTTTTCGACGAAGGGGCCATCGCATTGGAGACCGACGCCATCCACACCGTGCATCCGTTGGAAGCGCGCATTCCGAAAGGGCGTCTGACCTGCGTGACCGGCGTATCCGGCTCGGGCAAGACGACACTCGTGCTGGAAAGCCTCGTCGCCGGGCTGAAGGCGTCACTGGCCGGCACGACACTGCCAGGGCATGTGCTGTCCGTGGACGCGCCGGGCATCGCGCGGGTCGACCTGGTGGATGCCACGCCCATCGGCGTGAACGTGCGCTCCACCGTGGGCACCTACTCCGGCGTGCTGGACGATTTGCGCCACGCCTTCGCCGCCCTGCCGAACGCCAAGGAGCAGGGGCTGAAAGCCGGGGCGTTCTCCTACAACACCGGATCTTTGCGCTGCCCCACCTGCGACGGCACGGGACAGATCTCCCTGGACGTGCAGTTCCTCCCCGACGTGGACATCCCCTGCCCCGACTGCCGCGGCAGCCGCTACGGGCGGGAGGCCTACGCCATCCAAATGGCCATCGAAGGCGACGTCGAACTGTCCACCGACGCCGAAATGGAGCGCAACGCGGCCCATGAGTCCGCCTCCCATGAGAGCCCGGCAACGGCCTACAGCCACGCCGGCGATTTCGAAAGCGTGCACACTTTATCGCTTCCCGAGGTGCTCACTCTCACCGTTGACCAGGCGCTTTCCGCGCTCGCCCACCTGAAGAAGGTGTGGGACAAGTTGCAGATCCTGCACGATTTGGGCTTGGGCTACCTCACTTTGGGCGAGGCCACGCCAGCGCTTTCCGGCGGCGAAGCCCAACGCCTGAAGCTCGCCAGCGAGATGCGCCGCAGCCAGGACGACACCCTCTTCATCTTCGACGAGCCCACCATCGGGCTGCATCCGCTGGACGTGGAAACGCTCATCGGCGTGCTGCAGAAGCTCATCGAGCACGGCGCCACCGTCGTGGTCATCGAGCACGACCTGGACATGATCGCCAACGCCGACTACGTCATCGACATGGGGCCCGGCGGTGGCGAGACCGGCGGCCGCATCGTCGCCGAGGGCACTCCGGCCCAAGTGGCTGCCAACTCCGACAGTCTCACCGGCCGCTACCTGGCAAGGGAGTTGGAATAATAGAATGCCGGCTAAACACCACTGGCACCTTCCAAACTATCGCACAAGGACATTCGGCGCACGGCCTTCATAGGCTTTTGTGCAGGATTTTGCGATTGGCAGCATCCCATGGCTCTAATTTGTGCAGGATTTTGCGATTGGAAGACTCATTCGAGTCCGATTTGGCTTCAGGAGGTCTACCAATCGCAAAATTCTGCACACAAACTCAAGCTCCGCGCACATTCAACCACTAACCCTTTTTTCCACCTGCGCTTCCCGATGACGAAACACCGCCAGAGCCCCTGGTGCGCGCAGAACAACATGCACGAGCAGGGCGGCCAACAGCACCTTGGCGGATAGGGCATGCAATGGGCCCCAAAAATAGTAGCCCGTCGCATAGAAGCCCAAAGAAGGCAGCAGCGTCCCCGACACCATAGCTCCCGATACGACGCAGAACGCGAGCGCGACCAGCAACGCCCCGTTGAGCACGCGCTGCGCCCAACGACCGCGGCCGCCCAGGCCTTCACCGCTCACCACAACATGGGCAACCATGAGCACGAAGATGCCCGCCCCAAGATATTCGTGAAAGGGCACTCCCGTCAACGCCGGGTTCGCCGCCACCAAATAGAGAGCCAGCAACACAATATCGAAAATGACCCTAGGCGCCCGCATGCCGCTCCCCTTTCGACAAACGACGCGATACCACCCAAAGGCCCAGCACCAGCACTATGGGCATGAGTATCCACAGATTCAAAGACATGTCGGAGGCCTGGTGGTAGCGCCTCGCGAGCGTCTCCCACCCATGACACTCGACCGATGTGCAGCCAGCCTCGGGGCAGCGCATCTCGCTGTGCCCGTCGGGCTCGGGAACGGCGTCGTATCCGTGGCACGCACCGTTCGTGCAACCCGCTACCGGACAAGCAACGTCAGCCGTCAGGGGATGCAGCCCCGAATCCGGCGCAACCGCAAACCCCACCCCCACCGCACCGACCAGAACGGCACCTACGACCGCAGCGGCCAGCAGCCTCTTTCTCGCCGACCTTTGCCCCCGCGACCGCTTAGCTTCTTTCGAACTCAAATTCACCGCGTACCCTTTCCTCTTCCTTTCCTTCCCAACAAAAGAGCCGCAAGCTGCGGGGCCTGCGGCTCTTCGAAGAGAGAGCTATCTTGTACCGGAGCAGCCGATTAGGCGGTCTTCTCCTTAAGGTGCAGGGGGAGGTACTTCAGACCCAGTAGCAGCAGGAAGCCGCCGAGGGCCACGACACCGGCCGCCACGCCGAACTCCAGGGGCGTCGGCCAGTACACGAGGCCCTGGTAGCCGAGAAGCGACATGCCAGAGTCCCAGTGGGTGATGGTCATCTGGTTGGCCACGTCGGCGAACTCGATGTTGGGAATCTGGAAGCCGCCCATGAGAATCTGGCAGCGCTTGCAGAACACGCCGGCGATCACGAGCGCCGAGGCTACAACCACGCCGCCCTTGGTACGCAGACGAGGCACGAACAGGATGACGCAGGCCAGCACCATGCAGGCGATCTGCGTCCAGAAGAACGGCGCCAGAGGCCCGGTCACGAGCATGGCCACCACATCGGCGCCCTCGCCGCCGGGAAAGCCGCTCGTCAGCAGATCGCAGGCGAAGAAGTACAGATCAACGCAAGTGAACACCGCGAGCATCTTCGCAAGGTTCACCATGGAGGAGCGCTCGATGGAAAGCCGCCCGGCCTTCTGCAGGGCGATGACGACGACGAGCACGAGCGCCGTACCGCAATCCAGCGCAGAGGCCACGAACCACGGGCCCATAAGGGCGGTGTGCCAGAACTCGTGGGCCGCCGACAGCGAGAAAATCCAAGCCGTCACCGTGTGCACGCCCACCGCCACCACCAGAGCAATGATGGAGATGACGCGGATGGCGGTGTGCGACATCTTCCCCTCATCCTCGCGCCGGTAGGCCCACAGGTACACGATGGAGAGAATGAGGTAGGTGGAAAGCACGATGATATCCCACATGAGCGGCGATGAAAGGTTGGAATAAACGAACAGCTCCCACAGGCGCAAGGGACCGCCCAAGTCAACCACCACAAAGCCGATGGCCACGCAGGTACAGCAGATGCTCGTCCAAATGGCCACCCGCGAGATGTCCCCGAAGCCCTTCATACCGAAGGCGTTGGGGATGGAGCTGATGATGAGGCCGCCGGCGGACAGGCCCACGAAGAACATGAACAGGGTGATGTAGAAGCCCCAGGAATCGAGGTTGCGCATGCCGGTCTGAATCATGCCACCGGACAGCTGCACCATCCACAGGGCAACGCCGATGACAGCCACCACCGCGCAAGCGATGATCCCCACGGTCAGTCCGCGATGAGACGCGGCGCTTCCTTTCGCATCGTTCATAGCGTATCTCCCTTCCTAGACGAGATAATAGACAGAGGGCTTGGTGCCGAATTCGGCGTGCAGCTGCGTGTACTCACGACTGGCCAAAAGCTTGGACACTTCGGAGTTCGGGTCGTCCAGGTCGCCGAAGTGGCGGGCGCGGCCGATGCAGTCGGCCACGCAGGCCGGCTGCTCGCCGCGGGCCACGCGCTGGGTGCAGAAGATACACTTCTCCACCGTGTGCTTCTCGTGCTTGGCAGCATCGGCGTCGCCCAGGGCGAAGTCGGCGTAGTAGGCCGGCTCCTCCCAGTTGAACGAGCGGACACCCGTGTAGGGGCAGGCGGCCAGGCACATGCGGCAGCCGATGCACTTGTCGTAGTCCTGGCGCACAATGCCCGTCTGCTCGTCCTTCCACGTGGCGCCCACCGGGCACACCTTGGTACAGGCAGGGTTCTCGCAGTGCTGGCAGGCCACGGGCCAGTGCTGCATCTCGGGATTGTCCCAGGTGCCACCAGCCGTGTCAGGCGCGTTGCCGCCCTCGGTGAGCACGCGGTTCCAGATAATGTCGTTGGGGATGTTGTTGGCCACTTTGCACACGACCGAGCAGGTCTTGCAGCCAGAGCAGCGCTTAAGATCGATGACCATTCCGTATCTCATGGGTTCCTCCTCCTCTTATTCCTGAGACTCCGCCACCACGCCGTCCCACGGCTCAATTTCCACGAGGCAATCGTGGTAGGCGTAGGTGGGGCAGGTCCAGTCCACAATCTGCTTGCTCGTCAGGTCGTTATTGCAGCCGCTTAGGTACTGGGAGCGCTGCCAGCCGCGGTCGATATCCAGACAGCCCGGGCGAATACCGGCGCTGAAGGTGGCCTTGGCCACCGCATGGCCGCGGTCGTTGAACAGGCGCACGTAGCTGCCGTCCTCGATGCCGCGGGCCTCGGCATCCACGGGATTGATGCGCACACAGGGCTCGTTGATCTCCATCTCGCGCAGCAGCGGGTTCTGGCCGTAGTAGGAGTGCACGCGGAAGCGACGGGTGCCGGCGGTCACGATGAGCGGGTACTTCTCGGCCAGGGGGTTGGCATCGAAGCCACCGGCTGTGACGGGCCACGCCTCCATGGGCGGCTCCCAATGGGGCAGCGCGATGCTCGCGGGATCCATGGGCTGGCCGTAGTTCTCGATGGGGCCAGGGTTCTCCTGATAGAACTGCAGCTTGCCCGTCATGGTCATGTAGGCCGGCATGGGAACGGCGCCCACGTACATCACGCCGGCTTCCTTCAGCTTGTCGGCATCGATGCCCATGGCGGCGCTCATGGCCGTGTTCACCACGTGCTTCATGCCCTCGTCGAACTCCTCTTGGAACCACTCGTCCAAGCCGAGCCCACGGCCGATGAGGTTCGCCATGTCGTAGTCGGACTTGGCCTCGAACTTCGGCTCGACGGCCTTATCGGCCCAAACCAGACAGCCGTTCATGCCAATGGGGCCGCCCACTTCCTGAATGGTGGCCGCCGGCAGCACGATATCGGAAATGTCGGCCGTATCGCACCACTCGATGTTGGCAGTCACAAGGAAATCGAACTTCTTGTACGCCTCGATGGTCTTGTTACGGTCGGGAGCTGAGTTCACGATGTTCGCACCGAAAGAGATGAGCATCTTGAGCGGTTGCTCTACCGTGACATCGGGAAGCTCCATCACCTGCTCGCCCATGTGCGCGGTCACGCCCGGGAATGTGTATTTTCCCGTGTCGAGCAGGTCGTTGAACATAAAGGTACCCAGCGACTGGACGATAGCGGGATGCTCGGTTTCCGTCTCATCGAAGCCGCTGGAATTAAGCGGGTAACTCATACGGGGCTCAGGCACCATACCGCGCATAATACGCAAAACACTCACTGCCGCAATGGTATTGAAACCGTGCCCGTAATGGTCGATGCCATAGCCTTGGAAGATGTCGGCCATGCCAGGACGGCAAAGTAGGTCGGCGAAGGTGCGAATGGTTTCCTCGGGAACGGTGGTCGCCTCGGACACCATCTCGATGGGATACTCGCTGATGCGGTCGATGAGCAGACTGTAGGCCGTATTGCAGCGCTGGCCGGCGACCTCGATGCCCTTCTTGCGCAGCACGGGGTTCTGCGCCGTGGAGGCGTAGCCCATGGCATTCGTGGCCTCGTCCCACACGGCAAAGTCGTCGGCATCGGCCGCCACGCCCTCTTCCAAGTCGCTCTTGCGCAGGAAGCGGCCGTCGGACTCCTTCACGAGGAACGGGGCGCAGGACTTCTGCTGCATGAAGGCATCATCCGTCTTGCCCTCTTCCTCGATGATCTTCGCCAAACCGAGAGCGAGCGCGGCATCGGTGCCGGGCTGCAGCGACACGAACAAGTCGGCCTTCTGTCCGATGGTGTTCTTGTTGGGGTCGACGACGATGAGCTTGCAATCGTTATTCTCAATCGCGTCGGCGATGTAGTGCCAGGCGTTAGGCCAGGACACGATGGGGTTATGGCCCCACACGACAAAGGTGCTCATTTGGGAGACGAGATCCATGTCGACGCCGCCCTGATAGTAGAAGCCGCCCGCCGTGTACATGGTACCCTGCGTGAGCGCGAAGTCGGTGGTGCGGTTCTGGTGCGAGAACTGGGCCACGTTCTCCAAACGGTTGAGATTGTACATGTTGCGAGGCTCGGTAGTGCCGTAGGTGAAGGAGCACACGCTGCCCGAGCCAAATTCTGCCTGGTACTCCTTGATCTTCGTACAGATGGTGTCGATGGCCTCGTCCCAGCTGATGCGCTCCCACTGACCGGCGCCACGCTCGGTGCCCTCGGCGCGCTTCATGGGGTACTGGATGCGCTTCTCCTGCACGATGAGCGTGGGGATGGAGGCGCCGCGGGCGCACATGCGCTTCTGGTCGATGGGCGCGCCCTCGATCTCCTTGGCGCGCGTGAGCACCACGTTGCCGTCGCGCACCACGGCCTCCAGCGGACAACCCATGCAGGCGTTGCAGTAGGTCGTGCAGATCTTCTCGTCGCTTTGGGCCGAAGCCGTCTTGGGCGTAAGGGCCGCGAACCCCGCAGCCGAAACGCCGCCCGCAACGAGCGCGGCCGCGGCCGTGGTCTTGAGGAACCCTCTTCGCGTTAGAGCTCCCGTCGTGTTCTGAACAGGCTCCAAGATATCCCCTTTCCTCGTCTCGTGTACCCGTCGCGTTATTGACGGGCATCTTCTGGCCTCATTCTGAAATCGCGCGAGGCTTGAGGGGAGAATCTTTAAGTTGTTCGCCGGAAGCTTTTGGTTTACGAAGGAGCTCGCTTAGATATGGAGACGAACCGCCGTCAGTCCTTCCAGAGGACGAAATCTTCTTTGCCGCTGAAAAACCGCAGCAGATAGGGGTCGCCGAGCCCCTTCTTCGCAATGGTGCAGTAGAACCATTTCATGGGAGCCTCTTCAAGAGGAATGCACACCACGTCCGGAGCAACACGGGGAAACTTCAGATCGCGGTAGGCGTAGGTGAGCGTCACCCCGGTTTGCACCATTTCGAGCCGATTGTGCAAACCCGAACGCGTGCACACAATGTTAAGCTTGACACCGCGCTCTTCGGTCGCCTCCACCAGGCGATCATGCACATCGAATCCAGCTCCTTGAGAGGTGAAGGGGCGTCCTTCCAAATCCTCGAGACGTATGAAGCTTTTCTCAGCAAGGGGATCATCAGTACGGACGGCGATGTGGATGCGTCCCCCAATGGCCGTGTCGTAATCAAAGAGGGACTCGTTCACCACTGTGGCGATAAGACTCGCATAATCAAGATCGCCCTCAAGGATTTGTTGGCGCAGCTCCACGCAGTTTGCTTCGGTGAAGCGCATTCCCTTAGTCACGAGCTCGCTTGTCGAGGAGAAGTCGATGACCTGTCTCATCTCGCCCGAGGTCATAACGTCGCTTGCCTCCACCGATTGCCCAAAACGCACGATCCCTTGGCTCTTTAGCTTGCCGAGGTTCAACTCGGCCTCCATTTGCGCGAACGCACTCAACACCGGACGCGAGGCGCTGAACAGCAGATCGGCCGCCGCCGTGGGGAAGAGCACGTTGCCCCGGTTCTCAAATAGCGGCTCCCCCATTTCCTGGGCGAGCCGCGCCACCGACTTGCGCAATGCCTGCCGCGAAATGAACAGCGAGTCGGCCGCCTGCGTGAAACTGCGCATCTCATAAACCCGAGAAAAGTACTTGATCTGCTGAATGTCCATAGCCCATCCTCGCGTCGTGCGGCTCCGATCGGCCATCGCAGCCCGACGAGCCTTCCTCCGCAGCAATCCAATACGATGGAAGGCCCGCATGAGGACGGGCCTTCCATCGATGCCAGCTCGCTAAAGCTTAACATCCCAAACAGTATGCGCGCTACGACTTTTTAAGCACCGTAGGCGAGAGCGCCGTAGGACGGATCGGTCTCGTCGAAGGCGCAGCCGTAGGGAATTTGCAGCTTCTCCGACGTCAGGTGCCAACCGAAATCGTTAGTGACGATACGCTCGACGATGACCCATTCCCCATCGCGATACTCCCATTTGTCGCAGTAGCGGGCCACCGTCTGGAGCACGTGCCAAGTGCCGTCCTCGTTGGGACTCATCACCGGTGCGTTCGCGTAGGTCTCGGAACCGGCCTTCGTGCCATTCACGGTAATAGCGATGTTGTACATCTGGTGCGCGTAGTAACCGCCATTAGCCGTAATGCCCTTATCGATCGTGTTCGCGCAATATTCGGCCCACTCCTGGCCCGAGCCCTTGAACACTTCGCCGAATTCCGGGCTCGTGCCGAAATCAACGTAGCTGTCCTCGGCATAGACAGGCTTGCCGATGGCGGCATCCTGCCGATCGTCGCCACGAGCGTACATGCACAACTTGTAGCGAATCTCTTCCTTGGCCTCAGCAACCCAGAGCCGATCCTCGAGCTCCTGCATCTTTTTCATCAGTTCATCCATGGAAGTTTGCTCCCCCGTATCGGCCATTGGCGTCGAACAGCCCGCAAGGCCCAAGGCGCTCGCGCCGCACAAAGCACCAGCGGCAACTGCGGCTCCCTTCAGCACCACGGTGCGTCGATCCATTTCGCGGTTATCCTGCCGTTCATTCGTCGAATTCTCCATCATGACACTCCCCTGTCTTTCGCTTGCGTTCCGACAATCCGCCCACTCCTGCCTTAGCCATACCGGCGAGGGCGCCCGACAGCCGGGCCGCCCTCGCCTCATTGGGTCGCGCCGCCGAGCGGGAGGGGAGGACTCGGCAGGCGACATCGAAATAGTTACGCAAGTGGCTCCAGCGTCACCACGTGCTGGCCGGCGATGCGACCCGAAGTGTATGTCCAGCCGAGCGCCTGGCCGCAGCCGGCGTTCACCTTCCCCTTGAAACCGCCGACCATGTTGCCCACCGCGTACAAGCGCGGGATAACCTCGCCGAACACGTTGAGCACCTGGGTGTTGGTGTTCACGTCAACACCGCCAGCTGTATCGGGCGAAACGGCGATGACGCGACCTGCGAAGAAAGGCGGCTGCATCAGGGGCATTGCGCCCTGGCGACCCAAGGCATCGGCACCGGCGGCCGCACCTTCATTGAAGTCGTCGATAGTCTTCTTAAGCGTGTCCGCATCCAAATCAAGAGCCGCCGCTAACTCTTCCACAGTGTCGGCCTTGACGATATAGCCGCCGGAAAGCTCTTCCTCGAATCCATCGCTGCAGTACATGACAGGGCCGCCGAAATCAGCCGTCGCGTCCGCGAGACCCTGATCCCAGATGTTCCACACATAACCGTTCGGCTGCTTCCAAACATCGCCCACCACGTTCTCGGTGGGACGACCGCTCTCCAGAACGTGGCGCTGGCCGTCAGTAGAAACAAATATACCCGGCATGGAAATGTAGCCTGCGGAATTATCCTCAACCTTGCGCTCCAGACCAGGGGCCACATTGTAGGCGCACCAAGGATTCACCAGCTTGGCACCGAGCGCGCAGGCCATCATAATGCCGTCGCCCTGCTGCCACGGCGAGCCATAGGAGCCCATGACGGGGCGGTCGTTAAACATGCCCGGCATGGCCGGCGACATGAAGCTACGCACCATGTCGGCGTTGCGGGAGAAACCGCCCGTGTTCAAGATGACGCCCAGACGCGCCTTGATGCGCTGCTCCTTGCCGCCATCTGCGACGATAACGCCCTCCACCTCGCCGTCAGCGTTGGTCAGCAAACGCGTGACCTGGGTATCGAACATGAATTCCGCACCTTGCTCCTCAGCCTTTTTGCGCAGCGGCTCGGTGAAACCAGCGCCGATGCCATCGGCGTTCTGGTGCATGCGGGCCACAGCGGGCGTCACATCGGTATAGTAGTCCACCATGGTACCCTGGGTCGACAGGCGCTCAGTGGAAAGAGCCGCGCCCTGCTCGGCTAGCCAATCGATGGTCTCGCCGGACTTCTCGGCGTACAGACGGCGCAGCTCGGGATTCTCGAAGCCCTCGGCCACAGCCGTCAGGTACTTGTCGAACTCCTCGACCGAATCATCGATGCCGGCCTCTTTCTGCAGCTTCGTGCAAGCACCCTGAATCATACCGGCGCACAGGGCTGAATTGGACATGGTGGCGCTGCTCATCACTTCGCACACGACAACTTCCTTGCCCGCCGCAGAGACCTCAACAGCCGCAGCCAGGCCACCGCCGCCGGCGCCGGCGATCACAACGTCCACTTCTTTGTCCCACGCCGAATCGCTCGTGGAGCTCAGTTCCTGAGAAGCGGACGTTTGGGGCGCGCAACCAACCATGCCGGCAAAAGCGGCGGCTCCACCCATGAGAGCCGCGCCCTTCAAAAAGCTGCGACGATTGAGCCCTTCGTTCAGATTCATGATTGTCCCCTTTCCTTACATTAGTTGCCCTTCGGCACGACTCCATAGTGCGCTGGCGCCAGGCCGATAGCTAAATGCAAATGCGCGATCCGCTATCACGTTTCATGATGGCTTTTCGTGAAATCCGATATCGCCGTCTCGGACGTCGTGCTCTTGCTTTGCGCAACATGCGATAATGCAAAAAAGCAAGGGAGGAGGTTCGCTATGAGAACAGAGTACTTGCGAGAGTTCGTCGTTTTCTCTCGCTACTTAAGCTTCACCGATGCCGCCAAAGAGCTGTTCATCGCCCAATCAACGCTAAGCACCCATATTGCTGCGCTCGAGAGCGACGTGGGCTTTTCGCTCATCGACCGGAAAGCGGGCAACCGACTCACCGATAAAGGGGCCGTTTTTCTCGACGGAGCCCGAACACTGCTGGATGGACTCGACGAGACACTGGCACGGTGCCGAGAGATGGGCGATCCTGACGCCACTCTTCGCATCGCTGTTCAATATCCAACTCCTCTTTTTGCGACCAAACTTAAAGAGCGGCTGCCCATGCCCTTTGCTTTCGTCGATCACGATTACCGAGATCCCATCTTCCAGCCCATCGCCAATGGCACGGCCGACATCGTGCTCGATTACGACTACACGCCTTTTGCCTCACTCGTAAAGGAGGCGAGCGCTCTCGATCTGGTAACAAAAACGTGTTTGGCCTTCCGCATGAGTATCAGCATGATGGCGTCGAATCCCCTGGCAAGCAAGTCCGCGCTTTCGCGCAATGACCTTCGCGGCGCATCCATCATCATCAACGATGCCCACAATTACGACCGCATCCGCTATCTTTACGAGCGCATGTTAGGCGACAATCTGAATCTGCGCTTCAGCCTTCAGCCCATCAACGGCATGAGCGGCCTGGCCTTCGCCACCTACGGCGATAGCCTCCACATCTGCGGGCTATCGGAAAATCGCCACTGGTTCGCCGACCGCGCCGACGTGGCGCTCTTCGAAGAACTGGACGGAAAGCCTTTCGGCATGCCCACCTCACTCACGTATTCAGCTAACGCCAGCGATTGGGTGCGTGAAGGTGCAGCCATCGTTCTTGAGTGCATGGAGACTTGCGGCAAAGAGAATGGCCTTACGAGCTAAGCGCTAACTGAATGCGCTAGACATAAAACTGATAAGTTACTCAGGCAGGTGGCGCGTAACTCTTTTGAAAATGTCGCAATAAACTCCCAGTTTCTTACGACATTTCGGATTATAGGAGGAAGACTGGCGCCTTTTATCACGACATCGAAACGCCCCGCGCCCTGCGACGATAGGCACAAATTGCCTGTTTTCGTTGCAATCACTTGAAACGAAAATTGTTTTCGTTGCATAATGTCTGCAACGATGCGACGAAAAGGCGGACACTATGCGCGAAACAACCACTCTCGAGTTTAAGCAGCAGCTGTCGAAAAGCTACCTGAAGACCGTCAGCGCCTATGCCAACTACGGCACGGGGAAGATCATTTTCGGCATCGCAGACGACGGCACGCCCGTCGGATTGACCGATCCGCAAGACACCTGCCTTCGCGTCGAACATGCGATTAACGACTCGATCGATCCAGTGCCTCGTTTCGAGCTGTCCATCGAAGAGGACACAAGAACAGTCACACTAACGGTGCATGAAGGCCCCGACAAACCCTATCTTTTCTCTGGACGCGCCTATCGTAGAGCCGACACCTCAACCGTCGAAGTGAGCCGCCTTGAGTACGGCAGGCTCGTCTTGACGGGTGAGCATGTCAGCTTCGACGCCCTCGTCGCAAAAGAGCAGGACCTCGCATTTGGCCATCTCGAGAAGGAGCTCGCCTCCAAACTGGGGCTCAAACCCCTCGATCAAAATTCCCTTATTTCGCTTGAGCTTATGACACCTTCCGGCGAATACTGCAACGCGGCCGCCCTTCTCGCCGATAGCAATCATTTCCCTGGCATTGATATTGCGCGCTTCGGCGAGAGCATCAACATCATCAACGCCCGGCACACGTTCGAGCACATGTCGGTTCTTGAGCAGATGCAACGCACGCTAGAAGTGTTCGACACCTACTACGCCTACGAAGAAATCGTCGGATTCGAGCGCATAGCGAAGACGCTCGTACCGCGGGAGGCTTTTCGGGAGGCTATCGCCAATGCGCTTGTCCACCGTTGCTGGGACGTTCGCGCCAACATAAAAGTGGGCATGTTTGCCGATCGCATTGAAATAACCTCGCCAGGAGGACTGCCTGCCGGAATCACAGAGGAGCTCTACCTCGCAGGAGGCCCTTCAGTGGCTCGCAACCCAATCCTTGCGAACGTTTTCTTTCGACTGGGACATATAGAACGGTTCGGTACGGGCATCCCGCGCATCCTGGACGAATACGCCCATGAAACAGTATCGCCCTCTTTCGCTCTGCGCGATAGCTCGATTACGGTGATGCTTCCCGTGACAGTGCTTGAGAACGTAACACTCGACGAGGAAGCCATACTTGCCGTGCTCGCCAAGGGCTCTGCTCTCACACGATCCCAGATAAGCGAAAAGACGCAGCTATCGAAAAGCAAGGCTATCAGAACTCTGAATGCATTGGTTGAGAAAGGACTCGTAACTAAGGTCGGCGAAGGCCGCTCCGTCCGCTACGAGAGAAACTAGCGGGAGAAAGCCCTTCGATATTTCTCTGTAACACCAAACCGCATCCTCCTCGCAACGAGCAGCTCAACGGTCACAATCCCATTGCAGCCGTCTCGCACGCCGATGGCATAATCGTGGGGCGCGGCCGTGGCGGCCGCGTTATGATTCGCTCGTTATGGAATCTTTGCAGCGAGACATATCGGATGAGAGGGACGCGCGTCGGCCCGATGGGCGCGACGAGCTCGACAAGTCAAACAGCCCGGCCACCCGCCCTAAGCGAAATCGACGCGATAAGCGCGACAACGGCATCGATATGCTCAACGGCCCCTTGCCGGGCAAGATTCTGCGGTTCGCCATTCCCCTGGCGCTGAGCAGCATCCTCCAGCAGTTGCTGAACTCGGCGGATGCCTCCATTGCCGGACAGTTCGTCAGCAGCTTCTCGCTCGCGGGCATCGGCGGCGTGAACCCGGTGACGGCTATGTTCGTGAACCTGTTCGTGGGGCTCTCCATCGGCGCCAACGTGGTGGTGGCCATGCATGTGGGTGCCGGCGAGTTCCACAGCATCAAGAAGAGCGTCCACACGGCCATGGCGCTCTCACTCATCGCCGGGGTGGTCCTGGGCGGGGCGGGGCTCGCCCTGGCCCCCTGGGTGCTAGATGCCATCGGCATGCCCGAAGACTCCCTCGCCGACGCGCTCACCTATGTGCGGCTTTACTTCTGCGCCATCCCGTTTCTCACCATCTACAACTTCGGGTCGGCGCTACTGCGGGCCCACGGCGATGCGAAACGGCCGCTGTACGCCCTCGCTGCCGCCGTCGTGGTGAACTTCGTCCTCGACCTCGCCTTCGTGCGCCTGTTCGGCTGGGGCACCGCCGGCATCGGCATCGCCACCGTCATCGCCGCTGCCCTGAGCGCCGTCATCGTGGTGGCGTTCCTTATGCGCGAGGAAGGCCCCTTCCGCCTGCACCTGCGCGAGCTGCGCATCTGCGGCCCCGAGCTGGCCGGCATCCTGCGCATCGGCATTCCCGCCGGCATTCAGGGCGCCGTGTTCTCGCTTTCCAACACCGTCGTTCAGGCGACCATTAACGGCTTCGGCTCGGCGGCCATCGCGGGCTCGGCGGCCACGTTGAACTTCGAGTACTACACCTACTTCTTTGTGAACGCCTTCGGTCAGACCGCCGTCACCTTTACCGGCCAGAACTTCGCCGCGAAGAACGCCGACCGCTGCCGGGCCATCTTCCGCTGGTGCGTACTGTTCGGGTTCACCTCGTCGCTTATTTTGGGCGTGACGTTCACGGCGTTGGGCACCCGGGCGCTAGGGCTGTTCACCACAGACGCGGCCGCCCTCAGCTTCGGTCTCGTGCGACTGTGGTTCGTGGAGCTGCCTGACTGCCTGACCACCTTCTACGAAGTGCCCGCCGGCGCCATGCGGGGCATGGGCTGGTCCACCCTGCCGGCGGTCATCACCATCCTCGGTTCCTGCGTGCTGCGCGTGGCGCTGGTGACCTGGGTGTTCCCGCTTTCGGGCACCTGGGACACCCTTATGGTGATTTATCCGGTCACCTGGTCGTTCATGATCGTGGCCATGCTCGTCTCCTATTTCATCGTGCGCCGCCGCTGCTACCGGTCTATTGAGCCTGCGGCTGCGTAGGACGGCGTGCCCCATTGGATCCGTAGCGGCGTGGGACGGTCGCGCCCCATCGAACCCGCAGCGGCGTAGGTCGGCATAGGTCGACGGTTTCCCGTATAATGGGCTCAACGCCGAACCCTCAGCCCCAACGTCCCGCGTCCCAAGTCGCGGCGCCCCATGCTCCGAAAGGCGGTGAACCTCGTGACCCTTGCCCATTACGTGCTCATGAACAAAAACACGCCCGTGTTGTCGTTCGACTACGACCTGGGTGACCACAAGGCCGTGCGCATCCGCGAGGTGTTCGCCCCCGAGGCGGCGCCGTTCGGGTTCGTCGATCGCCGGGGCGACATTTCCAAGGCCGAGTTGAACTACTGGTGGCGCCACCGCGCCATCCCTGCTTCCCGTGCGCATGTCAAACGTCTTCTGGAGAACCTGCAGCTGGAAAGCACGCTGGTGCTCGCCGAGAAGAGCTTCGGGCTGTCGCTTTCCGACCGCTACTGGCTGAACGACGAGGACGATCCCGCCTCGTGGGACGCCGTCAACTTCTTCGACAACGACTTCTCTGATGACCTGGGATTTCTCACCTTGGGCCAGGACTTAGCGGGGTCTTCCCCCGATGCGCCGGACTACCGCACGGTAAGCCTGTCCTCCCCCAACAGCACCTTGGGAGGCGACCTTCTGAAGAAGTGGAAGATCGTAAACGGCGAGCGCGTGCTGCTGAAGTCAGGAGTGGGCTTCGTGAATCAGGAGCCCTACAACGAGGTGGCCGCTACGGCGTTGCACCGTCGGTTGATGGAACCCGGCGAGTTCACTCCCTATACGCTGTTCGAGGACGGACGCCGGGTGTACTCTGCCTGCCCGAACCTGCTGGGGCCCGACGAGGAACTGGTGGCCGCCTGGGACGTCATCCGCAACGTGAAACAGCCGAACAACTTGTCCGATCTGCGCTTCTACGTGAAGCACCTGGAGGATCTGGGGCTTGACGCCGACGCCACCATGACCTCGCTGGCCAAGATGTTCGCCGGCGACTTCGTGCTGGCCAACCGCGACCGTCACTACCGCAACTTCGGCATCATCCGCAACGTGGAGACGCTTGAGGTGACGGGCATCGCGCCGGTGTTCGACTCCGGATCGTGCTTGTGGTCCGACGCGGAGTTCCTGGAAGTGCCCGGCGATTTCCTGTATATGGCCAAGCCCTTCAAAATGAACGGCATGAAGCCGGTCGACCAGCTGCGCCTGTTCGACGGCTATTTCGACTGGTTCGACCCGGTCATGCTGGACGGCTACCCCGAGGAAGTGGGCGCGATCCTCTCCCAGAATCCCAATATTCCCGAGCGACGCGTGGCCACTATCGTCGACGCTGTCCGCAGCAAGGTGGATCTGCTCACTCGCATCGCGCGATAGCGTCTCTTCCCTACCGCGTCGCCTTCAGACGGCTGAGCACCTTGCGAGCCTCATTCAGGTTCGCCTCGATATCGGCGCCCACCACGTCCAAGTTTTCGGCGGCGGCGAAGCGCGTCTCGGGAATGCCGAACATGCTGGCGATGCCGCAGAGGTACTCGTAGCCGTAGTTCATGGCGCTCACCTGACCGCCGCCCGTGGTGATGTAGGTGAGGTGCTTGGCGCGGCACAACCCCTCGCAGCGTCCCTCCTCCGTGTAGTGGAAGGTCATGCCCATAACGGCCGCGTGCTCGATGTATATCTTCAGCGCTGCCGGGAACGACAGATCCCAGTAGGGAGCGCCGATGACGATCTCATCCGCCTCGGCGAAGTCCTTGCCAATGTCGAACATGGGGTCGTCGAACAGGCCCTTGGCCTCCAACTGGGCGCGATAGGCCGCCGAGTCGCCGTAGTAGGGCTCGAGGCGCATCTCGGACAGGTTCACTTCCTTCACGTCCTCGATACCTTCCAGATACTCGCGGCACAGCGTAAGCGTGCGCGACTCGTCTCCGCGCAGGCAGGCATTCACGAACAGCACGGTCATGGCGTTCCTCCTTTTCCCATTGAACGACGCCATTGTACCGCGAGCCGCCACTCACCTCGCGCCACCTTCAGCCACGAATCGACATCCGCAGCGTCAGACACCCTCATTCGGATGCCTCAGGAGACGTTCGCAGGGCATCCGCGCAAAAACAATCGGCAAATCTGGCAAGTTTTCGGCGGTTTTCGACATCAGGGGACGCAGCAAGGGATACGCATTATGGCCTGCACTACGTTTTCCCAGGTCGGAAACATACCTGGAGGAAGACCTCGCAGCTACTTGAACCTCCGGGGTGCGAAATACGTCGAACAACGCCGAAAACTTGCCAGATTGGCACCCTGCGACTCGCGCGCACTACAGGCAAAGTCGAATCAACCCTCGGGAAGCGCCCCTGCTTCGTAACGAGGCAGGGGCGCTTTGCTTACAGGAGACGCGCCAGGTGCCGACGATGGGCATGGCGCACGATAATCGCAGGTGAGCTTACTGTGTCCTGCTCATTATCTACCATGCCCCAAGGAGGCGTTCTCATGAAGATAGCCATCAAGCGCGTGTACGAACCTTACGAAGAAAGCGACGGGTACCGGGTGCTCGTCGACCGGCTGTGGCCCCGCGGCCTCACCAAGGCCCGGGTGCACTACGATGAATGGGCGAAGTTCCTTGCGCCCTCAACCGAATTGCGGAAGGCCTTCGGCCACGACCCATCCCATTGGGCCACTTTCCAAGAAAAGTATGTGGCGGAGCTGGACGCGAACCCCGAGGCGCTAAAGTTCGCGAAGAAGCTGTCCAGCCCCGAAATGGCCAAATACCCGCGTGTCACCCTGATATACGCCGCCCGCGACGAAAAAGAGAACGAGGCCGTCGTCCTTCAGAAGTGGCTCCCCGCGCACGAATAAGAAAAAGCGAAAGCGATTTTCGGACACTCCCAGGCAATATCAGCGACATTTTTAGCTCAGAATTTTGAGTTGTTAGACTTTGCAGCAGAAAAGAGCGTCGCAAAAATCGCAAATCGCAGCCATGGCGCTACGCCTATGCAGGGAAAACCTCTTCGAAGCCCCAACCTCCGCAGAAATACGTGAAGCAAAGCTCTAACAACTCGAATTTTTCGCCCGAAAGTAGGATGCAGATCGACCGGGCAGCCGATTGAGCGGACAGCAGATCGACCGGGCAGCCGATTGACCGCCCTGATCTTCCCTATCCTCTCCTCTGCTCCCGAATGGGCAGGTTGGTCACTTCCGCTTCCAGGGGCAGCGGCACGTCGTCGGCTTCGGCCTCGGCGGCGAGGCCTCCATCCCAGGCGTCGAAGTCGGCCTTGCCCGGCAGGATGATGTTCAGCACGATGCCCACCACCGAACCCACGGCCAAGCCCGAGAGCGCCACCGTCACGCCGCCCACCTCGAAAGTGATAGCACCAGCGGCGCTGTAGGCGATGCCGAGCGAGAGCACCAAGATGAGCGCCGTGATCAGCACGTTGCGGCTCAGCATGAAGTCCACGTGGTTCTCCACGAGGTTGCGGATGCCCACCGCCGAGATCATGCCGTACAGCACCAGCGACACGCCGCCGATCACGCACGCCGGCATGCAGGAGATGACCGCCGCGAACTTCGGGCAGAACGACAGCAAAATGGCGAACCCAGCGGCGATGCGCACCACGCGCGGGTCGAAGACACGGGTGAGGGCGAGCACGCCGGTGTTCTCGCCGTAGGTGGTGTTAGCCGGCGCGCCGAACAGCGACGCCACGATAGTGGCCAGGCCGTCGCCGAGCAGCGTGCGGTGCAGCCCCGGCTCGGCGATGAAATTGCGATTGCAGGTAGAGCTGATGGCCGACATGTCGCCGATGTGCTCGATGATGGTGGCGAAGGCCAAGGGCATGATGGTGATGATGGCCGTGATGGCAAGCCCCGCGTCGAAGCTGGGGCCGAACAGTGCGAACACCGTGTTGTCCCACAGCACCGGCAAACCGATCCAAGGCGCCTCGACCACCGGCGTAAAATCGACGATGCCCCCGATGGCCGCGGCCAGATAGGAGCCCACAACACCGAGAAGGATGGGAATGATGCGGATCATGCCGCGGCCCCAGATGTTGCTAATGACGATAATGATGATAGCCACGAGCGCGATAGGCCAGTTCGTCTCGCAGTTGGCAATGGCCGAGCTTGCCAGAATAAGCCCGATGCAGATGACGATGGGGCCCGTGACCACCGGCGGAAAGAACCGCATGATGCGCTGCGGACCGAACGCCTTGAACAGCGCCGACACCACCAAGTACAAAAGCCCCGCGCAGGCCACGCCCAGGCAAGCATAGGGTAGAAGGTGCGCTTCCCCGTTGGGCGCGATGGCCGCGTACCCCGCAATGAACGCAAACGACGATCCGAGGAACGCCGGCACTTTCCCCTTCGCAAGGAAATGGAACAGCAGCGTGCCCAAGCCCGCGAACAGCAACGTGGCCGAAACCGAGAGCCCGGTAAGCGTCGGCACCAAGATGGTGGCGCCGAACATGGCGAACATGTGCTGGATGCCGAAGACGGTCATCTTCGGCGCACCCAATGTACGGGCATCGTAGACGGCATCGGACGCATCGGGGGCGCCCATGGTGGGCACGGTCTTGGGATCGCTCACGGAAACCTCGAATCATCGCGGGAATCGGTCGCCGCCCATTATGGCACGGCTTCCGTTGCCACTGGGTTTCGCGCCCGCGAAGGGGCCAAGCGCCCCGCAAACCGCCCGGCGCTCTCATGTTAAGAGCCGCCTCTTTCGTTGAAATGAGCAAAACCGGGCACTTCTCGTAATTTCTCGCGGGCCTTCCCGTCTCTTCCCAAGCGTTTCCCCAGGTGGTATCTGCATAATTCCCAGCTTTTCGCTCGAAAGACTACGAGAAGTACCCTATTTTGCACAAAGGGCCGCCCCGAGATAGGAGGGGCGGCCCCAATCGTCAGCTCCGGAAACGAAGGTTAAGGCAGACGTTTCGGAGGAAGTGAAATGGCGACCATCGCGCACTGGCCGCATCGACCCGACCAGCCACGGCGAGCACAAAGGTGGCTAGTCGAACTGACGCAGGGCTCGGCCGAGACGCGCGAGGCCCTCGCGCAGCACCGGTTCGGGCGCGCAGTAGCCCAGACGCGCGCCGCCGGGGAGCTCGAAGCGGTTGCCGGGCACGAGCAGCACGCCCTCTTCCTTCAGCAGCTTGATGCAGAACTCCTCGTCGTCCATGGGAATATCCCACTGGATGTAGGCCACTGACACGCCCTTGGGCGCCTGCCAGGTCACACGCGGCTCGCTGTCGATCCACTCCTGGGCGATGGCCATATTACGGAACACGATCTCACGGTTGCGCTCGAGCACAGCCTCGCGATTCTGCAGAATGTAGGTGGCCAGCGCGTCGTTGAACTCGCCGCAGCAGGACAGCATCGCTGCCGCCGTGCTGACCAGCAGTGGGGCGGCCGACGCGAGCTACCTCCTCGCACGGTCGGTGGTCACCATTCTCATCGGCGACGCGTGTCTCACCTTCTTCTTGTTGCTCATCTGCGATTTCGTTGGCGAACGCAATCGAGCGGCGCTCACCATTGCGCCGAGCACCGTGAAGGTGTACGTGCACCGCCTGCTGCAGAAGACGGAGTGCGAGAACCGCCAGGCCCTCATACAGGATTTCTGGAAGAGCGCCTAGGGAATCAGATCGTAGGGCATCTCCCGTTTCACCAGGTAGAAAACGAACAGGATAACCGCCATCCACGGAACCCAGAGAAAGGCGAGCGCCAGCGTCGCCGAACGGGCTGCGTAGAACAGCACACGGTAGCCCGTCGTGCGGGGATGCGTCTCGAAGGTCATGCGCACGAACGAGCCTCCCGGAGTGGACCCGTCGTGAAGCCAGGGGATAACGACCTCTACTACGGCGAGAGCAATCAGGGCCACACCATCTATGAGGATGGCACCTGTCTGACCGGCGGTCATGCCCGGCAGGGCAAACGGCTCAAGACCGGCCACCTCGAATCCCACGGCCACCACGCCGTAGGGCACCACGGCCACCAGCCACACGATGACTAAATCGATCCACAGCGCCACGCAGCGACGCACGAATCCGGGCTGATCAGTCGGCTCCTCGCTCGCCAGCTTTCCCGGCGGCACCACTCGCCCGAGCAGCCATGCGCACGCCCAGCCGAGAGCGGCGCCCAACGTGTTGGTGATCACGTCATCCACATCACAGCAGCGGTAGGCGTACGGGTAGATGCCGAACAAGCCCGTGAGCTGGGCCGTCTCGATGAGCAGGGAAGCAGTCATACCCAGCAGCACCGAAGGCAGAAACTTCAGCCGAAGAAGACGGCCGGCGATAAAGCCCAGCGGCATGAAGAACGCCACGTTGAAGGCGAGTTGGAACACCGCCTTCAAACCGTCTTTCGCAATGTCATTCGCGAAGTTCATCGGGTTGAAGTTGGGGGCGACGCCGTAGGTGATGCCCAAGCCCGCGTCGCCCGAGGGCAGCGGGTACAGCGTGAAGCAGCCGAGACCACAGACATAGAGCACCGTAAGGTAGGCCCCCACAAACGTGCCGAAGCGCAGCCGCCCGTCGCGATGGTAGAGATAGGCCAAAATAGGAAGCGTGAGCAAGAACGAGAGCGCCGGCCACAGCACCAGCGCCGCCGCGAAGTTTTCGCTGTAGTTCCCCAGAAAGTGTTTTACTGCGCCCATCTTCGTCATCCTCAATTTGCTCGTCTGCCGTCTCCGTGTGTCCGCAATGCCAGCATAGGGGACAGACGAAGGCGATGCAGCAAAGGTGACAGCAAAGTAAGCGAAGTGAATGGGAGCTGTAAGCCACGCGGAACGCGTTGGCAAAGGAGCTTGGCGGCTCGCGCATTTGGCGATTTGGCGTCTCGCGCGACCGTCGCCGCAACATCCGTTACGCCGTCCGCACCCTCGGATCGATTTGCTCCCGGGCAAGGGTGGTGCTATGCTTGGGACTTTCTCCGAACAGATTAAACCCACCGCAGAGGAGAGAGCCATGAACATCACCGTGTACTGCGGGTCGAACTTCGGCGACAATCCGCATTTCGAAGAAGCCGCCCGCAACCTGGGCGCCTGGATCGCCCGCGCGGGGCACGCCCTTGTGTACGGCGGCAGCTCGGTCGGGCTCATGGGAGCCGTGTCGCGCGCCGCTATCGAGGGCGGGGCGCCCGTCATCGGCGTGGAACCCGCTTTCTTCATCGAGGCCGGCGTCGCCCAGCACGACCTGACCGAGCTTATCGTGTGCGACACCATGGGCGAGCGCAAGGCGAAGATGATCGAGCTGGGCGACGCGTTCGTGGCGCTGCCGGGAGGCGTGGGCACGCTCGAGGAAATCTCGGAAATATTCACCCGCGTGCGCCTAGATATGGGGCCGCACGAGTGCTTCCTATTGAATATCGACGGGTTCTACGACCCGCTTCGCTCGTTTCTGGAATCGATGGTCGAGCACCGCTTTTTCGACCAGTGCGACCTGGATCGCTGCCACTTCCCGCGCTCCGTGGAAGAGCTGGCACGCCTTCTGAGCACGGCGGACACGCGTCGCACCATCCGCTGCGACGGCCCGTTGCTGCAGAAAGCCGGGTAAAGCCTCACGAGGGGATGTCCGGTGTTCCGACCGAGCGAGTTCCGCAGCGACCGAAACAGCCCAGTGGGCTGTTTCGCAAAGCGAGGACTGCCTGAGCGAATCGGAATACCGGGCAGCCCCGCCCGCAGAGAGACTCACTAGCCGATGACCGTCAGCAGATATTGGGCCTTCCCCGCCTCTTTCACCTGGTACAGCGTGCTATCAGCCGCTGCGTAGAGCACATCGAAGGGCATAGGCGGCGTAAGGCAGCAGGCCGCGCCCACGCTGATGGTGGGCGCCGCGTGATAGGCCGTATCGGTCACCTCGTCGGTAGCGCGCTGACCGGCAAAGGGCCCGCGGGCCAAATGCTCCAGCACGCGATCGGCGGCAGGGCCCGAGCCCAGTCCCGGAGCGAAGATGAGGAACTCGTCGCCGCCGATGCGGGCCACGATGTCCTCCTTGCGCATGACCTGGGACAGGAAGATGGCCAGCCTCTTCAAAACGTAATCGCCCTCGGGGTGCCCGTAGGAATCGTTCACAGCCTTGAAATCGTCCACATCGACCACGATAAGCGTGCAAGGACGGCTCTCGGTACGCAACGCCGTCTCGATGCGGTCGAGGGCGGCAGCGCGATTGTAAAGCCCCGTGAGGCTGTCGCGCTCGGCCTTGCGCCGGAACTGGCTCTCGCGCATGGCCGCCTCACTCGTGTCCAGCAGACGCCCCACGTGGCGCACCGGACCACCCTCCTCATCGTAAAGGACGACCGACTGATAGCGGTACCACACCGGATCCCCATCGGCGCCCGACGTCGAGGTCTCGAAATCGACAAGCGAGTTCTCGCCGATCTGCGCCATGAGCGGTGTGAGGTCATGAGACGTGATGGTCAGCTCGCACGGCTTCTGGCAGCGTCGGCTCACCACAAAATCCTTCTGCTCGGGAGGCCGGCCGAAACGGCCCTCGAAATCGCCGTACACATGGGCCGCGCCCGTACCGCACTCGATATCGAAGAGCACGTCGTTCGAGAGCGCCGTGATGATCTCCAGCCGCTCGTTCGCCCGCCGCAGCTCTTCCTTCTCGCGCACGCGCTCGGTCGCGTCCATAAGCGTCGCGTAGAACCAGCGCGCGCCGGAGGCGTCTTCCACCAAATGGCCCCAGTCGTCCACCCAACGCACCTCGCCGTCGGCGCGAATGATGCGATAGCGCACGTAATCGCTGTCACCGTGCTCCATTTGCTCGCTGATGGACGCGCTCACCCATTCCCAATCGTCGGGATGCACGATGCCTTTGAACGTGTTGCCTGTAAGCGCGCGGAACTGCTCGGCGTCCGAGCAGCCGAAGAGACGCACGAGCCCCGAGCTCGCCCGATCGATCACACCGGCGCTCTCCGCTTTGTAACGAAACATGCCTCCGGGGAATTTGTCGAGAAACTCTTGCGGAAGCTCAACGGACGCTGTCTTAGCCTCGGCCGTCTGAGCGCAAGCCGGCGCGGCCGAAGTCGGCACGGCGGCCGTTTTCGTATCAAGCTCCTCCGTCTTGTGAAAGAGGCGGCTCAAAGACACCATAGAACCTTCCTTTTCCTCAGCCCCTCATGCGTCCGAAGCGACGGCCCGTGACGCCGTCCGCGCGAGACGAGCCCTATGATAGCACTCCGCCCCTTGTCAGCCCTCCCGAAACCGACTGGAGGGAGTACCGTTTTGTCAACAATTTCCCAACCTGCGCCGCGCGGGCCGAAAGGACCGACGCACTTCAGGATGCGCCACGGCCGCACAGCCGGCCGAAACGCCGCGTACGCCTCGTTCCTTTGCCGCCGCCCGCACGCTCAGCTTGCCTTGATGCGCTTCAGAAACTGCTCGAAGTCGGACTCGTTCTGATCGGCGTAGGCCAGCGCGAACGACACCATGGACGTGTCGAACTTGTCCGACATTCCCAGGTAAGAAGCCATGGCCACGCGGTCTCCCGTGCGAGCATGGGCGCGAGCGAGAACCCACGCACACAGCTGGCTGTAAATCTCCAGCTCATCGGCGCTGGCGTGGTCCAAGTCGACTGACATCTTCCAATTCCACAATTGCCGCACGTAGTAGTCGCGCCGGCGCCCGCGCTCGTCCCGGGCGTGGGTCCAGCCGAGCAGCACCCCGCTCGTCGTCTGCATGAGGCGCTGCCCCGCCACCACGCGCTCACCGTGGGAAAGATAGGGACTCCGCCCGCAGAACCGCTCGAGCACCGATGCGTTCGCTTCCTTTATTTGGAGCACCAGCGGGTCGGCCATCTGATTGCCTGAGAACGCCGCCACCCAGCAGCGGGTGCCCACGCTGCCCACGCCCACCACCTTTTGCGCCGCGCCGATGAGCCGGTAGTTCTTCAGCAGCTCCTGGTAGGGCGGCCTCACCGTTGCGCGGTAGTCGTCGAGCATGCGCGCCAGGCTGCGCTGGACGCGCCGCTGGTTGTCCGGGGAGAGGAAATGGCTGAGCGGCACGATATCCGGCGGATCGTAGACCATCTGGGGTTGGCCGTCTTCCATACGCACCAGTTTCTCGAACGCCCGCTCGTTGGTCTTGGAGAAAGCCCGTTCCAAATCGGCGGCCACCTGGCGCCGATCGTCCTTGGACACCTTGTCGGCCAGGCCCTGGAGCACCTCGGCCACATCGAGGTAGGCCCGCCACACGTCGAAGGATCCCAGCGTGGCGAAGTATGCCAGGGACTCCCGATAGCTTTGGGCCGCCAGACGCACGGCCTCGCGGCACCATTTGTCGCCGAAGCCGCGCGTGCGTCCGCAAATGGCGACGCTGGCCACCAGGCGCTCCACGTCCCATTCCCAAGGGCCGCGGGTGGTCTCGTCGAAATCGTTCAAATCGAACACGAGGTGCGACTCTGGAGAGCGGTACCCGCCGAAGTTCGCGATATGGGCATCGCCGCACGCCTGCACCAAAAGCCCCGTAGTGGGCAGGGTGGACAAGTCGGCGGCCATGGGAAGGGCCGCGCCGCGGAAGAAGGCGAACGGCGAGGCAGCCATGCGGCGATGGCGCTCGGGCACGAGGAAGGACAGCCGATCGGCATCCTGCTGGAAGATGAGATCGACCGCCTCGCCGCGGTCGGGACGCACCTCCCACTTCCCCAGATTGCTGCGAGGCAGCTTTTGCCGACAGGCGTGCCCCTTTTGCTGGGACGCCTCGAAATCCGGTCCTCGAACGGGCACTTCCTGGGTCTTCGCCTGGCGTCCCGCCACCTTATGCACGAGCGAGGAGCCCGTCGCGCGGCTCGCCAGCCCTTGCCCGGTAAGCGACTTGTGGAGCGCCTCTGCCTTCTTGCCCATCAGGCTCCTCCCCCTTCGCGGCCGCCCTTAGCCAGAAGATCCTCGATGCGCTGGGCGGGTACCGCGCCGACGATGTCGTCTACGGGCGCCCCGTCGCGAAAGAGCACGAGGGTGGGCACGCTCACCACCTTGAAGGCCCAGGCGATGTCGGGGTGCTCCGCCGCGTTCAGCTTCGCGAAGCGCACCTCGGGATGCCGCGCGGCCACAGCTTCCAGCACGGGCTCCATGGCTCGACACGGACCGCAACCTGGACTCCAGAAATCAACCAGCACCGTTCCTTCCGCATTGGTCACCCGCGCATCGAAATTCTCTTTCGTCAGTTCCACCATGCCGCGCCCCTTTCGTATCTTGCATCAAGCCCAGTATAGCGAGCGAGGATGCCATCGCGTGAATCCCCCGCGCATCGTAGTCGGATTGACAAGCATAAAATGCTCTCTTACACTGGGCGCCACAGGATACACTGGGCGCCACAGGAATCGACCAAGGCAAGGTGTTTTGATGGCGGGACTGCTGGCGCGCTAACAGAAATCGCTCGCGAACGAGAGCGTCTGGTTGCCCCGTGCGGGCAACTTCTTGTTGCGCCGTTTTTCTCCGCGCCGCCCTTTGCAACTCGAAATCGCTGGCGCAACCCCATCTGCAACTGCACTCTAAAAAGGATCCGCCCTTTCCGCGCATCGCCTCTATATCCCGAAGGAGATTCCCGTGACTGAATTGTCCCCGCATTCCCGCACCGTCGCTGAAGAGGGCACCGACACCGCCCCCACGCCGCCCCTGAGTGCCGCCGGCCTGTCGCTGCCGAAGAACTGGCTTGCCATCATTGCGTTCATCTGGGCCGGTCAGGCTGCCTCCATGATAACGAGTTACGCCGCCGGTTACGCAGTGGTGTGGTACGTCACCGAGAGCACCGGCAGCGCCCTTATGCTGGCGGCCATGAACATTGCCGTCATGCTGCCTGTCGGACTCATCTCGCCCTTCGGAGGCATCGTGGCCGACAAGCACAACCGCAAGCTCATCATGATCGCAGCCGACGGAGCCGTGGGCATCATCTCACTGATGGCGGGACTGCTTATTCTGGCTGGCGATGTGTCCATTCCGCTTTTGCTTGCCGTTTGCATCGCACGGGCGGTGGGCCAAGCCTTCCACAGTCCGGCCATGATGGCGGCCATGCCCATGCTCGTGCCCGACAAGCACCTGCTGCGCATCAACACCCTGGATCAGCTGCTGGCCTCGGTCGCCTCCATCGGAGCGCCGGCCTTCGGCATCTTCTTATACACCACCCTCGGGTTCTCCTCGGTGATGTTCCTCGATTTCGCCGGTGCCTGCGTGGCCGTTCTGGGTCTGGCCCTGGCGAAGATTCCCACGGTGGTAGACGCAACGGCGAAGGAGCAGCACGTGCTGGCGAACTTGCGCGACGGCTGGCGCGCCATTGCGAAAACGCGCGGACTTGTGCTGCTGATCGGCGGCGTTACCATCGGCATGATGATCTTCGGGCCGCTGTCGGCGGTGTTCCCGCTCATGACCTACCAGCACTTCGGCGGCGATGGCTATGCAGCCTCCCTCGCCGAGGCGGCCTTCGGGGTGGGCATGCTCGTGGGGTCGGGCATCCTTATCGCTTGGGGCGGCGGCAAGCGTCTCGCGGGGCTCATCGCCGTGGCAGCCGTGATCGTGGGCGTAGCCACTGCGGTCTGCGGGTTTCTGCCGCCCGAAGCCTTCCCGGCCTTTATCGGGCTGGTGGCTGTGATGGCCGTGGCCTGTGCTTGGTTCAACGGCCCCACCATGACGCTCACCCAACGCAACGTGCCCGACGACAAGATGGGCCGCGCCATGGGCTTGCTCACCGCCGCCATGGGGCTGGCCACCCCAGTAGGCATCGCCATCGGTGGCGTGCTGGCCGAAGCCATGGGCGTCGCCCCGTTCTTCATTGTAGACGGCCTGGCCTGCCTGGCCCTGGGCCTCGCATTGTACCTCCCGAAGTCCGTGCGCGCGCTGGACGAGGGGTAGCAACGCGACGAGACCCTCTACTTGCTTTTTCGCGAAAGCGAGGGGGAAATGCCAGTTCGACCCAGAAATGGCAAGACCGAATCTCTCCCCTCTGCCATAACTGCCCTCAACTGGCATTTTTCTGCCACTTCAGGCCCGTAATGGCAGAGAGCCCCAGCGCCCATCGACCATTGCGGGGTCGAAGTGGCATTTGCCGAAGGATTTCCGAAATCCGCGAAATTGCTGCACTCACTGAGTGCACATTCTTGCCCTGTACCGCACTCATTGAGTGCATTTCCAGCCTCCGGACACGCTACTCCCCCAGGCTCATTTGCAGGACGTAGACGCGTTGGCGCAGTTCGTTGGCGACGGGCAGGGAAATTTCCCCGTGATCTTGCAAGTGCCGGATTTGGTCCAGCTCGATGGAAAGGGCGTCGGCGTCCACTTCGTCAGCGTAGCGGGCGGCCTCGGCGAACTGGCCTCCGAACAGGGGCTGTATGCCATCGGGAAGCGCCTGGTGGTGGGTCAGCGTGATGTCGGGGCGATCCTGCTGTTTCACGTCCTGGCCGTGGTTGATGCGGTTCCACAGGGAGTTCAGCACCATGCGATGCTCCTCCAAAAGCAGCTGCGCGGCACCCTGGCGGCCGTCATGCTGGTCGACAACGTCCTGCAGATAATCGATGGCCGCGTGCTCCAACTCGATGGCGAACAGGCAGGTGTCGTAGTAGACGCGCTCGTCCTGGTCGCTTTCCACCGCCGGCGGCTTCGTGCGCTGCCACAGAAGTCGCGCTCGGCCGCGCAGAGTGGAAAACCGCGAGCCCACCTTCACGTCGGCACCATCGTAGCCCAGCGAGCGACGCACCTCGCGCAGCATGGCGTAGTAAGGAGCCCGCGTGCCGTTGTCGTAGCCACCTTTCTCGTGAATGGCATCGGCGGCCTTCTCCTGCACCTCGCGCACCTGGGTCGCCAGAGCGCCGATCTGCTGGCTGCACGTATCGTCCACCGACTCGCGCGCACGGGCCAGGCGCACCCGGTAGTGAGCGATGGTCAGGCGCAAAGCCGGATCGTACTGAGTGTTTTCGTCGGAGGCCAGCATGGCCTGCAACTCGCGCAAGGTGCCTTCCAAAACGCGGATGGCAGCACGGGACAGTTCCTGCTCGTTGGAAGCTTCCGCCACACGCGGCGAGAGCAGCGGCAGCAGGCCGTCGGCCAGGAGCAACGTGCACAGGATGACGCTCGCCGTGAGGAACACGATAAGATCGCGCTCGGGAAAGGGCGTCGCGCCGTCGGGCATCGTGAGCGGCAGGGTGAAGATGATGGAAAGGGTGACGGCGCCCTTCGGACCGCCCACGGTAAGCACCAGTGCGTTCTTCAGCAAGCTGCCGATGCGCTCGCGCCAATGGGGGCGGCGGTGGCGCAGATGCGGCGTGGGCGAAGGCTGGTTCGTCTCCACCGTTTCCACCTTCGACGCCTTCTTCCGCAGCGTGCGGCGCCGGCTGCGACGACGGCCGACGCGATAGACCTCCTCCATGACGAGCACCCACCCGAAGCGGCACCCCACGATAAGTGCCGTGACCAGCGCCACCACCCCCAAAAGAAACGGCAGCGAGAAGTGATCGGCAATGGCCGGCGTGAAGGCCTGGGGCAGCTGCATGCCCAAAAGAACGAACACCACCGAGTTGATGAGGAACACGATGATGCGCCAAAAGCTGCGGGACACCAGCTGGCGTTGGGCGATGGAAGCGGAGGTGAGGCGCTGGGAGCGATCGGCCATGATGAGGCCCGCGGCCACCACAGCCAGAATGCCAGAGGTGCCGAGCCATTCGGCGAACAGGTACACGAAGAACGGCGAGAATACCTCGTAGAGCACGTTGATGGTGGTGCTCTCGTAGCCGCCGCGTCGCAGGGCCCGCATGGAGTACAGCCCCACGACGCCCACGACCACGCCGGCAGCGATACCGCCGAGAAACAGGCGGCCGAACTCCTCGGCGGCATCGAGGGCCGAGAAAGCCCCGGTGAGGGCGGCGGCACTGGCGAATTGGAAGGCGACAACGCCGGACGCGTCGTTGATGAGCGACTCGCCGGAGAGCAGCGTCGACTGACGCCTCTTCAGGCTGACCGACGACGCGAGTGCGCCCACAGCGGCGGCATCGGTGGGGGCCAGGGCGGCGGCGCAGGCGAAGGCGGCGGCCAGCGGGATAGAGGGCACGAACCAGTTCAGCACGAAGCCCACCACGAGCACCGTGAGCAGCACGAGTCCCACGGCCAACGACAGGATGGAGCCCTTGTTCTCCCACAGGTCGCGGGGGTTCGTCTCGCGGGCCTCGTTGAACAGCAGCGGGGCAATGAACAGCACGAGGAACAGCTCGGAGGAGATGCTCACGTCGCGGACAGCCGGAACGGCCAGGGCCACTACCGCGCCGACGGCGATCTGCACGAGCGGCAACGACAGCCGCGGCACAACTTGGCACAGCACCGCCGAGCCGATGACACAAGCCAGCACAATGAGCGCCAGTTCCAAAATTTCCACGTGCGCCTCTTCTCCTCACGCAATTTCCCATTGACGGCTTCTATTATGCCGACGCCGCGATTTCCGTGGTGCCAACGTCCCGCACCCGTTTCACCCCTGTCACGCCCCCGTCACGTCTCGCGCTGCGGAAAAGCATCCCGGGCATCGCAGGCCCCTCGCCCCGTTCATTCGCGTACTGCCCCGTTCGGCAGAGCACGCAGGGAATTCGCGCAGGATTTTGCGATAGGGAGAACTCAACGGGCGCAAAAAGGGCGTTCATACTCTCCCTATCGCAAAATCTTGCACACAACGATTCCGAAGCACTCTCTCTATCGCAAAATCCTGCACACTTGACCGCAGTTCGCCGCCAAACCGGAGGGCAGGCTCCGTCGCCCCCTGCCCCTGTACGCTATAATCTCGCCATCGGAAAAGCCGCACTGAAACCGAGGAGGTCTCAATGGACGAGAACGTTCGCCCCGACGACATGGAGCGCATTACCACCCCCGAGCTGGCACAGGCGTTCATCGACGAGCAGGTTGCCGCCATTCGCGAGCAGGTGGGCGACAAGAAGGTGCTGCTGGCGCTGTCCGGCGGCGTGGATTCCTCGGTGGTGGCGGCGCTGCTCATCAAGGCCATCGGGAAGAACCTCGTGTGCGTGCACGTGAACCACGGGCTTATGCGCAAGGGCGAGTCCGAGCAGGTCATCGACGTGTTCCAGAACCAGATGGACGCGAACTTGGTGTACGTGGACGCCACCGACCGCTTCCTGGACCTTCTGGCCGACGTCGACGAGCCCGAGACGAAGCGCAAGATCATCGGCGGCGAGTTCATCCGCGTGTTCGAGGAGGAGGCCCGCAAGGTGGGCGACGAGGTGGACTTCCTCGCCCAGGGCACCATCTACCCCGACATTTTGGAGTCGAAGGACGGCGTGAAGGCCCACCACAACGTCGGCGGACTGCCGGAGGATTTGCAGTTCGACCTGGTGGAGCCCGTGAAACTGCTGTACAAGGACGAGGTGCGCGTCGTCGGCCGCGAGCTGGGGCTGCCCGAGTCCATGGTTGAGCGCCAGCCCTTCCCCGGCCCGGGCCTGGGCGTGCGCTGCCTGGGCGCCATCACCCGCGACCGCCTGGAGGCCCTGCGCGAGGCCGACGCCATCGTGCGCGAGGAGATGGAAGCGGCGAACGTGGGCGCCTGGCAGTACTTCGCCGTGGTGCCCGACATGCGCGCCACCGGCGTGCGCGACGGCGTGCGCGCCTACGAGTGGCCGGCCATCATCCGCGCCATCAACACCGTGGACGTCATGACCGCCGAGGTGCCCGAGCTGGACTGGGCGCTCCTCAAGCGCATGACCGACCGCATCACCCACGAAGTCCCCGGCATCTGCCGCGTCTGCTACGACCTGACCCCGAAGCCTGTGGGCACGGTGGAGTGGGAATAAAACCCCGCGCCAGCTTTCAATCGACCTGTCGGGCGCCCTTCGTCGAGGAGCGCCCGACTTGCCACCTGCTTGCAGCAAAATAGCTAAAAGGGAGACACGATGAGCGAGAAGGTCGAAGAGCTGCTTGAGCTTCTGACGTCGCAAGACAACTCGCAGGCATATCAGGCGCTGAAAGCGCTGGAGGAAATGAGCGCCGAGAGCAACTGCCTCTACCCACACATGGACAAGTTCATCGCAATGGCGAGCAGCGGCAACTCGTACGTTCGCACGCGCGGGCTCGCGCTGATAGCCCACAACGCGAAGTGGGACGTCGACGACAAAATCGACGGCATAATCGGCGGGTACCTCGAGCATATAACCGACGAAAAGCCCATCTGCGCGAGACAGTGCATAAAGTTGCTCCCCCTGCTCGCCAAGGCCAAGCCCGCCCTCGCGCCCAAAATCGTCTCCGCACTAAGAGACGCCAACGTCGCCCGCTACGCAGACAGCATGCGCCCCCTGGTTCAAAAAGACACCCGCGACAGCCTGCTCGCGATAGAGCACTAGGGAGAAGTCCGGACATAATCCTCTGTCGCGCAAAGTAGTATTCGCAGATTTAAACAGTCACACTGAATCTACGCCAATGCGTCAGTGCGATTGGCAGCCTATCCTTCCAAAGCGAGCAACAACCCTGCAAGCAGTATGCGCGAGTCTTCCGCGATAGCCTGCTGCATGGCGACCACATCTCCCCTCACAAGCTCGTCGACGGAAACCTCGAACAGCTGGCTGAGAAGCAGCAGGCTCTGCACGTCCGGATAGGTCTTGTCGTTCTCCCAACTCGAGATGGTCTGGCGTGACACGAAGATCGCCTTCGAAACCTCGCCCTGGGAAAGCCCGCGCTCTTCCCGCTTGGCCTTCAACTGCCGAGCCAGCTCCATCGATCCCTTCCTTTCGATTACCCGTTGGCGTGTCGCGCCGCTTGTGTGCACCGAAATGATATCCCACAAGTCTTGCAAGATGGCGCAGACGCAGCTGTCAAAAGTCTTTTACAGGGCCTTTGAACAGGCATTTTACCAATACGACCCATTTGCAGGCATAGGGGCGAATCGGGAAAATAATGCCCGCCGACGCAAACCCGAGCGAAAGGAGCAACAACTATGGCCCGCGAAGAGAAGGTTTGGGAATATGCGATCGAGGCCGGCTACGCGCCTCTGGAGGATCGGTGCATCATCGTCAAGGGCGCGGCGGGAGATTTGAGCGAGAAGATCGTCCGCTTTTTCGAGACATGGGATGTGGCGGTCCTCCAGATGTGCGAGAACGAACTCATCCTGCTTCCATTCGAGTCGTTTTGGGGAACGTTGGAACGGGACGTCTCGCTCGTTATTCCGTATGCGGACATTGAATCTGTGAAGCTTATCAACGACTTGCTCAACGTAGTCATCGACATCGAGACCAGCAGCGGCGCTGTGCGCCTCACCACCCAGCAAAAGGAGCTGAGCGACCTGCGACTGTCCGGTATATACGCCACGCAGTACGCCGGCGGCTACAAAAACTGGCACGCCGAAAACGTGCAGCCCACCTTGCAAGCGCTGAGCGCGCTCGGACGCTAAGCCTGGACTCAGTAAATCGGCTGGCTCAGAAGATTCAACGGGCGGCTTTCCAGCAAAACGAATGGCTACCCACCCCTAGGGCAAAGTGATACTTCACCAGACCGAGGTCTTCGCCCGCGAATGCTCCCGGCTCGTACGTGATGGAAACCTCATCACCCGCACCTTCTATCTTAAACGCCTGTTTACCAAGAGCAGTGGGGGCAAGGAGCGCGGCCTCGACACCGTTCTTGAACCACTCGGGCTCGGGGCCTTCGTAGGTCGCAACCTCTTGGGCAGATTTCGACTTGTGCGGCTTCCCTTGCGTGGCACCGTAGCCAACGGCGATAATGCCAATCACCTCATCGCCCGGCGCCTTTTGCGCCATCTTGGCGTGGCTGTACGTACCGCCGACCCACCAGGTGTTCAGCCCCAACGTCTGGCAGAACAGCATGAGATCGGCTCCCGCCGCTCCCAACCGCTCGCGCAGATCGGGAGCGGCTCTGCCCGCAAGGATGAAGTAGTTGCGCACGCCTTTGGCCAAAATGAGCTTGATTGCCGCATTAAAGGCGGAGCCGTCATCTCTCACCAGCTCGATATCGGTACGGTATTCCGCGTTGACATCGCTGACCCGCCCGTTGATTCTCCGCACGATTTCGGTCGGAATAGGTTTGTCGGTGTATTTTCGGACCATGTGCCTTTCAACCATGGCTTGCTTCATATCCATGTTGTGTTTCTCCTTACTGGGAAAAGGGAGCCTCGCGGCAAAGACAAGCAGACTCGGGTTCATTCCGCGAATTGCGGGCTATCAAGAACCTCCGTCAGCCTTTCGACTATGGCTATCAGCTCCTCGATGTCCTTGCGCCCCATCGTTTCTATGAGCGCATCGAGCTTTGCATTGAACTCGTTCTCCTCGTCACCGAGCAGCTCGCGTCCCTTCGGCGTGAGCAGAACCAGCGTGTTGCGCCTGTTCTCGCGCGAGAGGGCACGCGAAATGAAGCCCTTCTCCTCAAGTGAGTTCAGCATTTGCGACACCGCGCCTTTAGTGACTGAGAGGAATTGCCCGATATCCGTTGGGCTCACGTTCGAGGGGTTATCGACCGAGTTGCCGTCCACCGCCCTTAGCAACATGAATTCCGCGAGACTGATGTCCTGTTTCCCGTCTATCGGTCTCATTCCCAAGCCGGAATTGGCAAGTTTCTTGAATTTGAAAATGGTTCGCAGAAGCTCGATGCGCAGCTCCTCACCTTTTGCTCCGCCTGTCTTGTCAGCCATAGAACCTTTCCGCCTTATCCTTCTTTGACTCCGACTTCCTGTTGCTTGATAGTATAGTTCTAAACTATATAGCTATTAACAACATGGCAGCCAAAAACAGAGGGTGTCCATCAAACGACGCGCGGCAAAAGGAGCTAGAAGCCTACGCCCATCCGGCAGATACGCCACACGGTATGTTGGCGGCCACAAAAACTGGCACACCGAGAACGTGGAGGGAACCCCGCAAGCACTGAGCGCGCTCGGCCGCAAGGCGTCGCTTAGATAAAGATCCCTCCTTCAGGCAATTGCTTTTGCGGAGTGGCGGCATCGTCGCTCCGCAGACCAGCTCTCGCAAACTAACCTCCCTGAACCCGTTCTCGCAAAGGCCCTCGGTCGGCGAAGGTACCCTATTCTGCATGAAATCTTGAGTTATAAGCGTCCGAGGAAGGGCGTCGTCAGCCTTCTCGGGTAATCGCCCTAAAGCGCACCGCTCTGATCGGGCATTTCTCTCCAACCACTCGACGCGTCTTCTACCACAAGCGGAAGCAGACGCTTACAACTCGAGATTTGCTGCAGAAACCGGGGGGTTCGTCGACCGAAAGGCCGGCAAGAGCAGACCCTCGGCCATAGAACGCATTGCATCGCCCGAATACGCGTCAGGGCTTTTCTCCTCTGACCCCTCTGCCTTCTGGCGGTATATTACCCTGAGCAGAAAAACCTCGGGAATCCAGAGGGTGAACATGGCCGCGCGGAAATTGCATACTATCGAGAAAAGGATGATCCCCGCTTCGGATCGCGACATACGGGTTCTTATCTTGCGCCCCACGGAAAGCGCGCGGCCACAAGAAAACACTCCTGGCATCCTGTGGCTCCACGGAGGAGGCCATCTTCACGGCATGTACCAGAAAATACTCCTGTCCCACGCCCGCTTTCTAGTGGAAAAGCACGGCGCCGTGGTAGTGGCCCCGGAATACCGCACCGCGTTCGAGAAACCGTTTCCCGCCGATCTGGAAGACTGCTACGCCGCTCTGCTTTTTCTGAAGGTCCACGCCGACGAGCTGGGAATCAACGACGCACAGATTATGGTGGGCGGGGAAAGCGCCGGGGGCGGCCTCACCGTGGCCACCTGCCTTTTGGCGCGAGATCTCGGCGAGGTCAACGTCGCCTTCCAGATGCCCCTCTACCCCATGCTGGACGACCGGGAGACCGCCTCTTCGCGAGACAATCACGCACCCGTGTGGAACACGCGCACCAACCGATTTGCCTGGAAACACTATCTCCGCGATTTAGGAGGCACGACGCCACCGTCTTACGCCGCTCCCGCCCGGGAAACCAATTACGCAAGGCTGCCTCCTGCCTACACTTACGTCGGCACTGCAGAGCCGTTCTATTGCGAGACGCTTGAGTACGTCGCGAACCTCAAGCGCGCAGGTATAGAAGCCTCCGTGGACCTGTATCCCCACTGGTTCCACGCCTACGACATGCTGCTTCCCTTCACGAGAAAGTCGAGGGAAGCCGTGCAACGCTTCGAAGAGCGCTACCTCTACGCCACCGAGCACTATTTCGCCCCACAAGAGAAGCGACTTTTTAGCCAGCAGCCAAAGGCAGAACCCGGCAAGCGAACGCCTGGCGATGGAGACCGCTGGCCTTCGGGGGAAGAGCCAAGCACGGCCCCGGGCGCAGCCGCGCCTTGGCGCATTTGGCGGGTGGCGGATCATCCTGAAATGGCGGAAGAGGCGGCTGCGTGGTTCTCTGCGAAGTGGGGCATTCCAGAAGATGCGTACCTGGAGAGCATGCGGGAAAGCGCCCGAGCTGGCAGCGCCGTCCCCCAGTGGTACATCGTGCGCGCGAACAACGAGATCGCGAGCCCCATCATTGCGGGCTGCGGCATCATCGAGAACGACTTCCACGACCGGCCCGACCTCGCCCCCAACCTCTGCGCCCTGTACGTGGAGGAAGAGTACCGCCATCACGGCCTCGCGCGGCACCTGCTCGATTGCGCCCGTGCCGTCACAGCCGCCATGGGTCACAAGCGCTTGTACCTGGTCACCAATCTGGCGGGTTTCTACGAAAAGTGCGGCTGGGACTACCTGGGTGACGCGCACGAACTCGAGGGCGGCACGATTCGCCTCTACGGCGCCGGCACGTGCTTTCGAGAATCGTAAAAGACTCTCCTTTCCATGAAAATGGTCGCCCCCCTTAATGCGGAGACTCCCAAAGAGCGCCCCGCGAATGCTATGGAACGAGCGTCGCCATATGACACCGAAGAACCGCCTCGGCAAACGATTGGTTCTTTTTTGAGGAATCATTGAGCAGTTGAAGAGTCAAACCATCAAGAAGAGCATGGAGTCTGGCGCCCTCGAAGCGATCGTCGAGTTTTTCATCAACCAGGGAATCAGCTTTCATTTGCGCGACAAGACTGACACAAAATCTATCGAGCGCGGATTGCGCATGCTTCACAACCCTTTGATCGACGATTAGCTCGTTTGACGAAACTGGACAAAACTGTCTTCGGGACTTTACCCGGACAAGCGGCTGCAAGCCCTCTGGGATCAGCGCGGCGAAGACGCCTTCGAGTTCGGCGTGCTGCAGCGTCTCGACCCCAGCGACGCGGATACGGATGTCGCCGAGGAGCTTGAAACGCTCCTCGACCTCTGTCTGGCCGAGCACCCGGAAGCCACCAAGCCGAAAGCCGCCCACGGCGCCCGGCGCCGATAGAAAACCTCTTCTAACTTTCAGCCATCCATGAGCGTCCGCGCGCAACAAGATGTTGCTTGAAGGGAGTCAGGCAACCAGGCAGAATGAGCTCATGCGAGAATGCGGGCAATCACCCAGACGCCCCTGTAAAAACGCGGGCAACCACCCGGGGGCCCTGCAAGAAAGGACGAACATGGCGTTCAAGGAAACCCTTGCCGCGGCGCGGGAGCAGCGCGGCATGACCCAGCAAGATCTGGCCGAGAAGCTTTACGTCACCCGTCAGGCGGTGTCGCGATGGGAAAACGGCGAGACCGAGCCGTCCGTGGACATGCGAAAGCTCATTGCGACCGTGCTGGACGTGCCGGTCATCCAGCTCTTCGACATCGACGTGAGCCAGCTGTGCCAATGCTGCGGCACCCCCTTCACTGTCCCCAACATGCCCCACGGCACCGAGACCGACGGTACGGAGAACACGGCCTACTGCAAGTGGTGCTATGACGGCGGCCAATTCGCCTACCAAAGCGAAGACGAACTCATCGAGAAGACGGCCCCCTTCCTCATGGAGGCCACCGGCATGTCGCAAGAAGAGGCCGTCTCCTTCATGGGCGTCCTCGTCCCTCACCTGCAGCACTGGCAGAAGTAGCGCGCGAGCGACACCGGCGACCGACAGCGCGAATTTCCGGACATTCGTAAGACGGCCGAAACCGCCCTGCGAATGTTGCCCGAACGCATCGGGGTGGCCAGCACGCTAGGCTTTCACCACCGGGAGCCAGACTTCGCTGCGGCTGTCGGGGGCGGTCATGCGCGGCGTGAAGTAACGCTCAACGTCGGTCTTGCTCTCCCAGCGATAGCCGGACGAGGGCAGCCACTCAGTCAGGATACGGTGCCACAGGTTGGTCATCGCCTCGGGCATGGGTCCCACGCATTCGAACACCGCGTAGGTGGCCGCTTCCACGGTGCGCTCCTCCATGCCCTCGGGACACGGGCGGTTCGTCGCGACGCAGGCCATGTAGCAGTCGAACGCGCCGTCGCGGCAGAACTGAACACCGAGCAGCCCAGCCGGCTCGCTGCCGTCCACGAGATCGAGAATCTCGTGCACGCGGGGTCCCAACTTCTCCCAGTAATCGACGGCCTTCTCCCCAGCATCTTCCACCTCCCACGTCCCGTTGTCGGACGGAATGCCGACGACGCGGAAGGCGCCCTGTTCAATGATGCGGTAATCCATTGGCTCTTCTCCTTTCACGGACAAGGTGAACACGAAGCGCGGGTAGAGCGTCAGCTTAGTCTGCGGGCGCCGAGCATCGTTGGGCGAGGCACCGTGCACGCGCCGGAACGCCCGAGCGAACGCCGTCGGCGAGTCGTAGCCGTAGCGCAGGGCCACGTCCACCACCTTCGCGTCCGTCGCCCGCAGATCCTGGGCTGCCCGAGTCATAGCGCGGCGACGGATGTATTCGGGCAGCGTCACGCCCGTCAGATAGGGGAACATCCGCTGCAGCTGATACTTCGAGCACACCGCAATGCGCGCAAGCACGTCCATATCGACCGTGCCATCCAAATGTTCCTCGATGTAGGCCATGGCGCGATTCAAATCTTCAAGCTGGCTCACTTCGCACCTCCTTACCCGATCAGAGTACCCATTGAACCACGCCCCTTCCTCTCCGTTCAAGTGCAACTTCGGCACGTCCGGCTCACGCTTCTGCCCCGCCTAAGCCGCGGTCGCTGCGGTTCCGTAGCGTCTCCCAGCGCTTTACTGTTTTGAACTTCTTTTACCGCCGTTTACTGTTTTGTCAAAGAGCAACAAGGTATCGCTGCGAAGAGCCCGTCTCGTTCATGGGTGCTCTCGTCTCGCACCGGAAGTACTGGTAGAAGCAGCGCACGAGCAGCACCCCGACCGCTGCAGCACGGTATGCTATAGTCCTCAAAGTTTCATGCGTGCACGGAAGGAGCACAATGGCATTCTGCATCGAAGACATTGAGCTTGGCGACGACACGGGCCCGCTAGCCGAGCTGGTCGCCTGCTGGCGAGCTTCGGTTGAGGCAACGCACACGTTTCTCACGCCGGATGATATCGAGCGCATTGCGGCCTATGTGCCAGATGCGATTGCATCCGTTGCGCACCTGGCGGTTTGCCGGGACGAGAATGGCCAGGTCGTAGGCTTTATCGGTGTCGATGGCACTATGATCGAGATGCTGTTCATCCACCCGTCCCTTCGCGGCTGCGGGCTGGGCTCACTCCTGCTCGACCATGCCGTAAGCGAGCACGGCGCCACCCTCGTGGATGTAAACGAGCAGAACGAGCAAGCCGTCGGCTTCTACGAGCACTACGGCTTCGAGGTGTTCGACCGCTCGGAAACCGACGGCATGGGCGACCCCTTCCCCATCCCGCATATGCGCCTGTGCCCTACTTCCCACGGGTCAGCTTGACCACATGGCGCGCGTAAACCACCGATGAGATGGCCGCTACCACTACAAAGGCGACCGCCAAGTACACGGTGGTCGAGAAACCTGCGCTGTAGGCCTGCGCTTTCGCCATGCCATCGGCCATCAAATGATGAACCTGCCCCGACATGAGACCGACGAAGAGCGCCGACGAAATAAATCCTGCGATCTGCACCAAAGTGGAATGGATCGACGAGCCGCTCGCGGACAGCTCGGGGTCGAGCACTTCCAGATCGACGCTCTTAATCGCAGGATACTCGGTGCCGATTCCCGCGCACGCAAGCGCCATGCAGCCCACGATGGCCAGCGCAAGATCGAGCCGCGTGAACACCGAAAGCGCCACGAACCCGACAAGGCACACGCCGAATCCGACGGGTACAAGCGGCCACACCCCCGCCTTCCCGAGCATCCGGCCGCTGACAAAGCACAGACCCGCATAGCACAGCGTCGCCGGAGCCAGCAAGCAACCAGCGATGAACGGCGTGAAACCCGCCACCCCTTCCAAATAAAGCGGAATGAGCAGACTGAGGTAAATTGAGCTCATATAGCTGAGAACGATGAGGGTCTCGCCCAGAGCATAGGTCTTGTTGCGAAGCGGACGCATGTCCAAAAGCGGATGGGCGAGGCGTCCTTGACGGTGGATGAACCACGCACACACGGCAATTCCCGCGATCATGAGCGCCGCCATCGGCAGCGGGTTGCGCGTAACCTCGTTCAAGCCGATCATGAAGGCGGAAAGCCCCACGGCAATGAGCACGACGCTCAGCCCGTCGACGGGCAACTTCTGACGCGGCATAATATCGACGATCGTGCGACGCGCAATGAAAAAGAGAACGAATGCCGTCACCGCGGGAATGGCGAACAGCACCCGCAACCCCCAATAGGTGATGACGAGACCTGAAACGATGGGGGCCACCGCAAGCCCTATTCCGATAATGCCGCTATTGACGGCAAGCAGACGACCGGCCCCATTTTTAGGTGAAAGATTGAGCAGCGCTTCGTTCACCACGGGGAAATAAAGGCCGGTGGCAACGGCCTGAATGAGTCGCGCCGCCACCAAAGAGGGAAAATCCCAGGCCAGAACGCCGAGCAGCGAGCCGACGAACGACACGATCAGCCCGAAGAGCATGACCTTCCTCAAACCGAAGCGGTGGAGCGAGAGGGCTGCGAGCACAATGACAATACCCGCCACGATGGAATAGCCGAGCACCAGCAGGTTCGCCTCGGACAGGCTCACGTGGTACTCTGCCGAAACATAGTCGAGCGCGACGTTCATGAGCGACTGCATCAAAGAGGCAAGCAGGTTGCACGCGAACAGCACCACGATCATCGCCTGGCGGTGTTTTGCGGTCTGCTTGTTTTGAACAGCCATATCAGCTACTCCATTCTATATTGCGGCCGGCTAAAGCCAGGCGCCTTCGCACGTGGCGCCCCGGCAGTCGACGCACCTCCACCGCCGGCGACTACGTCCGAGGCCGCCGCAGCGTGTTTCGCCGCAGCATGTTTCGTCGCAGATGCTTCCGCGCCAACGCGCCGAAAGCACGTTGCGCTTTGTACCAAGAAGTCATAGTACGAGAGAGCGTTCGCGCAACTTGCCGAGAGTGCGATATGGTTGTGCAGCTGTAAGCTGGCCTAGATGCCCAGCCGATCCGCGAGTTCTGTTAGCGAATCGCACATGAACGTGGGACGCTCGGCCGCCAGGACCTCGCATGGGAACATGCCCCAGAGAGCGGCGGCGGTAGCGCAGCCAGCAGCGTTGCCAGCTTGGATGTCGAAGGGACTGTCGCCCACGTAAAGACTGCATTCTGGCGCCACGCCCAAAAGCTCGCAGCCTCGCAGAATGGGGCCGGGAGCTGGCTTATGCTCGGGCCAATCGTCATGGCCGATGAGGAATTGGAAGTGGTCTGCGATACCGCTCATTTCGAGCCCGCGCTGGGCCATGGCATGGCGCTTCGAGGTGACCACGCCCATCGGGATACCCGCCGCCTGAAATCGCTCGAGCGCCGCCTTCGTGTCGCCGAAGGCGCGAATGCGCGCATCGTGGACGCCGTCGTTGTGATCGCGATAGATCTGCGTGATCTCGGTAGCGCGAGCCGCGTCGCCGCCCGTGAAATGCAGCATCTGATCGTAGAGCGGCGTGCCAACTCCTGCCATTAGCTCGTCGTCATCAAGCGAGCAACCCAACACGTCGTTCACGGCATAGCGCATCGAAGTGAGAATGATGTCGTAGGTGTCGATCAGCGTGCCATCCGCATCGAACAGCACACCTTGAATGTCGTTCATGGAAGCCTTTCAGAAAGGTTGGAAAACAGGTTATCGCCATTGTAGAGCAAGCGAACCGCACAACCCTTCAGCAAAGCCAGACTCGCAAACAAGCTCGCTTCTGAAATGGCCCCAAGCATGCAATATAATGGCATTCGCAATCAAACGCCGAGAAAGGCATCTCCCTATGGACACCCCTTCGCACCCATCCATCACCCTCTCTTCGGAGCAGCGCGTCGAGAACGGCGTTATCTACACTGACGACGTAGCCCGGCAGCGCGCCATTGCCTACGACATGCTGCGGGAGTTCTCCGCCAAGAGAGCGGCCTACTATCGCGACAGCTCTAAGATCAACCTCAAGAAACTGCTTGGCAAAGATGTCATCATGTTCGCCGCCCGCGGCGTTGCCACCGCTGAAGAGTTCGTACTCGAGGCATTCCGGGCCTGCGAAAGCTCCAGCGAGGAAACGGTCATGGGCAACCTGTGGCAGGCACTGATTGCGGCAATCTCCTCCGACACCCTCGATACCGGGGACATGATGACGGTACGCGACGGAGCCCTTTACGTATGTGAGCTCAAATCGCAGGTCAACACCACCAATTCGGCGTCGTTCCCCCAGGAGCTCCGCGAATTGAAAGATAAGTGCGAGACGCAGAGGCGATTCAAGCGCGCCAGCAACCAACAAGTGCTGCCAGCGTTCTGCGTGCTGCGCCACAACAAGGCTATCGACGAGATACGCACGTACCAACCCGACGAGCGCGATCAGGCCAATCGGGACATCGCCGGATTTCAGTACCGGTACCTAACGGGTGCGGCTTTTTGGCAATGGCTTACCGGTTTCGACTCCGTCGAGGGTCTTATCGACGACGTTTCCCGCATCGAGATCGGCGACGTCCGCCAAGCGCGTCAAGAATGCATCGACCGGCTGCAGGAAGAGATGCGCCAGGCCCTTGAGGAGAACTCCCTTGGCAACACTATGAACGACGTCCAACTGCTCAAGCAGCGGCTTTGCTAGTTCGAGAGCCGCGTCATATCCCTCCAGAGAACAGGCGCAGCCATGTCGGAAATCATCGTGCGACAGGCGCCTGCCACGTTTCGTCGTTGGTCAATCGATAGCGGGAATGGCGAAAATCGGCGAATCGCTCGTCAGGTTCGTCCCCGTTCATGTCCCCGATAATCGCCCGCCCAATGGCCTCGCCGAGCGCTACCGGCACCGCATTGCCGATTTGCTTGTACATATCCGCAACATTCCCGCAGATACGCCAATCGTCGGGAAAGCCCTGAACGCGCTTGTACTCCTCCACCGAAAGCGGGCGATCTTCCGTAGGATGGCACAGATCCGTCGCCGGCATCGTCGGAGAGGTGACCAGCGTCGGAGACGGACGATCGAATCGTATGCGCCGATAGAATCCCGTCTTGCCACCCGACAGCTCAAAGGCCTTCCCCATGGCATCGCGCTGCACAGCCACGGGCAGATCTTTCCAATACTCCCCCTCTTTGAGCATTCTAAAATACTTGAGGCGCTTCTCGGGGAAATCGGTATGCTGCATGGGACGCGCCTTCAAATCCCCCACGGCCTCGCCGAACGTTTTCCACGGCGGAAGTCCGTGCTGCCCATCGCACTCGTGAGTGGGCGTCAAATAAGGGGCTTTGCTTTCTCCCCGCTTTCCGATAAGCACAACGCGTTCCCGAATCTGAGGCGCACCAAAATTCGCAGCGTTATACAAATTGAAGCTCACGGAATACCCCGCCTCCTCCAATTTGCGAAGAATCACATGCAGCGCGCCCCCTTTGACCGGCTGCCCGTGTCGCTCAACAGCATAGGGAGCCGAAAGAAGCCCGCGTACATTTTCTATTACCAGGTACGTAGGTTTTATTTCTGAAGCCAGTTCAAGGTACTTCAGGAACACATTGCCCCGCGCGTCGTCAAACGCACGTCGCGCGCCAGCCGTGCTAAAAGCCTGACAAGGAGGGCCGCCGAACATGACATCGACCTTCGCATCCGATTCCAAACCGGCCATCCGAAGGATCTCCGTGGCCGAATACTGGTTGATGTCGCCAATCAAGGCGCCTTGCGGTCGCATTGCCTGAATGGTCATCCTGCATTTGCGATCGTTTTCGCAATAGAGAAGCGGCTCAATGCCCGCAGCTTCCATGCCCAGGTCAAGGCCGAGCGCCCCCGAAAAGAAGCTGAGCGCCACTATTCCCGGCTTTTCGCTCATCAAGCACCCATGATCCTCAGGCTCTGGGACGAGATTGTTGTCCCGCATGTAGTCCCGCAGCGCTTCTTCGCGAAGGACCCATTTGTTGCCGACTTTTTGGGCGGGCAGTTTTTCCTCTCGGATGAGCCGCGTCACCGTCTGCTTGGTAACGCCGATTGAATCCGCTGCGTCATCTACCGAAAGAAGACTTTCCTGCTTCTCCGAAACCATCTATATCCACGTTCTTTCTATTTGGAAAATTTTTCAGACCATATTATCACAGAGCGGCTTTAGCGCAGTCGTGGAGGCGACAGCCGGATGAAAGAACTCGCTCTACTCCCACAGTTTGCCAACGACCGCCGTCAGAATGCGGCGGCCCCGTAGGCGGCGGCGTACCATGAGGAAAACTCTCACCAAGGAGCGAGGAGCGCACCATGATCACCCGTCTCACCTTCGACCAGATCATCACCGCGGTACACGACGCCTATGAAGCCTGCAAGGACATCAAGGGCGGCCAGAACGCGCATTATATCCCGTATCTCGCGAACATCAATCCCAGTTTGTTCGGCATCAGTCTGTGCCTGCCGGACGGCCGACTCATCTCCGTGGGCGACACCGACTACCGCTTCGGCATCGAGTCGGTCTCGAAGGTGCACACGGCCATTCTGGCGCTAGAGCAGCACGGGGCTCAGGCGATTCTTGACGACATCGGCGCCGATGCCACGGGGCTGCCGTTCAATTCCATCTTCGCCATCCTGCTGGAAAACGACCGGCCCTCCACGCCGCTCGTGAACGCCGGCGCCATCGCGGCCTGTTCGCTCGTCAAGCCCCACGGCGATGCCGATGGGAAATGGAAGGCCATCTTCGACAACATGACCGCTCTTTTGGGAAGCAAGCCCCAACTCATCGACGAGCTGTACCATTCCGAATCCGCCACGAACTTCGACAACCGCTCCATCACGTGGCTGCTGCAAGAGTACGGCCGCATGTACGATGATCCGGAGATGTCGCTCGACCTGTACACGCGCCAGTGCTCACTGGGCGTGACGGCCGAGCAGCTGGCCATCTCGGCGGCCACCATCGCCGACGACGGCGTGAACCCCCTCACGAAGAAGCGCGTGTTCGGCGCAGCGCTCACTTCCAAGGTAGTCGCGCTTATGAGCGCCGTCGGTTTCTACGAGCACTCGGGCGACTGGCTGTATGCCACGGGACTGCCCGCGAAGACCGGCGTGGGCGGCGCCGTCATCGGCGTCATGCCCGGGCTTTTCGGCGTGTGCGCCTTCGCGCCGCCGCTGGATGACGCGGGCAATTCCGTGAAGGCCCAGGCGGCGCTCAAGCACCTGATGAAGAGCTTGAACCTGAACGTCTTTTCCAACACCCACTTCGATCTCGTCGAGGCCTAGGGTCGGGTACAATTCCTGGAAAGCCCCAAGGCCCCAAGCGATTGGATGTGGAAAGGACGAGCCATGATCTGCGACCAAACCGAGCGCGACATTGAGCAACTGCGCCAGTGGATTGACGAGTGCGCGCCGGGCCGTATGGTGTTCTTCGGGGGTGCCGGCGTGTCCACGGAAAGCGGCATCCCCGACTTCCGCAGTGCCGACGGGCTCTACGCCCAGCGCTACCCCTATCCGCCCGAGACCATGGTATCCCGCAGCTTCTTCGACGCTCGCCCCCGCGAGTTCTTCGACTTCTACTGCGACCGCATGCTGGCCCTGAACGCTGCGCCCAACGCCGCCCATCGCAAGCTGGCCGAGCTGGAACGGGAAGGAACGCTTTCAGCCGTCGTAACCCAGAACATCGACGGGTTGCACCAGAAGGCCGGCAGCCGAAACGTGCTGGAGTTGCATGGCAGCGTGTGGCGCAACTTCTGCATGGACTGCGGCGCGCCCTACACCGTGGAGAAGCTGCTGGCCCTGCGCGAGCAGAGTCCCGACGGCGTACCGCACTGCTCGAAGTGCGGAGCCATCGTGAAGCCGGACGTGGTGCTATACGAGGAGCCGTTGGACGACGGCACCGTGACCGCGGCCGTGCGCGCCATCGCTAGCGCCGACCTGCTGGTGATCGCCGGCACGAGCCTGGCGGTGTACCCGGCCGCGGGCCTCATCGACTACTTCAGTGGCGATCACTTGGCCATCATCAACCGCACCCCCACTCCGCGCGACGCCCACGCCGACCTCTGCATCGCCACCAACGTCGGCGAAGTACTCGGGTACTAGCGATATCCCCCGCTACATCCGCACCGACATGCCACTTTATTTACAGAAGCGGAAGAATACCCTCTTCGAGACGCTTTCTCAGAAGCCGCTTGTGCTCCTCGCGCATCGATTCCGATAGAAGCACGACGCCGTAGGCCTCCTCGGGCACGCTGTCGATGAGTCCGTCGATGGCCTCCATGTCCACGGCTGCCGCAAAGCGCTTGATGGCGGCGGTCAGATCGGGGTTCGACGTCTTCGCCATGTACTCGAAGGGGTGGATCGCGACGCTGCCGCCTTCGCCATCCGGCAGCCGATAGCACGAGACGTTCGTTCCGAAGGCGTCCTCGCGCTCGGCCTCTTCGTCGCCCAGGCGACGCGCCGCCACACTCGGACTGCGCTTGCTGAAGAGAGAACTGCCCATGTCGTAGACCGGCGCCAGCTCGTAGGTCATCGGCGCCGTCATGAGAACGCCCCAATTCCCGTTGTTGCGATCGGGGTTCTTGATGAAGGCGTCCGCCACGAACATGTCCCAAAACCGCTCACGTACGCCCGGCACCCTGCGCAGTAAATCGGACGTTTCGATAGCGGCCAGCACGTCGCCGAGCAGGATGACCTCGCCATCGGACGGAGCGGAACTGAACCCGGCATCGTCATCGGAAAGGGCGTTCTTGATCTCCTTGAACTCGAAGAGCCGCGCGTTCGGGAACGTGAAGTCGCGGCAGGCACAGACGATCTTCCCGGCACGGTATCCCAGCATTGTCTCGTGCACGGGAATGCCCAAAAGCTCGTAGATGTGCGATCCCAGATATTCGGAAACAGGACTTGAGGTGTACGAGGGTAGATGCTTGCCCATCAAATCCCGCGTCGTGCGCGGATACTTGGCAATCCAGGGCTCCCCTTCGATGAGAATGCCCTCTTTCTGTCCCGCGCGCCCTCCATAGAAAAGGCCGCTCGGAGCGCAATCGCGCAGATCAGCGATCTCCACCATGAAACGACCTCCTTCAATTCGCGCAAAACAGTTCAGCCATTGTAGCACGAGCGCAATAACGCCTGCATAGGCTCGCCTCGCTTACAAGAAAAGCCAGAGACGCGTTTAGGACATCCACTGTCCACAATAGCGATACAATGCATTTCAACTTTTCAACCTCCTTTGAAGGAAGTGACCATGCCTAACGTCATCATCAGCGCGGACAGCACGTGCGACCTCTCGCCGGAACAGCGGGAGCACTACCAGGTTCGCAGCTTTCCGTTTCACATCGAATTCCGCGGGCGCGACCACTTGGACAACATCGACATCACGCCCCAGGTGCTCTTCGACGGCTTCTACGAGGACAAGTCGCTGCCCCAAACGGGCGCCTGCTCGCCGGAGGCCTATCGGCAGCACTTCGCCGAGCTGACAGCCGACGGCTCGAAGGTCGTCCACTTCAACCTGGGCAGCGCTCTTTCCTCCGCCTACGAAAACGCAAGCGCAGCGGCGGCCGACATGGAGGGCGTCTACGTCATCGACGGCAAGAGTCTCTCGACCGGCATCGGCCTACAGGTGCTCGCGGCGTGCCGCATGCGCGATGCGGGCATGAGCGCCGCCGACATCGCCCGCGAGGCCTCCGAGCTGCACAACCGATCCCATGCGTCGTTTGTACTGGACACCATGGAGTTCCTTGCCGCCGGCGGCCGTTGCCCCACGCTGGTGGCCTACCTGGGCGGCAAACTCAGCTGTCGGCCGGGCATCCTGGTGGACAACCAGAGCGGCGCCATGAAGGTGGGCAAGCTCTACCGCGGCAAGCAGGAAAAGGTGCTTGAGCGCTACGTAAGCGACACGCTGGCGCGCTACACCGACATCGTGAAGGACGAGATCTTCATCACTCATTCCGGCGTGAGCGACGAGGTTGCCGCCGCCGTGCGGAAGCTGCTGGAAGAGCGCGGGTTCCGTACCATCTACACCACCACGGCCAGCTGCACCATTTCGAGTCACTGCGGACCGGGCACCCTCGGCATCCTGTTCATGACCGAAACGCCGAGCGCTTAGAAAGTACGGGACGAGAGGGGGAGCGAAGCGGAGCAGCTCGCCCATCATCCTGCCACACCGCCACACCAGCGTACCAGCATCGAGAAACGGAGGATCGCCATGCGCGCATTCATCGCCCTGGAACTACCCGCCGACTTCGCGGATGACACGGCGGCTGCAGCGCGCCGACTAAGCGCATCTTTGGAGGGACGTTTTCTCGACCGCAGCACCTACCATCTGACGCTGGCCTTCCTCGGCGACATCGATGATGCCGAAGCAAGTCGGGCCATGGACGCCCTCGATGTGGCTTGCGCTGGCTCGGCTCCTGTTTCGCTTGCGCCCGACGGCCTGGGAAAGTTCGGCCGCCCCGCCGACGCGACGCTCTGGCTGGGCGTGGCGCCCGACCCGGCCCTTCAGGCCCTGGCCGAACGTGTTCGCGAAGAACTCACCGCCCGCGACGTTCCCTTCGACCCGAAGCCTTTCCGCCCTCACATCACCTTGGGGCGCCGGGTGCGCATTCCGAAAAAGCCCCTACCGCCACTGGCCTTCCCGCTGCCGGCGCACGCCCGCACCGTCACACTGTTCAAGAGCACGCTTTCCCGCGACGGCGCCGAATACAAGCCGCTCTACACAGTGGAGCTGGGGGAGCCGGCAGAGATGCCGACGTCAACCCCTAATTAGCTGAAAGGCCCCGGGCGCACATGGCTACCCGGGACCGACGCCATCGTACCTTGCGGCAAGCTCACCAGGGAACCCCAGGCAAACCGCGCATCGCTCAAAGGGTTATTGCTCGGCGCACCAAGCCACAAGTGCGTCGCGCAGGAAGGCCGTCGCGCCTTCGCCTACCGAGCCGTCGTAGTAGGCCGTGAAACGCGGATCGGCCACGTAGCCCTCGGCCAGGGCGGCATGGGCCGCTGGAGAATAGGTCCCCTCGCCCCAGTGCATTTGCAGCCAGCGAGCGTGCATGGCGCACAACTCCCGAGCCGCTTCGCCTGTCGGGTCGCCCGTCGCCTTCGCCTGCACCAGCTGCTCGAGGATGGCCGCCTCCAAGGCCTTGGCGTCGTTCCACTCTGCCTCGGTCATGCCGGCCATGCGCTCGTTGGCCGCGTCCATGGCCGCATCTCCGTGACGTCGGCGTACCTCGGCGCCGTAGTGCTCTTCGTTCTCGGCAATGGCCCGGGCCTTCATGCCTTCGAATCGTTCCTTATCGGTCATAGTGCATCTTCCTTCCAGGGACGCGATGGTCTTCTCCACCGTTCCCATCAGAGTTTCCAATTCTTTTTGCCGTGCGCGCAACGTGGCAAGGTGGTCGGTGAGCACCGCACGGAAGTCGAAACGGTCATCAGCGAAGGCGTCGCGAATGGCGCCGAGAGAGAGCCCACAGGACCGCAGCAGCAGAATCTGCTGCAGCCGCTCCACATCCGCCGCACCGTAACGGCGATAGCCGCTGGCCGTGCGCTCGGGATGCAGCAGCCCCTCGTCCTCGTAATGGTGCAGCGCCCGCACGGTCACGCCGGCCAGCTTCGCCAGCGAACCCACGGTATACGAGGTCCCTTCCGCTTGCGTCCTTCGCTTCTTTTGCACACGTGGCATTTTGGCCGCTCCCACCTCCGCCTCCCTTTCGTCTTCCTTCGCTTCCAGCGCTTCCGTTTCCAGCGCCTTCGCTTTCGGCGCCTTCGCTCCCAGCGTTTTTGCTCCCAGCGCCTTCGCTTCCGCTTCTTCGCGAGATCGCTCATCTCGCCTTGCCAAGACCAGCATAAACCCTCACGTTCCGTAAGGGTCAAGGGCTTTCAGAAGATTTTGTAGCCGCAAATCAACGGTTTTTACGGAACAACCGTGATTTTGAGGCTAAAAAAGACCCATCTTCTCGCAAACGGGCAAAAAGATAGCCCCGAATCGACGGTTCTTCCGTAAAAACCGTCGATTCGGGGCTTAAAATTTCCCAGCGCTCCTCTTGCGCCACAGCTCAACGCTACTTCGGCGCAGCGCTACTTCTTCAGCAGCTTCTGACAGAGCACGGTGAAGGCGCAGATGCCCAAAGCGAAGATACCCACGGTGAGCACGATCTCGGGAACCGTCGGCGCGTAGGTGCCCATCAGCGTCCACATGTCGGCAGCGCCGCCCGCTTGCGCGGCCGTGGTGCCCAAGGTGATGCCGTTGCCGCCCACGATGTTGGGCACGGCGAAGCCGGTGAACATGAGCCAGCAGCGCTTGCAGAACACGCCGGCCACCACCAGCGCGGAAGCCACACCGACCACCTTCATGTTGCGGCGGTTCTTCGCGAACACCAGCAGGCAGAAGGGAATGATCAAGCCGCAGATCACCTCGAACCAGAAGAACGGGGCCGTGCCGCCGAACAGCAGGGTGTTGATCACGGCCATGCCGCCCTCGGTGCCGTTGTAGGCCGTCGTCAGGATCTCGCAGCCGATGAAGTAGGCATCCACGGCGATGCAGGTGCACAAGAGCCCGGCCAAGCTCGTGAGGAGCTCGTCGGTCGTCTCGAACACGCCACGAGCACGCAGGCCGAGCAGGGCCAGCACCAGAAGCGCCAGGCCGGAATCGAGTGCGGAGGCCACGAAGATCGGCGCCAAGATGGCGGTGTGCCACGCCTCGCGGGCCACTTCCAAGCCGAAGATCCACGCCGTCACGGAGTGCACGAGGATGGCCACCGGCAGAGCGAAGCGCGACACCACGGCCACCTTCGCCGGATCGGCCTTGCGCGAGCACATGAAATACAGGTACACCAGATTGATGACCAGGTAGCAGGTGATGACGATCATGTCCCAGGCCAGAGGCGACAGGAAGTTCAGCCCCGTGAACATGCGCCAGATGCGCTGGATGCCGCCGAGGTCCACCAGCACGCAGATGCCGGCGCAGCAGATGCACACGAGCGACAGGATGACAGCGGGCAGCGCCACGGCCTTGTACTTCTTAATGCCGAAGATAGAGGCCGACGAGGCCACGATGAGGCCGCCGGCCGACAGGCCCACGAAGAACATGAAGCAGGTAAGGTACAGCCCCCAGCTGGTGGAGTTGTTCATGCCCGTGATGCCGAGGCCGAACAGAAGCTGGTACACGTACACGCCGATACCCACAAGGGCGATGGCGCCCGAACCCACCACGAGCGGGTTTTTCATCACAGAAGTCATAGCACCCTCCTAGCGAACGTAAAAGACCTGCGGGCGCGTGCCCTTATCTTCCAACAACACCTCAGCGCCCTGATCACGGCGCAAGCGCGACACGGCGGAATCCGGGTCGTCCAGGTCGCCGAAGATGCGGGCATCGGCCGGGCAGCAGCGCACGCACATAGGCTCGTCGCCCTCGTCGGTACGCTCCTTGCACAAGGTACACTTCTCCATCACGCCGCGGGCGCGCTCGGGCACGCGGGCATCTCCGTAGGAGGCACCGGTGGCGCGCACCGGATCGTTCCAGTTGAACGTGCGGGCGTTATAGGGGCAGGCGGCCATGCACATACGGCAGCCGATGCACTTGTCGTAGTCGATTTCCACGCGGCCCTTGTCGTCTTTACAAGTGGCGCCCGTGGGGCACACACGCTCGCACGCCGGGTTCTCGCAATGCTGGCACGCCAGCGGCAGATAGGTGCGCGAAAGGTTCGGATACGTGCCCTCGGCGCTATCGAAGCGCTCGCACCCCTCGGTGAGCACGCGGTTCCACAGCATGCCATCGGGCACGTTGTTCTGCATCTTGCAGGCCAGCGCGCAGGTGTTGCAGCCGATGCAGCGATGCAAATCAATGCCAATAGCGAGCTTCGTCATGGCTATTCACCAACCTTCTTGATCTCGATGAGCGTGTCGTTGTAGGGGATCATGGGACCGAACGGCAGGGCATAGCCGCGCGGATTCAACGTGTCGTTGGAAACGCTCTGCATGATGGTGCCGTCCAGGTACTGGCGGTAGGTGCTCTCCACCATAAAGGCACTCTCCGGCCGCACGGCCTCGTTCACGCGCAACACCGTGCGGAAAGAGCCGCGGTCGTTGAAGACCTCTACCGCATCGCCGTCTTCCAAGCCGCGGGCGGCAGCATCCGCGGGATTCAGCTCGATGCAGGGCTCGGCCACTTCCTGAATCCACTTCGCACCAGAGTAGGCCGAGTGCACGCGGAAGCGAGAGCGCGCCTGGTTGAACTGCAGCGGGTACTTCTCGCGCAGCGGGTTCTCCGGATAGGCCTCGCAAGGCGCCTCCCAAGCGGGGAAGGCCTGGCCGAACTCCAGCAGCGCCTCGTAATAGGGCTCCTGGCGACCCGAAGCCGTGCCGTAGGTGAAGCCCACCTCCGGGGCGATGAGATCCTCCGAGCCGATGAGGCGCAGCGCGCCGCCGGCTTCCTGCAGTTTCTCCAAGGTGAAGCCAGCCATCTGCGGATCATCGGTGGTCAGAAGCGCCCGGGCGTACTCCTCGCCATCGGCCGGGAACAGGTCGCCCAGCCCCATGGCCTCGGCGATGCCCTTCTCGATGTAGAAGTCCGACTTGCTTTCGAACAGCGGATCGAGCACCTTCAAATTGGCCAAGATGTGGGCATTGGCACACTTGATGCCGCCCACGGAATCGGCGCATTCGAACTTGCTGCACACGGGCAGCACCAAATCGACGAAGTCGGTCACCGAGCTGTGGTAGATGTCGGCCAGGCACACAAAATCCAGCGAGTCGAGCCACTCCAGCGTCTTGTTCCAGTTCGCGGCCTTCTGGGTGGGGATATCGCCGAAGAACATCGCGCCGTGGATAGCGTCGCCCTTCACCACGTCGTAGAAGCCCTGGGGGCTCGGCGCCGGCGCCATGCCCTCGGGCAGCGGCCATGCGCCAAGCGCCGCCTCGTAGGGAGTCACGTGGTAGCCGTAGATGCCGCAACCAGTGCCGCGCTTGCCGTAGTTGCCCGTCAGCGAAGCGATGAGCGCGTAGCAGTGACCGGCCACGTCGTTGTTGCCGAACTTGTCGATGCCGCCCACGCCGTTGTCTATGATGGAGGGGCCGGCCGCATACTGCTCGGCCACATCGGCCACCATCTCGGCGGGGATATCGCAGGTCTCAGCGGTCCATTCCAGGGTATAGGGCTCCATGTCCTTGCGAAGGCGCGTGAACTGGGTCACGTAGCGCTTGCCGTTTACGGTGAACTCGCCTTCCAGCGCCGGGACCGCGCCCTCGGCGGTATGGGGCACTGCCGCGTTCGTCGCTTCGTCCCACATATAAAAGGTCTTCAGCTCCACCGGCTCGCCGGTTTCCGGATCGGTGCCCGTCACCACGTCGGCCAAACAGGCGCCTGTTTCGGCGTCGATCAAAAACGGCAGCGCGGTGTGGGCCAGCACATGCTCGCGATCGAACAACTCCTCGTCCAGGATGTACTTCGTCATGCCAAGGAAGAACGCCGGGTCGGTGCCGGCACGCAGGTTCACCCACTGATCGGCCTTGCCCGCCGTGGGGCTGAAGCGCGGGTCGAGGCAGATGAACTTCGTGCCCGCTTCCTGGGCGTCAAGCATGCCGCGCGACCAGGTGAGACTCGTTTCCACCAGATTGGTGTTGGCTAAAATGACCACGTTGGCCTCGGGCCACTCCCACATAGTATTCTGCGCGAACATGCCGATCCAGGGCGAGAACGCCATAATCTGGCCATTGCCCTGACCCATGTCGTAACCGTTCAAGCCACCGGCCTGAGCGCCGAGCACGCTGGCCAAAAGTGGTGGGAAGCGCTGGGAGGCCTCCGTGGAGAACTGGATCCACAGCGCCTCCTTGCCATACTTGTCCTGAATGGCCTTGAAGTTCTCGGCAATCATTTGGAAGGCCTCGTCCCAGCTGATGGCCTCGAACTCGCCGCTCCCGCGCTCGCCCACACGCTTCATGGGACGCTGGATGCGGGCGTCGCCGTAAATGTTCTGCACTTCGGAGATGCCCTTCAGGCACACGTTCTGGAAGCGCTTGTCCTCGTTCTCGCGCGGCTGGATCATTGCCAAACGTCCGTCGCGCACCGTGCACTGCAGCATGCAGTTGCACAGGCAGTGCTCGTTGTGGTACGTAAAGCCCAGCGTTTCACTGGCCGCGGGCTCGGCCTGAGCCGCGCTGGCAGCGATGCCCGTCAGGCTCGCCCCCGCAAAGCCAGCCGCTCCCGTGGCCGCAGCGGCCTTCAGAAAGCCGCGACGGCTGAGCATGGCGCCCCTCGGTTTCTGCTCCATACTATCCTCCTGCTCTCTCGTGCGCAATCGGCGTCCTCGGCCGGCGCCGCATAGTCGCCTGCCTGCAGCCGATGCCCTCGATTCCGTTCCGACCCCTCGTCGGAATCGGTTTCTGGGTGCAGTCTACGAAGCGTCAACAGGAAAAGCACTGCCCACTCCCCCGACCCCGTGGCTTAAGCCCCACTTTCCGGAAAGTGGGCATTAACGTAGGCCTCCGAGCAAGCGCAAAACCGCTAAGATGCTAACCAGCCAATGAAACGACGAGGAGGGACGATGGCGGACAAGAAGAGCGATCTGCGCGTCGTGCGCACGCGCAATGCCCTGCGCGCGGCCTTCGAGGAGCTTATCGCCGAGACGACCCTCGACAAGATCACCGTGAAAGCCCTCACCGACCGGGCCGGCATCAACCGCAAAACCTTCTACTTGCACTACGAGACCATCGAGGCCTTCTACGACGAAATTATGAACGGCATCATGGACGAGTTCTTCGAGTACTACGAGAAAACGCCGGACGACCCTTGGGATATGGACGGTCACGCCCGACGTTTCTTTCGCTATCTGGCCGCCCAGCCTCCCATGATTGAGCAGCTGGTGTGCTCGCCGAGCTTCTACGATTTCGGAGAGCGCATCTATGCCACCCAAATGAACCGTTACCGGGCCTTTGCCGACGAGCTGTTCTGGCGCGAGGGGATCACGTCCGAGAGCGAAGAACTGATATGCGCGCTTATTCGCAACATGGCCCTGGAATGCTACCGCCAATGGGTGCGCGCGGGAAAGGTCGTTCCCATGGAAGAGGCGGCCCAGATTCTCGGCTCCATGACGTTGCACAGCGTCGAGCACCTCATGAGCCCCCGGCCCGAGAGCGATTAGAACAGCGACATTTGGTCGGAGTCGGAGGGACGACGGGTGGGAGCGGGTTCTTCCTGGGCTTCCAGAGGCACGGGCGCGTGACGAGCGAGCAGGTCGCGGGCGGTGGTGGAACGATCCAGCCACGCCAAGGCTTCCGGCGCCGTCAGCGAGAGGGGCATGCGGCTGTGAACGCGCCCCACCACGGCGTCGGGCTCGCAGGTGACCAGCACGAAGCGGTCGCCCAAACGCAGTCCCGCCAGCAGAAGCGCCGTACCGCCCGCACTCGCGAACCGATACTGGGGCTTGCGACCGCCTGTTCCGCCATCGACATTCCGCGTCTCGTAAAAGGCGCGCACGGGCACAATGCAGCGGCCGTTCTCGACCGCCTCACTCCACAGGCCCGATCCCGACAGCGCCGATTCGATGCGCGCGTTGAACACGAGCCCGCGCTTCCAGGAAACATCGACGCCCCACAAAAGGTCGACCCTCGTCAGATCGCCACCGCGATCACCGACGAAGGAGGCTCCCTCGCCGTCGGAAACCCAATCGCCTTCGATCCGCTCGCCATCCATCACAATAACCGAGCTTTCCGCGCCGGGATAGCAATCAAGCGCGTCGAAGGGCACGTCCATCGGCTTCCCGAACGCTGGGGGCACCGCCATCGCCGCCCCCGTGCCGCTCGCCAGCGGCCGCCGCACGGCCCGCAGCCAATCGAGCACCGCATCGGCCTCTTCCCCGCTCACCATCTCAAACCGATGACACACAACGGCCCCCTTCGGATTCGCGCCCGCACGCTTTCTCGCCCCAAACTCGCAGCTGAATAAGACCTATCCGGAAGACACTGTTTTGCAATATGCGCGAGCTTGATCTGCAAAACCCGCACTGTAGCGAAATCTATTGAATATAGACAGGTCGTAGGAATATACCAAGTATAGTAAATATAGCAAATCTATTTTTCGGACGAAGTATAGCAAATATAATTCTCAAGCGAAGTAGAGCGAACGCAACCCATCGGGCTGCGCGTGAGAAAGCGAGGGCGTCATGGCCGCCGATGTTCTGTTCTTGGAATACCCGAAGTGCTCCACCTGCCAGAAGGCTAAGAAGTGGCTGGACGCACACGGCGTGACCTACGCCGACCGGCACATCGTGGAAGACAATCCCACCGCCGATGAGCTGCGCACGTGGCACGAGCGCAGCGGGCTTCCTCTCAAGCGCTTCTTCAACACGAGCGGCATGCTCTACCGCGAGATGGAGCTGTCGAAGAAGCTGCCCGACATGCCCGAAGACGAGCAATACGCCCTGCTCGCCACCAACGGCATGCTCGTAAAGCGCCCCTTGCTCATCACCGCCGCCACCGTCATCCCCGGCTTCAAGGAAACCGCTTGGGAAGAGGCGCTGGGGGCTTAGTGCAGCGGCGAAACTGCGGGCTAAACCGCAGGCATCTCAGATAAGCAAAGCCGACAGCTAAATCGGCCCGACCTTCCCGCCAACGCGGGCCGACCGGGCCGATTCATGAAATAGCAAGTAGAGGGGAGGCTTGCTATTTACCGAGATTGGGCAAGTGCTACCAGAGCCTCAAGGCTCACCCCCGAGACTTCAGCTTGCGCTACCGCCCCGCCACCCGGAGCATTGGAAGCGCAGGAGCACCCGATGATCTTGGCCGAGTCCCCCTCCTCGAGCATCTGCTCGGGAACCGTCCACGAAAGCCCGTCGATGCCGCTCACTCTCAGATCGCTTGCCACGCTGCGAACCGCGTAGTCGGGCAAAGACGCACAAAGTGTCGCAGCGGCCTTGGAGAAGATGCCGCTAATGTACTCGTTCGAACTTAGCGAATCCTGCGTATAGACGAACGTACCGACAACTTTGGAAACAGCATCATGGCTCTCCGTCGCAACAGCTTCCTGCGAGACATCTTGGATCGCGACCGCGTCACAAGTCCCATTCGACTCAATGGCCATGGCTGGCGCAACTATGGCACTACTCGCAAGCATTGCGCAACCAACAACTGCCGTGGCCTTTTTCACAGTCTTGCTCATGATCTCCCCTTCCTACTCTTCCACAACCACATACACCGACGCGGCAGTCTGGGTATCGAAGCCGCCCGCATCGCCAGGCTTCACCGACAACATGTACACGCCGGGCTCCGTAGGCGTCCACTTTGCCGTGAAATACACCCATTGGTCTCCATCGAAATCGGCAGGAACTTCGATATCAGTCCAGCTGTAGCCGTAGTCGGCGCTGAAGCGCACTGCCGAGGTGTGGTGCTCGTCGCACTGCGCCGCCCACACATAGCCTTCCAACGTTACCGTATCGCCTAACTTGTAGGTCTGGCCGTCCTTGCTCGGAGTCCAGAAGGCACTGTCCAGCGGATCGCAAATCTGGTTGTAGATATCGGATCCCTCGGGCGGGAAACCTGTGTACCAATCGTTCCAGCCCGTCTTGTCGGGACGCTCCTCCCCAATGAAGTCAATTTGCGTGAGATACTTCGTCCATGAATAGGCGGGCCATCCGGGAACCACGTAACGCAACGGTGCGCCCTCTTCCGGGGAAAGAGGCTCTCCATTCTGGGCCCAGGCGAGCATGGCCCCCTCGGCAAGATCCTCTTCAATCTGGCTGTACAACCCGTTCATGAAGCCGTCGGCCGTCGAGCGCTGCACCGTGACCATGCCGTCCTTCAAGCCACCGCACGCCTCAATCACATCTTCGAGCAGAACACCCGTGTACTCGATATTACCTACCTGGGTGCAATCGAATCCATTGCCGGCGCAGATGGCGCAAGTTCCCTTGGTCACCTCTCCAAGCGCCTTCAATTCATCAAGCGTGAAAGTGCGAGGGCTGTTCACGCCACCGCCTACTTTCAACTCGTAGGAAGCAACATCGATATTTTCGACCTGCCCGTTGACGCTGCAAAACAAGTCCTCGAGAGAAGATGTGCGCTGGTCTAGCTCAACTTTGTCAAGCTGCCAATCATTGACCACGTTGATGCCCGCGATGGTGTCTCCTCCCGACACATTTCCGCGCAGGGCAATCCATTCCTGCCATTCGGGACTACCGACGTTCTCAGGGAAACCACCCAGCTCACCGGTGTAGATGTACTCGTCGAAGAGAACCAACTCCCCATCATTGGTGGTCGCGTGACACGTGAAGCAGTTGCCCGTGAATGCCTGGTTATTGTAATGGGCCTGATGAATCGCTTCCCCAATCATGGGGCCGCCACCGATAGCTTGCGGCCGATGGCACGTCATGCAGTCGGTGACCTTCGTCCCCTGCCCATAGGTTGCCAGATCTTTGTAGGGCAGATGCTGCCGATACCCTGAAACGAACGAGTACAAATCGTCGCCGTGGCAAGACCCGCAACCGCGATTCCCAGCATTGATAAAGTTTGTCGTATAGTCGGCCTCGGGGAAAAAACCCGGGTCACGCTCTGTCGATCCCGATTGAGCCAAGGTGGTTGGCTCAGGCTCGACAGCTTCCACCTCGCGCGTTTGCGGCTGGCAAGCTGCCAGGCAGAAGACAGCCAACGACAGCATCAGAACGATTATTCCGACGATGCGTTTTCTTTTCATTAGTTCTCCTCCTTCTCATAGAAGTTGTTCATAGACACAGCCTCCTGCGGAACCACCTCCTTACTATTTCGCTGCACTATCAACCCTAACCTCGGCTAACGCATTCGTCTTGAGCAAAACAGACGGGTCTTTTCACGCATCTACGCAACCATTACGTAGGCGAAGAAAAAAAACAACCCGTATACTCGGAATCGTTCAACTGAAGCAGAGGGGGAGCCATGGCGGAACAACCGGAAGACAAGGAAGCCAGAATAACACTGCCTATTAGCGCATCGTCTGCGCTGCTCGCCATGGGCTTTGGCCTTTGGTGGGCTTGGACGGATTCGTTTTACTTGGCATCGCCGGGAGCAAGCCCTTCAGCCACCTCCATGATTCCTTCCGAGAGATGCTTCATCTCTCTAGGCTGCGGCCTGGCTCTCATCGCCCTCCTGCTGAAACAAAGACGCCAAAAGGAGAGAGCGCCCAGGGGAATCGTCTGGGCATCTGCGCTGTGCATGAGCGTGCTGCCTTTCATAGCGCGCGTCATCCCCCTTTATACAGAGGAATCATCATGGCGAGTTCTTCTGCTACTCGTTGCCGGATTCGCATCCGCGCCGCTCTTCCTCGAGTGGCTGTCGAAAATCGCCGGCAACTCGGACGAACCATCACTTATTGTTCCTCTCGCCCTCGTTGTCGATGTTGCGGTCAACGGCTTGGCATACTTGCTCGGCGCCACCCTACCTTCTGCGAAATACGCTGTACTTCAACTTGTCTTACCCCTTGTCTCAGCTGTCGTCTTTGCAAAAACGAAGCCAATTTCCTCTGGCAACAAACCCTATGCCCAAACCATTGCGAAAGAGCATGCCCCCCACGGCGCAACTCCTTGGATCTTGCTCGCAGGATCGCTTCTATTCGCGTTTGATTTCGCCTTGCTCCTTGAGTGTATCTCGTCGATCCCGGAAAGCGCGTCTGCTCTTCAGTCCCTGCGCCTCTTAGGACCTCTAGCCTCGGCCGCACTCTTTATCACTATAGAAAACATCCTGCACAAAAGAGGCAGTCTGAGCTGGGGACTCAAATTCATCGTGACGCCCTCACTTGCCATGGGCTTCCTCGCCCTCCCCGTCATTGGTTTCCAGGTGCCCGCCATCTCATGCACGATCACGTGGATTGGCATCGATTACTTTGTCTTGACGTTCTTCACGCTTCTCTGTCAGATCATTCGGCGAGTCCAAATACCTGCTCGCCCGCTTCTCGCCCAGGGTATAGCCAGCAATTGCATTGGTCTTGCACTGGGAGCGTTCGCAGGGAAAGCCATCTGCATGATGGCCAACCCATCGCCGCTCTTGTTCTCGATAATCGCCCTCATCGTTGTCACTTCCATTATCTGGATCGCCTTCTGGATGATCGATGACCGAAAAGTCGATACTCTTTGGGGCCTCGACAAAAAACCAGCACAGCTTGTTCACGACGAACGTATTTGCCAATGCTGCGACGCCATTACCGCAACCTATGGACTCACCCCACGCGAGCACGAGATCATCGTCATGCTTGCCCATAACCGTACCGTGAGCGATATCGCTGGCGATCTGATCATCTCCGTCCGAACCGTAAACACGCACATGAACAATATCTACAGAAAGCTCGATATCCACTCGCGCAACGAGCTATCCGATCTGCTGAGATCCACGCAAGGCGACGTGCGGTAGCGGAGAGAGAACAGCGGCCCATGCTACAATAGCCCGAAGCCATCAGCAGGAAGGAGGCCCGTGGGCACGGGATCGGAATACGAGCGCTACGAAGAGCCCTACTCCCACGAGGTGCGCGACCGACGCGTGCGCGGAGCCCGGGGCCTGCAGGCCGTCGACGGGCTCACCACCAGCGCCGCCTTCGACGAGGCGGCCGAGCGCTACGTGGCCGGCGACATCAGCGCCCGCGAGCTGAGCGACATCGTAGACGACTACTACGACCAGAAGGTCGAGCGCGGCGTCAACCGCTACTCCCAGGAGGCCGACCTCGTGAGCGCCCGCATCTGCGACGCTCTGGACTCCAACGGGTTCACCTTCTCCCCCGCCACCCTGCGCGCCATCCACGGTCGCCTCTTCCGCGGCCTTATGGAAGAGCCCTTCTACGAGCAGCACTACCGCGACTACAACATCTCGAAGCGCGAGTTCGTCCTCGCACGGGAGTCGGTGGCCTACGGGGACTACGCCTCCCTCGAGGACGATTTGGAAACCGCCTTCTCGGAGTTCAGCCCCGCGCCCGCGCAGGACGGCGACTACACCGCCTACATCGCCTCGGTGGCCGACTTCATCGCGCGCGTCTGGCAGATTCACCCCTTCGCCGAAGGGAACACGCGCACCGTCGCCGTGTTCCTCCAGCAGCTGCTGCACTTCCATGGGTTTCCCCAAGACTGCAGCGAGGCCTTCGACCGATCGTCGCTGCAGTTCCGCAACGCGCTCGTGCGGGCCAACTACCGCAACATCCCGCTCGGCGTCGAACCCGATCCGACGTTCTTAAACGAGTTCATAGGCTGCCTCATCGCGGGTCGCCCCTTCCCCTACCGCAACCGCGACATGGCCGCCGCCGAGCTGTTCCGCTCCAAGGGCCTCATCCCTCCGCAAGAGGAAAGCCCCCGACGACTCGGGTAAAAAACAAATGCAGTCCCACGCCTCGGCGCAGGGGAACGTCGGATCCAGGTCGCGCCCGAAGCATCAGAAGTCGTCGACGCCGATGGGCAAATAAGAGCCACCAACTGCTCTTGCCAGAGCCTCGGAACGACATTCTGGCCAAAAATCGCCTGCAAGCTGCGTCAGCGCCTAGCATCTCCGCGACGAGCAACCAATCGCAATCCTCTGATCAGGGGAAATACAGAACAGGCGCAACCAACTTTCGCGAAAGGCAATGCGGTGGCCAAAAAAGGAGCCCGCAATGCCAGTTGATGACCCTTTTTTGGCCAGGATTCTCGCGCAACCCTTAACCTCATGAAAGCGTGGGCGGGCTGGGTGACGCTGGGGGCTCGGGGCTTCGGAGAAGGCGGCTGCATCGGCGCCGCTGAAGCCGGTGATGTCGAAGCGGGCGAGGAGGTCATGCCGACCAAAAAAGCCGCCCGGGGAGGCGGGCGGCTCGTAAAGGGAGCGGGCGCAGGGAGGGAAGCGCCCGCGCGGAATTGGTCGGAGGTCGGCGAACTAAGGCTCCGCAGGCCCTCGTAGATCGAGGAGTCTTTGGAACCTCGCGGCCTTCTAACGGCTAGGAAGCGGTCGACTGCTCGAGACCTTCCGGTTCTTCGCAGTCTTCCAGCTGCTGACATACGGCCAACGCTGCGGCGTAGGCGGCCTGGTAGGCCTCCACTTCGGCGGACAGCGCGGCGAGCGATTCCGCTGGCAGCAGAGCCGCGCGGGCTTCTTCGACCGTGTCGAAGGGACTCGCCTCCAACGCTCGGGCCAGGGCCTGCTCGGCGTTCTGGGCCGGCCCCACGCGCAGACCTCGCTGGGTGCCTGCGGCCATGAGCGCCAGACGCGCCTCCCCTGCTGCCTGCTCTCCCTCGGCTTCGGCCGCGCTCACGCGGGCCTCCGCCTCGGTCACCAACGCGTCGGCCCGGACAAGCTCGGCCGCCCGATAGGCCGCCGCCTTCGCCAGGCCGTCCACCGTGGCGGCAGAGCGGGCGCGCGCCAAGGCCGCGCCTTTCTCTTCCATCGCCGGCAGCTGGGCGTACAGATGCTCCAAGCGCCCGAACGCCTGCTCAACCTCTGCGCCTTCCACGACCTCCACGCCTTCCGGCCCACAGCCGGAGGTGGCCACCGCAGCAGCGGCCACCTCGGACTTCAGCGTCTTCGCAGACACTAGATCTCCTGGTACACGCCGGCCAGCTGCTCGCCGAGGCACTTGCCCTGCACGAGGCAGCGCCCGTGGCTGTTGCCCTGGATGTTGATCGGGTAGTCCACGGCGTAGATGTCGCCGGCGCAGTTGCCGATGGCGTACAAACCGGGGATGGGCTCGTCGTTCTCGTTCAGCACCTCGAAGTTATCGGAGATGTGGATGCCGCCCACGACGGAGAGCAGGCCGGGCGCCACCATGCAGGCAGTGAAGGGGCCCTGCTCGATGGGGAACAGGAAGTGGTCCTCCTTGAAGAAGTCGGTATCCTCGCCGGCCTTGCACAGCTTGTTGTAGCGCTCGACGGTGGCCTTCAGCTCGGCGGGATCCACCTCGATCAGCTCGGCCAGCTCCTCCAGGGTGTCGGCGCGCTTGTAGTAGTCCGGCACCTCGGTCAGGCCGTTCTCCACGGTCTTGGTGTGGCCGTCCACGGCCGCCTGGTAGTCGGAGCCGTAGGGGCGGAAGGTGTCCCAGAACATGCCGCCGCCGTGCTCAAGCGAGCCCAGAAGGTCGTTCTGCCAGTTGGCATCGAAGATGGACCAGGCATGGTCGGCGCCGCCGTTGTACATGACGCCCAGGCACTTGCCCTGAACCCAGGTGGCCTCGTTCATGAAGCGCTTGCCGTCGGGGTTCACGAACAGGAAGGGGCCGTGGAAGGTGGCGGCGGCCTGCGGGTGCATCATGGTCGGCCAGGGGCCCTCCTGGAAGGCGCCGCCGGCCCAGGCGGCCATGTTGTGGCCGTCGCCCACGTTGCCCTGGTCGGAGCACAGACGGGTGAACACGCGGTTGGCCACCGGGGCGAACTCGTTGATGTACTCGTCGCTGTAGCTGATGTCGCCGGTGGCAAGCACCACGCCCTTGGAAGCGTTGTACTGCACGTACTCGCCGGACTTGTTCTGGCAGATGGCGCCGGTCACCTTCCCGGACTCGTCCTGCACCAGCTGCACGGCGGGCATCTCGTAGACGAACTCGGCGCCGGCCTTCAGGGCCTCGGCCTCGAACATGTACTCAACGAAGTCGGCCATGGTGTGCTCTTCGAAGATGGGGCCGCCGCTCATGAAGTGGTAGCAGGCGATCTCGGGGTGCACCGTGGAGTTGGAGCCCACGGTGACCATGCACTTCGCGCCGTTGGCCTCGGCCATGTCGAGGAACCAGTTCATGCAGCGCTCGGACTCGCGGAACCACTTGCCCACGAGCGACTCGCGGCAGCGGTTGCCGCACGTGGAGACCCAGCGCTCCATCTCCAGGGATTTGTCGAACTTCAGCCCCAAATCGTCCAGGGCGCGCGAGGCGATGGCGCCGGTGCCGCCCACGCCATGGCCGTTGAGCACGGCATCCTTCTCCACGAGGATGGTCTTGGCGCCGTTCTGGGCCGCGGAAAGCGCGCAGCAGGTGCCGGAGTAGCCGCCGCCGATGACGAGCACCTCGGTGTCGACGGTCTGGGAGATCTGGTCGGCCGCGATAGGCTCGGGCTTCACTTCCCAGGTGTGCTTGGCGGCCTCGCCGGTTTCGGCCAGCGCCGCGTCGGCCTTGGTGGCCTCGGTCTGCGGTGCGCATCCGGCCAGGCCGAGCGCGGCCACGCCGGCGGCGCTAAAGGCAGCGCCCTTGAGCAAGTTGCGACGAGAAATTCCAGTCATGTTTTCCCTCCATAGTCTCGGTGACTGAACGGTTCCGAAGCTTTCGCGGCAGCTACCTGGGCCCTTCACCCAAGCTGTCCACACGAAGCCGGAACCGACGCCCCGGCCCTCTCATTGGCGGAACGCAAGAAGCACTATGCCCTCTTCCGCCCTTTCGCGTAAGCCACCAAATTGGGTAAATTCGCAGCAGCGGGAACCCGAAACGTGGCGCAGCATCACGCTTTTGAGGGGGACATATTTTGGGTTGTTTTTGAAAAATCCCAGTTCATAGCCAAGTATCATCGCAAACTTGTTGGGTGCGCCGCCTCCGGCCACCGGCTGCGGCTGCTAAAATGCACCAGGGAGGAAGGATGCCACATGCAACGCGCCAAAAGGCTTTTGGAAGGTCTGCGAATACACCACCTCGGCTTCGGCTTTTTCTGGACCGTCACCTTTATCGTGCTCGCAGGGTTCCAAGGCGCAGGCGCCGTCGCCGATTATTGGCAGATCTACATTCTCACCGAACAGACGCTCATGCCCCTGGCCGTAGGAGCCCTGGGCGCCCTGTGCGCCTTCCGCCGTTGCGAGCTTCCCCATTGGACGGCCTCGGCGGCGAGCTTCATGCTCAGCGGAGCCGCGCTTCTCTACTTTCTCGCGTTTCATTTCGGCCAAAGCGACGGCGCCATCGCGACGGTCGCGGGCGTGCTCATGGGCGGCTCCTGCGCTCTGTTCTTCCTGCTTTGGGAGATGTTCTACGTAACCGAAGGCCAGCAGCGCGCCCTCATCTGCATTCCCCTTTCGGCCGCCATGTCGGTGGCCTTGTATTTGCTCATTCGCCTTTTACCGCCCGTTGCCGTAGCCCTGGCTGCCGTTTGCGTGCTCCCCTTCTTAGCACTTCTCTGCCTTCAGAAGAGCCTCGCCGAAATTGAGGCCGACGCCACGGCGCCCCTCACGCGCCCCGCCCTGAGACGCGCCGTGGGCGACCTATGGCGCCCCGCGCTTTGCGTCAGCATCCTCGGTTTTTCGTGGAAGCTCATCGCCGGCATCGAGCCGGCCCAAAGCTCCGGCGGCGCCGCGGTGCTCGTCGGATTCGCGACGGCGGCCCTTTTGGTGGTGGCCCTCGAGCTGTTTCTTTCGAAGGGCTTCGACATCCTGCATATCTGTCAGGTACTTTTTCCCGCGCTCACCGTCGTATTCCTGCTACCGTCGTTGTTCGGCCAGCAGTACACAACGCTGCTCGTGGCGTTTCTCATGTTCGGCTTCGAGGTGGTGAACCTGCTGCTCATCATCACCTGCGCGGTGTATACCATCCGAAACGGACTGCCCTCCTCACCGCTGTACGCCCTGTGCATCGGGCCAGTCCTGCTTTCCATGGCCGTGGGCAGCGGGCTGGCCGAGCTTCTGGGGCCGGCGCTTTCCGATGACCTCGCCCATTGGACGAACGTCATCCTGCTTTGCGTGGTGCTGCTGTCGGTCGCACTCATTCTGGTCACGCGCGGAAAGGGCCAGGCGCTGGCCTCCATGACTGACGCGGAGCTGCTGAACCGCGGCACAACGTTACGGCGGGGACGGCGCGATAGTCGCCGGGATGGCCGCCAAGGTGCTAAGCCAGCCAACGGCAGCGCGCGTCAACGGGGAGACGCACTGCACTCCCCGGATGCGACAGCAGCAGACGCCACACGAGTTCCCAGTGACGGCCCCTCCGAGCAACAGCGCCGCATTCGCAGCTACCTTGAGGAGCACGGCCTTTCTCCGCGCGAGATTGAGGTGGCCGAGCTGCTCATGAAGGGCCATACGGTATCGGCCATCGCCGGCAAGCTGTTCATCTCGGAAAACACCACTCGCGGCCATGCCAAAAGCATCTACAAGAAACTCGCCATCCACTCCCGCCAAGAGCTAGTCGACCTAGACGACCAGCTCACCCGGGCGTAACGTTCACTGAATGCCCTGGCCGCTATCGAACCCATGCCGCGGTGTCGCGAGGTGCTTGGATGTCGAACGGCATCGGAATTCTACGCCACAGCTTCCTCCGGCAACTTGCAGACGTCGACCCAGGTGCTGCCCGGTGTGCAGGCGGCCAGCTCGTCGGGAGCGAGGGCGATGGCGCTGTTGGAGCTGCCGCAGGCCGGGTACACCACGTCAAAGCGGCGCAGTGATTCATCGAGGTACACGTCGCAGTCCTCGTTCACCGCGAAGGGGCACACGCCGCCCACCGCGTGGCCGACGCGCTCCTCGGCCTCTTCAGCAGGAAGCATGCGAGGCTTGGTTCCAAACTGGGCCTTGAACTTCGGGTTCGCAATGCGGGCATCTCCCGCGCACACCACGAGCGCCACTCGGTCGCCCACGGCAAACGACAGCGTCTTGGCAATGCGCGCCGGCTCGCAGCCCACGGCCTGAGCCGCCAGCTCCACGGTTGCGCTGGATGTGGGGAATTCCATAACATCCCCCTCGCGCCCGAATTCCGCAAAATACGCCTTCACCTTATCGATCGCCATCTCGCGTACCGCCTTTCGCCACCATCTTCGACGTTGTGGAATAATAGCACGACACACATCTCCGGGAAGCCCTGAGGAGGACTCATGATCTCGTTCGAGAACGACTATTCCACCGGCGCCCATCCGCGCATTCTGGAAGCGCTGGCGGCGACGAACCTGGAGCCGGCGCCGGGCTATGGCAGCGACCGCTTTTGCGAAAGTGTGGCGGCCCGCATCCGCGCGGCTTGCGATGACGAGACCGCCGACGTGTTCTTCCTCACGGGCGGCACCCAGACTAACGCCGTGGTCATTTCGGCTCTGCTGGCCGGGCACGAGGGTGTCATCGCTGCCGATACGGGGCACATCGCCGTTCATGAAGCCGGTGCCATTGAAGCCACTGGGCACAAGGTGCTCACCGTGCCCGAATGCGACGGCAAGCTGCGCGCCGCCGACGTGGAAGCCTACCTGCAAGCCTTCTACGCCGACGCCAGTTTCACCCACATGGTGTTCCCCGGCATGGTGTTCATCGCGCACCCCTCCGAGCTGGGCACGCTGTACTCTCTGGCCGAGCTGGAGGAGCTGTCGGCCCTCTGCCGCCGCTACGACATCCCGCTGTACTTGGACGGTGCGCGCCTCGCCTATGGCCTGGCCGCTCCCGACACCGACGTCTCCCTGGCCGACATCGCGCGCCTCACCGACGCCTTCTACATCGGCGGCACCAAATGCGGGGCGCTCTGCGGCGAGGCGGTCGTGTTCCCGCGCGGCGGCATGCCCCGCCACTTCCTCACCCACGCCAAGCAGCACGGTGCCTTGCTGGCCAAGGGGCGTCTGCTCGGCGTGCAGTTCGACACGCTGTTCACCGACAGGCTGTATGACGAGTTGGGTCGCCACGCCATCGCCATGGCCGACGAGCTGCGCCGCATCCTGCGCGAGGCCGGCTGCACCTTCTTCCGCGAAAGCCCCACCAACCAGCAGTTCGTCGTTCTGGACAACGCCCAAGTCGAGGCACTGGCCGAGCGCGTCCGCTTCAGCACCTGGGAAAAGCTCGGGGACGGCCGCACCGTCATCCGCCTCGTCACCAGCTGGTCCACCACCCCCGACGATCTCGCAGCCCTGAAAGCGGCCCTGCACGAAGTGCTGTAGACGCACAACTGCGGCAGCGGAGCTATCAAGGCGCGACATGCATATCGTTTCAGGCGCCACGGAAAGGCAGGGCTGTAGGGCTGCAAGCTGCAGGGCTGCAGGGCTGCAAGCTGCAGGCAGCGGGCACTTCAGGCGTTGCGAGCATTGCGAGCCCCAGGCCGCGGGCACTTCAGGCGTTGCGAGCATTGCGGACTGCGGTCGCTGCGGACGCACCGTCCCAAGCGCCGTGAGCGAACCGAACCAAAATCATCCCACTCCAGCCGGTCTTGCTATCTAGCGTAGTTTCCATCGAACTCCGGTGGAACATTATTGCGTTTTTGGTGCCTCGGCTTTCAGCAGGTGCACCACGACTCCCGACAAGCGCTCATTCGCCTTGCTTCTGCCTCCCCCGGCTGCACCAATTCTGCAGTTTTTCGCCAAACTTCGCCGGAATAGCCTCTCGCACTATGCGGTTTTGCACCAAAAACGTTATTCCTCGCCAAAATGAGAGGGACTCCCTACCGCTTCAAAGGTGCGTCGAGGCTCAAGCGGCAGGCCAAGCTGCCGACGTAGCTTCAGTTTTCGATCACGAGCATTTCTTACACATGTGCGGTTGCGCTTGCCCAAAACCCGCAGCATCGACTGCGCTATCGTGTCGCAAGCAAACAAACTCTCAAGCTCGTTGTCGGTGACTAGCACCACGTCGATGCCCATGGCTCGCAACGCATTCACGCGGCGCGAGTCTCGAGCACGGTGCAATTCCCCCTCGTGAAAAGCCCTGCTTTGGTACTCCATGGCCAAACGAGCTGATGGCCAGAACAGGTCGCATCGCAGCATTCGTGTTTCGGCGATAGCATAAGCCTCACCCGTGCATTCAACCTCATAGCCCATAAGGGGAATGCCCAGACCGTATCCGCCCAACGCCACTGGCAGCCCGAACAACAACGCACATTTCGCCTCACGCGGCGACTCCGCCCCTTTGGCAATGTACGACAATGCGCGCTGAGCACGCTTTGCTCCATGCATGCCGGGATTCATGCGCAAGAACTGGGCAAGCTGTCGCGTAGTCATCAAAGGGTCGGCATGGTATCGCGTAGGCTCACCCGCTTTTCCTCTGCGATAGGTGCCGCAAAGCTCATAACCCAACTCAAGCAGTTCGATCAACGAAAGCGACGTTGCCATTTGCACAAAGGTGAACGGTACGCTGGTCACCCTTGTCCCTTCACCCAGCGAAAGCAAGCCCGTGCCGCCAAACGGCTTCCCGCTGCGATGAAATTCGACAACATCGGTGCGGTGGTTGTGAGACGTAGAAGCGCTTGTAACATGGAGGGGCCGAGAAAGGGAGAGCGCGGGGCACTGCTCCAAAATGCGATCGCTTGCCAACTGCGCATCCTTTAAGGACGGTGCTTGGTCGGGGAACTTTCGGCTACGCATGGGCTGGGGCTTTTGGGACGGGGGCAATGCCGTCAGTATTTCCAGCGCTGTCTTGTGGCTAAAGCAAACGATCCGCCGGGAAGCGACGGGGGAAGATGGCCGAACCATGACGCACTCCTCTCGGGCCCGTCGTGAGAGGATCTTGCGAATCTGGTATGCAGAGACCCGGACACAGCCTCTGAGCACGGACTGTTGGAAACAGGATTCGCACTGGCTCGTAAGCATTGCAGTGTACCATGAGCACAAACGCCTGTCACGGACTTCCACGGGTCTTTCCTTTGAGTTTTGGCCGCTAATTTCGAAATCGGTGCATAGCAAGCGAGGAGAAGGCCAGCATCTGCCCTCAGAACTCGTTTATCTGCACCGAAAGCGAAAAATTTGCGCTACTTTTCTCGGCAAGGAAATGATTATCCCCGAGCATGTGCACCAAAAACGCCAAAATACGCCATGGAGAGCAAAACCACCTGCGCACATCTGCGCAGCACCCTGTCACGGGCACCTGCGCGCCCGCATCGGAGTACCGCTGTATGCTGCGGGGCACCATACCCAAAGCACAAGACGGGCCCAGACGCACAAGGTCAGGGCCCGTTTAGATCGTTCAGGTCGTCAACCAACGGTGCTGTCAGCCAACCGGGCGTTACCCGAGGTTAATCTGACGATGCAGCACGCGGGTCAGCACCAGGTAGTAGGCGATGCCGATGAGGATGAACACCACGCCCGTCACCAGAGCCACCGTGCCCACAGACATCAGAATCGCGAAGCACACCAGCGCACCGAGCGCCGGGAACACCAGGTGCATGAACACGGCCTTTGCGCCCGAACGCTGCTTCAGCTGGAACCAGCAGAACACGATGACCGACACGTTCAGCATCACGTAGGTGGACAGCGCGCCGAAGTTCGAGATCTTCACCACGGTGTTCATGTCGATGCCGCTGAAATGGAAGAGCAGCGTCAGCACCACGGACAGGGCGATGATGAAGATGACGGCGTTCAACGGCGAGTTCGTGCGCTTGTTCATCTTGGCCATGAACTTCGGCAGGCAGCCGCCATTGGCCATGGTGAACATGACGAAGGCGATGGAGTTCTGCTGCGCGATAGCGGTGAACACGCCCTGGGCCAGCGCCACGCCCACGGCGCACACGATCATGAGCCAGGGACCGGCGGCCATCTTGGCCACGGCGTAGAACGCGTTGTCAGTGTTGCCGGCAAAGGCCGCGCCCGACGGATCGATGCACGTGGCGATGAAGCACTGCAGCGCGTACAGCACGCACAGCAGAATGGCCATCACCATCATGGCGCGCGACGGCCCGTGCTTGGGGTCCTTCGCCTCTTGGGTCAGCGTGGCGATGGCGCCGAAGCCCACGTAGGACATCACAGCCAGCGACACAGCGGACATGGTGCCGCCGAACTCGAACTTGGCGGGGTTGAACAGGTTGGTCGGCGAGAAATTCGCGCTCTCGGGATGCTGCACGACGAAGACCACGCCGCATACGACGAACAGCGCGAGAATCGCCAGCTGAGCCACCAGTGCCACTTTGTTCACCACCATGGCGGTCTTCATGCCGATAAGCGACACGATGGCCACAATAATGAGGAACCCAAAGCACAGAGCCAGAATCGGCACATCCGGCAGCATGCTGTGAATGGCGATAGCCGCGATGAGGTACACCATGGCCGGGCTCACCAAGTACTGCAACAGCATCAGCCAGCCGGCGATGAAGCCGGGCAGCTTGCCGAACACGTGGCTCACATAGGTGAAGATTGATCCCGAAGACGGGAAATGCTGAATCATGATGCCAAAGGAGAACACCGAGAACAGCACGGCCACGAACCCGATGAGGAACGCGAGCGTGGGCATGCCGCCGGAGTCGGCGAACACGCCGCCGTAAACGGCCATGGGCGAGATGGGCACCATGGTGATGAGGCCCCATACCACCATGTCCTTCACGGTAAGGGTGGCTTTGAAGTCGTCGCCGGACTTCTGCTGGGTGGCCACGGTCGGCTTGGTCACCTTCGCTCCGTTGTTTTCCGGCATGGAGAGGCGGGCGACCGTGGCGTCATCGGGGGCGCCCGTCGCCGCACCGGATGCAGCCGCGGCTACGGCTACGGGTGCCTTCGGCGGCGCGCCCGTTTTTGTCTTTCCGTTTGCACTCATTGAGAACACCTCTTTTTACCCTCGAGGGGGCCGCGCCGCCCGCACATCCTGCGGCGCGGCCCCCTTCCGAAACACTTACTTAGAAGACCCCTTGGCAGCACCGGCGTCGTCGGCGCCTGCCGCACCGGCAGCGCCGTCGGCAGCATCGCCGCCCTTGGTCGCGCCCGCATCGGAGGCGGTGCCGGCAGCCTTCTCCGGCGCAGCAGCCGTCTCGGCACCAGCCCCGCGCGCAGCCTTGCGCGCCTGGTCGGCCGCAGCCTTGGCCTCCTTCACCTCGCGGCGAGCGGACGCCAAGTCGCTGTCGGCTTCCACCTGCTGCTCGAGCGCCTCGGCAGCCACCGCCTCGGCATGGGCTTTGGCCTGCGAGGACTTCTCGGCCGCCAAGGCTGCCACCTCAGCCGCAGCCGCTCGCTTGGCGTCGGCCGCCGGGTCGCGCGGCACCGGTTCGGCAGCCACTTCGTCAGCAGGCGCCGCCGGCACTTTCGCATCAAGCCGCACGGGCTCGGTGCCTTCCACCGGGGCCGTCTTCTTCAGGCCCACCGTGGCCGACGTGCCAATACCGGCTTTCTCCGAAATCATCGCCGGCTGGCTTAAGGGAATGGCACCCAGCGCGCCGATGGACGTACCGCTGGTCTTCACCGGGTGGTTCATGGCCGCAGGATCGTCGCCGGCCTCAATAGCCGGAGAGGACGGATGATGCTTGCCCGGCACGTACTCGTCGGGAAGCACGATCTGCTCGCTGGGGTTCCACAGCTTCTTGATGGGCATGCCCATGGGGTTCTGGCCCTCGCTCATCAGCTCGGACGGCACGTTGGACAGAACCTTCTGGGGCTTCTTCAAACCCTCGATCTGCCAGGTGAACGGCGCGAACACATTGTTCGGGTCGGCCCAATGATGGCGCTTGGAGGCCTGGTACACGCCGAAGCAGATGGCGAAGGTGACAACGATGATGGCCACGATAACCACCACGTAGGTCACCGGACTGCCCACTTCCTCGGCTACCTGGGCCGGCGGGATAATGGCCAGCACGATGCCGAACAGGCAGGCCAGAAGACCAAGGCCGGCCACAAGCCACGCGCCCACGTTGCCGCCGGGCACCTTGAACAGACGCGGACGGTTCGGCTGGTCGTGACGCAGCTTCAAGAACGAGACGAACATCAACACGTAGTACATCATGTAGAGGATGGTGATGGCCTGGGTGATGAGCACGACGAAGCCCTCGATGTTCGGAATGAGGAAGCAAAGGAAGGCAATGAGGGTCATGAACGTCATCTGCAGGTACATAAGGCGGCTCGGCATGCCGTGCTTATTGGAGTTCTGCAGCACCTTCGGCAAAAAGCCGGAGCGGCCGGCCTGGCCGAGCATGAACGAGGGACCTGCCATGTTGGTGACGAGCGACGCCATGGAAGCGCCGAGGCCGACCCACACGAAGGCCACGTAAATCCACGGGCAGTTGAACGTGGCGCCGAGGATCTTATAGGTCTGGTACAGGCCGTAGACCAAGTTCATGTCGGATTTCGGCGTGACGATGGCGATGCACACGGTACCAGCGATGAAGATGATCAGCGTCAGGATCATGGCGATGAAGATGGACAGCGGGAATTCCTTCTGCGGCTTCTTCAGCTGCTTGATATGGGCAGCGTTCATATCGATGCCCGCGAAGCTGAAGAACACACCGGCGGCCAAGGCCAGGTTGGTGAGGCTGAAGCCGTCAGCGAAGGGATTGAACGCCTCGGGCGTGGGGGTCACGTTGGACACGTTGCCCTGGGCGAGCCATACCACCGTGAAAATGACGATGAACGCCAGCGGGATGAACGTGCCGATGATGACGCCGTACTTGGTCAAGCGGGCGAAGGCCTTCACGCCCTTAGTGGACAGGAAGGTCAGACCCCAGTAGTAGGCCAACCACGCCAGAATGATGAAGAACTGGTTCTCCGGATGGTTCATGAACTGCACGGCCCAGTCCCAATCAGGCGTGTAGAAGCCGATGGTGGCCGATGCCGAGGCAACGCCCATACCGAAGTTGATGGAGGTCTGGAACCACAGAATGAGCAGGCACGTAAATGCCAGCCCAGGGCCCATAGCCTCGCCGACCCAGCGGAAGATGCCGCCGCGCTGACCCCAGCCGGAAGCCAGCTCGGCCGCCACCAAACCGGTGGGCAGGAAAAACACCAGAGCGCCGATGATGAAGAGCGTGACGGAGGACAGCCCGTAATAAGCCTGCTGGACGTCGTTGGCGACGCTGCCGATGATGGTCACGTTCATCATGACCAGAGCCATCAGGCTGATATAGGTTCCACTGCTGGCCTTCGCTGCGCCCTTCGCCGGCGCTTTGGCCGCATGAGTTGTAGTTTGGGAGCTCATAGTTACCCCTCACGAAAGGGCCCGGCGGGGCGGGCTTTCCTTCCCGGGACGCCATTCCCGGAAAAGGCACCCCGCCGGACAGCGGATAGTTGCCGCGGGCGACTTGCACAAGCCGCCCGCAAGGGCCGACCTTGGGGCATCCCGTGCGGAACCCCTGCGGCCGGCGCCCGATTGCCGCCTAGGCGGAAACCGGGTTGAAGGTGTTCCAGAACGGCCACACGATGGGATCGGAGTCCAACGCCTTCTGCATCTCGGGGCTCAGGCGATCCTTGCGGATGGCCACCTCGTAGACGAAGTTGTCGAACCACTCGTCGCTGCAGACGAAGTAGCCGTTGTTGCCGGTCTTCATGCCGTGGTTCTCGGTGCCCCAGGAGTTCTCGATCTTCCACTTCGTGGGCTTGCCGTCCTTGATATCGACGCCGGCAATGGTCATGGCGTGGGTCGGCAGGCTCTCGTGGGTGGCGAAGCGCTCGGCCTTGTCCATGGTGAACTTCACGCCGAACAGAGCCTCGAGGTCGTACAGATCGAAGTCCATGACGCCGGCATTGCGATCGCAGTGCTGCAGCACATCGGAGCCGAACCAGACAGGCTCGCCGTCCTTCAGCGAGTCGATGACGTAACCCTTCAGCTCCTCCATCGGCACGTTCAGGTACAGGTTGCGACGCTCGGGAATCTGGTCGGAATCCTGGATGGCGTACATGCGGCCGTAGGGCTTGTCGTCGCCGGGCACGTTGATGACGCCGATGTAGTCGTCCAAGTTGATGGGCACGTACTTCTTCAGGAACTCCAACGGGGTGATGCCGAGGTCGGCATGGTAGTGGCCCTTGGCGTCGTTGTAGGTGAAGTCGAACTTCTGCACCGGCTCACCGAAGCACACGGCCAGCACGCGGTACACCTCGTTGAGCATTTCCTCCTGGGCGGCCTTCGTGTCCTTGTCCTCCTGGGCCATGGTGCGCAGCTTCAGGGCGTCCTGGCGCAGCAGGTGCGAGAGCACCGTGTTCAGCTCGGCGGTGTTGTTGGTGCAGTGGGTCTCGGCCTGGGCCTCGTGCGGCACCACGCCGTACTTCTTCACCAGGGCGCACACCATATCCCAGTCGCCGCCGTCGGCCATGGGCGTCGTGAACAGCCAGTCGACCTCGCGGTTATCCAGCGGCTTGTCGGCCGTGGCCACCGCGTGCTCGAGGAACCAGGCAGCGCGCTCGAGCTTGTTGAAGAACGCCAGGTAGGCCTGGGACAGCTCGAAGGTGCCCTTCGGCAGATCGAGCTCCTTCTCAATGTGGAAGCGCAGCACGTTCAGGCAGGCGAACATCCAGCAGCGGCCCGACATTTTCTGGTTGGCCACGGCCTGATCGTCCACGTCGATGGAAAACGCGAAGCTCTTGGGGCTCATGCGCTTGAGCACCTCCACGCTTTCCGCCGACTCCAGAATGCCGTTCTTGGTCACCGCACGCTGGGCCACGTGCTGGGTTTCGGCCTTCTTGTAAGACTCGGCCATCTTCGCGATTTGTTCCTTTGAGATTTCCATAATCTATGCTCCTTATCCTCGATTGGTTAGCGTTGATCTATATGGAAGGAACGCGGCGCCGTGGAAAAGCGCCGGTTCGAATTCCCTTTAGTCGAAGAGCGTCCAGGGCTGAGTCGGGCGATCTTCCAGGTAGCCGTCCATCCACTTCCACAGCGGGTGCTGGCCCATGAAGTCTTTCGCCACGAACTCCACGCCGTCGGCGCGGCCGTAGCGGCCCCACATCTTCAGGTGCTTCACGTCGTCGGGGCCAGCGGCCTTGGCGTCGCAGGAGCCGGCCGGGTAGAACGGGATGTTCCACACGGCATCGGGGTCGTCGGCGTAGTACTGCGGATCCACGTCGTAGTGGGCACAGATGTCGCGGCTCGACGGGCAGTTGTAGCCGAGGTACACGTCATAGGTGTCGGCGAGCATCTTCTTCACGACTTCCAGGTCGATCTTGCCGTAGTACTGATCGATGAGTTCCATCCAGCGCTGGCGACGGGCACCGGTCTGCTGGCGCGGGTCGTTGAAGCCGTTGTCCTTGCACTCCAGGTTGCGGATGCGCGGATCGAACACAGCGTTGCAGCCGAAGTACGCGCCGTCGAAGGTGCGCTCGAGGCTCGTGAATTCCAAGCCCTGCTCGAAACGGGCGATCTCGCCGGTGTTGTGGTCGGCGATGAGCCACGCGTTGGCGTAGCCGCCGTTGTTGCCTTTGTTCAGGCGCTCGACGAACTCGTCGATGGTGGCCGCGTACTGCACGGCGTCGCGGATGCGCACCCACTCGGGCATGCCCGCATCGTCGTAGCGGTCGAAGCCGGCCAGCGTGGTCTCGGTGATGTTCAGGCCCGCGGCGGTCACGTAGAAGTCGGTCATGGACGACAGCATGCACGGCGCCGAGGCTTGCATGATGAAGGCGTAGCCGTCATCGGGCTCCACGCGTTTGCAAACGTTGAAGTACTGGCCGCTCCAGAACTCGTCGAAGCTCTCGTGGCCCAGGTAGGGCTTGCCGTCCACCGTGGCTGAGCCAGTGGCCACGATGGCGGAGCAGTGCTCCTTGCGGTGGGTCTTCATGAGCGGGCGGCTCATGACCTTGCCGGCGTTTTGCGGCCACCAGTAGCCGGTGATCTCCATCCAGTCGTTCCAGGCGATCATGTCGTCGGTGGTGGTGGGAATGCCCGCCGCCATCAGGCCCTCGGCCATGCCGCGCAGCTCTTCGAGCCAGCGGGTGGGAATCTTGTCGCGGTGCAACTTCAGCGCCTGCTCGGCGAACCACTCGTAGGTCATGCCGAAGGTTTCCAAGGTCATGAACTTGTACACGCGCAGGGCGTCTTGGTACTCGTCGGCCAGAAGGTAGCCCTCCTGGAAGCCGCACTCGTAGGGGGTGCCCTTCACCTTGATATGCTGCCAGCCGTTGATCTTCTGCAGCTGAGCGTGATCGATAATTGATTGCTGCTCTTGAGTGACCATTGTCGTCTTCCTTTCCAGGTGCGCCGGGGCAGTCGGGCGTGCGGAGCCGTTCTTTTCGAGCCGCCCCGCGAGCGAGCTTCAACGCACGAACTCGCGGATTCGTGATATATCCTGCGCTCTTGCTCGGCGTTTTGGTGACGGGGGCGGTTTTCGTTGCTGCGCCGTTATAGATTAGTTTTCCGCTGATTTTCTAAGTTCTAGCTGGGTGTTTCCCGAAGCCGTCAACAGGGATGACTTCTCGCTGTACGAGGGGTAAGCTCCGCTTCGCAACTGGCTCCTTGCAAGAACGAACGCACAGGGCAACTCCTTGCAAGAGCGTGCGCACTGGGATAACTCCGCGAGGATACGCGTCCCCTTCCTCGGCCTTAAGCCACAAAAGAACGGTTTTGCCGTGACAACCGTTCATTTGTGGCTACCTTCTTCCTGAATTTATCGTTTTTCATTATAGTAATAACCGCAAAATCACCCTTTTTACGTAAAGGACGTGATTTTGCGGCTAGCTTTTTAAGCTGTTGCTGCACCATTTTCCTCTTGCTCTTTTTTGTGCAGTTGATAGACTGAGCAGTGGCTGGCACTGGAATCCCGACCCACGCAATTCCAAGGGGGAGCCATGTCCCATGCAACATCGCAGACGCACACCACAGCGACTCAAACAACGCCGCACCGTCTGCTGTACTTCTTCGTCGCCTTCGTCCTGCTCATGTTCTTCGGGCTCATCTATGCCTGGTCGCTGTTCGTCGACCCGCTGGAGGCGGAATTCGGCTGGGATCGCTCGGCCACCTCGGTGGTGTTCACGCTCTCCATCATCACCTTCTGCGCCGGCATGCTCGTGGCGGGCGCACTGGAAGAGCGCACGTCCCCGCGCACGGTCATGCTCATCACGGCCGCCTGCCTGGGACTGGGACTTATCGCTTCGGCCTTCACGGAATCGCTGCCCTTCATTTACGCCACCTACGGCGTGTTGGTGGGAGCCGGCGTGGGCCTTGGCACCGATGTGGTCATGTCCGTCACGCTGAAATGGTTTCCCGACAAGCAGGGCCTGGCCTCCGGTGCCATGCTCATGGGCTTCGGCGGCGGCACCATGCTGCTGTCCCCCGTTGTCACTACGATGCTGGGCGCGCTCGGATGGCGCATGACCTTCGGTGCGCTGGGGGCCGTTTTCGTCGTGCTGGTGGGGGCGGGCGCCTTCATCATGAAGCTGCCAACGCCAGAGTATGTTCGCCCTCTTCTAGAGAAAGCGCGGCAGAACGCCACCGTGGCAGCTGTCGACATGACCGGCTCCCAAATGGTGCGTACGCCCACGTTCTGGGTGTTCATGGTGTATCTGATGCTCGTCACCTGCGGCGGTCTGGCGCTCATCAGCCAAGCAGTGCCGGCGGCTATGGAATTGCTCATGGGCGCAGGCGCTGCGGCGGCTGGCGCGGGGGCGGCCGACGCTGGCGCCAGCGCCGTGCTGTCCGAGGCCGAGGCGCTTATGCTGGCTACCGCGGCCATGGGCAGCGTGTCGGCCATGAACGGGCTCGGGCGCCTCATCAACGGATTCATCTGGGACAAGTTCGGCTATCGCGTGTGCCTCACTTGGATCGCCGTGGCCTTCGCCGCGGGCATGCTCTGCTGCGCCTTCGCCATGATGGGCGGCAACTTCCCGCTGCTCGTAGCTGGCTTTATGCTGCTCGGCCTCATGTACGGTGGGAACATGTGCTCGATGTCGGCCATGGTGGGCACGTTTTTCGGCCCGAAGTACTACGGCATCAACTACGCCATCGCCACCTGCCAGATGATCCCGGCCGCCATCGTAGGCCCGCAGATTCTCGCCCTCTCGCAAATGGGATCGGGCAGCTACCTCGGCGCCTTCTGGGTCTTCTTCGGCGTGGCCATCGCGGCCCTGGTCGTTTCGCTGTTCATCAAGCCCCCGAAGGCCGCGTAGCGCAGCGAGCGCTTCCAAACCTGCATCGGCCGTGCGGCCAAATCCATAGGTAGATGAAGTACTCGGAAAATCTTTCCATACTCGTTGGAGAAACCTGCCCAGCGCGCTGCCGACCCAGCTCCAACGGTGACAAAATGAGGGAGCTTCGTGCACGAAAATCGACTTATATAGACTTTTGAAACAGCGGGGAGCACATTTTGAGGCTTATATAGCGTTCTTTCTCCCTTTCCGCATCCCCGAATGTCTATATAAGTCGATTTTTGTGCACGAGAAGGCCTTGTTTTGTCACGGAAACGGCGGAGACCGTGGAAACGAAAGAGACGTGGAACAAAATAAGGCGCACCGGGGCTGCTAGCCCGGCGCGCCTTTGAGCGGCCACGTGTTTGGCGACGACGCGTTTTCAAAATCACAAGACTACGCAGTTTGCAGGCCGCGAAGCTGCGTACGCGCGAAATCGTGGGCTATGAAGCTGTGCGCACAAAATGCCAGGGCACCCAGACTCACCAGCTTGCGAACTGACAAGCTCTGCAGAGAGCGCCTTACCGATCCTTGTTCGAGCACAGCAGCAAGATGCCGGCCACGAGCGAGCAGAAGATGAGGGTGCATACGTCGAAGGCGACGGTGTTGGCCTTGGTGCCCTTGTAGATGCCCCAGGAGATGACCGACATGGGAATCATCCACGCCAGCGGGATGATGAGCCAACACGAGCCCACCAGCGACAGGATGCAGAAGATGAACGCCACAAGGCGCAGATTGCGGTCGGTGTCGGTCATCGGGTAAAGAGCTGCAGGGGCCGCCGGGGCCACGGGCTGGGCGTACACCTGCTGGTAGGCCGGCTGCGGCTGCTCGTAGGTGGCCTGATAGGGCTGCTGGTAGGTTTGCTGGGCCTGATAGGGGTCATAGCCCTGGCCGGCGCCGTAGGGTTGCTGCGCCTGGTAGGGGTCGTAAGCCTGCTGAGCGGTTTGGTCGGTGTCGTAGGACTGCGCGGCCTGCCCCTGGCCCTGCGCGTTGTCGAAAGCCTGGGCCGGATCGGGCGCAGCGGGCGGCTCGGGCATGGTGCTGAAGGGATTCTGCTGGTCAGTCATGGGAGATACCTCCTGTTTCGAAATGTCATGCTGCCAGTATAGCCCCTTCTCCGCCCCCCACGCCTTACGAATCGACTTTCATTGTTGTAAGAGAAACGAGAGCCCGCGTGTCGGCGGGCTCTCGAGGGGAGGGTGTGGGTATGGAAACGTCGCTACAGGCTCGCTACGTGCTTGCCGGCGAGGTAGCCGCCGGTGATGGCGCGGCCGATGGAGAGCCCCAGCACGTCCATGGGGTAGTCGACGCCGCCGTAGAAGCAGCCGGACACGTTGCCTACGGCGAACAGGCCGTCGATGGGCGTGTGCTCGTCGGCCTTCAGCACCTGGTTGTCAGCGTTAATGAGCAGGCCGCCGATGATGGCCGAAAGTCCCATGCCGAACTCGTGGGGCACCACGATGAACGGCGGGGTGTCGATGGCGCGCATGAACGTGGGGTTCTTGCCGAAGTCGTCATCGGAGCCCTTGGCGCAAAGCTCGTTGTAGCGATCCACCGTCGCCTGAACCGCGGCGGCGTCCAACTCGTAGGCGCCCGATTCCGTATCGGCGGCCATGGCGGCGCAGGCCTCCTCGATGGTGTTGCCCTCGTAGAACCACTTGCAGTTCGAGGCGTCGATCTCCGGGTCGATGGCCTTCCACTCCGCAATCTGGTCCTGCCACTTCGCATCCACGATGGTATACAGGTTGCCCGCCTTGGCATCGCCGCCGGCCTCGTGGATGTACTCGCGCACGTAGTTGTTCAGGTAGCCCTGCATGGGGCCCTCGCACATGAAGCGCTCGCCCTTGGCATTCACCAGCAAGTGCGGCGTGTCTACGCGGCCCACGCGGGCGTCGTGGATCATCTTGGTGTGCGTCGTCGGCTCAATCTCGCCGCCGGCCCACACGCCCATCTTGTGGCCGTCGCCGGTGCGGTTCATCTGGCAGGGCGGGAACTCCTTGATGTCGGGGCAGTAGTAAGCCACCATCTCCGGGTCGCACTGGTAGTCGCCCGTAGCCAGAATGACGCCCTTGCTAGCGTTGAACAGCACATTCTTGCCGTCCTCCTCGCACACCACGCCGGTCACGCGGCCGGACTCGTCGGTAACGAGCTGCTGGGCCGGGCAGCTGAAGAAGAACTCCACCCCCGCGCTTTCGGCAATGGGGGCGATGGCTTTCACCACCTCGTCGTGGCCGATGCGGAAGTAGGTGTTGGCGTGCAGGTACACGTCGTAGCCGCTGATGTGCAGCACGCGGTCGGCCTGGGGCTCATCGGGATTCACCTCGATGCCGCCGGCGGACGCGGCCTCGCGGAACCAGGACAGCGCCTCGAAGGAGTTGTCGGCCCAGGCTTCCAGAAGAGCGCGGTTGCTGCGGTGGTCGGCCAACTTGATGAGATAGCTGATAAGGGCTTGCTTGCCTGCTTCGCTCGTCTGGTTCAAATCGACGCCAGCGGCCATGTTGCCCTGGGAGGAAGGCGTGGCCTCGCGCTGCACACAGGCAATCTTGGCACCAGCTTCAGCGGCCGACATGGCGGCAGCCATGCCCGAGACGCCGGCGCCCACGACGACGACCTCAAAGTCGCGCGTCTCATCGAACTCCGTAATGGGTTCAGGCGCGATGAGGAAGCTGGGCGTACCGTCGGCAGCGCGCGTCGCGCCCGAGCCGGTATCGGCCATAGACGCGCTCTTCGGCTGAGGCGCGCACCCGGCCAGCGAAGCTCCGGCAGCGACGGCTGTAGCGAGCCCGCCGAGCTTGAACAGACTACGCCGGCTGAGCGAGCCGGCGGTGGAACTGGCGACATGCATGTTGGCGATCTTGTTCATGGGAACCCTCCTATGTGTTCTCTTTTCCCTTCCGCCGGCCCCGAGCGTTCCTTGCGACTTCGCGGCGCCGAACGGCTTTGCTGGCTCTCGCTATGCCTGCTCGAGCTCCACCGCACATCTACCGCGCAGCACTTTCGCTGTTTATCTTTGTAAACAGGTGGCATAAACACCCTGTTTTCCTGGGGAAGCGCCAGCCCTACCGTCAATCTTATCGGCACTAGCGTTCCATGTTTCTGAGCGGTTGCCGACGTGCCCCGCACTCTTCTCACAACGAGAGCACCAGCTGCGGCCACGGCCATTCGCCCCCGCAGAGAACCCGTCACGTTATAATGGTCGCTGTTGACACCGCGAAAGCACGACCCTTGCAGCCAAAGGCGGACAAGAGGGGGTAACGCCATGGCCCACAATGAAGCTGCACCAAAGCACTCACTCATGCGTTTGCTCGATATGCCCCAAGCCTTCCTCGGCTTTGCCCTGTGGCGCGCCTGGGTGTCGCTCACCTATGCGAATCCCTCGGTGCCCATGCCCGTCAGCGGCACCGCCGGCCAGTTCGCCTACGATGTGGTGCTCGCCGGCAGCGCTATCGTCATCGCCCTGCTCTCCAGCCGCATCGCGCCTTTGGCCGGGCGACGCTGGGTCTATGGGACCATCGCTCTTCTGCTTGGGTTCTCCGTGGCCGCGAACGTGGCGGCTCTGGCACTGCCCGCAACCACCGACGCCCTTGTTGCGCCAGCAACCCTGGCCGGCGGCATCGGCTCGGCGCTTCTCATTCTGCTGTGGTGCGAAATCTACAGCTGCCTCAGTCCTACCCGCGTGGCGCTGTACTACGCGCTCGCCATCATCGGTGGAGTCGTGCTCACCTTTGCGCTTCAGGGCTTCAGCGATGAGTACCTTTACGGGGCGCTGCTCGTGCTGCCAGCGCTTTCGGCGGCCTTGGCCCATCGCTCCTACCGACTCTACGTCCCGGCAGAAGATCGGCCCATCGCCGCCAACCGTCGGCTCATTCCCTGGAAGTTCTTCCTTATCCTCGCCCTCTTCGAGCTGGTGGCCAGCTACAGCTCCGCCCATATTCGCAGCGCCTACCCCCTGCTGGTCGGCTCCCATTCCACCGCGACCACCTTGGTCGGCGGTCTTGTGCTGTTCGCGTGGGTGTGGTGGTTCTCTAACCGACCGCCCTTGTCCGCCTTGTACCGGGCGCCGGTCATCCTCCTTTGCTGCGGGCTCCTCATCGTGCCGCTATTCGGCCTTGGCGGCAATTTGGCCGGCAGTTTCTGCACAGCCCTGGGCGTGATGCTCTTCAACGCCATCGTGTTTCTGTTCCTCTGCGACATCTCCAAGCGCTTCGGCGTGAGTGCGCTTCTGCTGTTCGGCATCGAGGAGTCGCTGATTCTCGTGAGTTGGGTCGGCCGCGAGGGGGCGCTCCTCTTCGATGGATCCGGCCTGTTCGGAGGCACGGGACCGGCCATCGGTGCCGTAGTCGCCATTGCGGCCATTGTGGCGGTGGCAACTCTCGTGCTTAACGAACGCGAGATCGGCGAGCGCTGGGGCATCGCCTTCATGGGCAAGCGACCACCCGAGGAGAACGAGCGCACGCGTCTGGCGCGTCGCTGCGCCACCGTGGCCGAAGCGCGCCGCCTCACGCCACGCGAACGGGAGGTGATGGAGCTGCTTTGCTCAGGGCAAGTCGCTTTCCGGCGTGGCCCACGAACTCATCATCGCCGAGGGCACCGCGAAGGCCCACACCCGCCACATCTACGAGAAGCTCGGCATCAATACCCGTCAAGAATTGCTCGATTTGCTGATGACGGAGCAGTAGCAAGGTCTCCGGCGCGCTCCCCCGACAACAAGACAAATTGCTCGGCATATTCGAAAAATCTGGTCAGCGCAGGGCTCAAGCGATCTGTGCGAAAAAAGAAGCACAGTGGGAAAGAGATGTCCTCTTCCTCAAGGGGGATCGCCCGCAGGTAATCCCTATGAGGAAACTGCAGCGACGCAGGCGTAAGGGCATATCCTTTGCATTCGCTCAGCTTAAGCCCGAGCGTCTCAATCTGCTCAGTACGTCGTATGTCGCAGGGAGCACAACCGCGCTGCGTAAAAAATCTCAATATCTCTTCGTTCATGCGGCTGAATCCTTCGGCCCGATCGTCGAGAACCACCAAAGGCTCACCAGCAAGCTGCTCCAACGCTAGCGTCTCGCATCCCGCCAACGCATTGTCTTCATGAATCGTTGCCACAATTCTCTCACGAAGAAACAACCTCATGTTCATCGGGGGCTTCAGTTCCGCGGGAAGCCCGATACCAAAGGCAAGATCGCACCAGCCCTCCTCCACCGCGCTCAAACCCACAACAGGAGGATTCGATTCCAACTTGACACGAAGAGCAGATTGCTCGAGGGAGAGAAACGCCAACAACGGCTCAAGATAACACGGTATCCAAAAATCCGGACAGCTCAGTCGTATGACTGGCACATCCTCCGCGAGTCGACCAAGCTCATCAAGCACATGAGTGTAATGGGCCTGCATGGCAGAGAAGTCGGCAATAACCGCTCGTCCCGCATCGGTCAGCTCCACTTTGCGAGTCGTACGATTAAATAGCCGAGCCCCCAGCGCCCGCTCCACAGCGTCAACGTGACGGCTCACAGCCGAATGAGACATGTGCAGCCTTCGCGCCGTCTCCGTGTAGCTGAGTGTTTCCGCCAGCACGAGCAACTCGGGCACATATTCCATGTTGAGCACCACAACCCCCTGATCCCCTTTGTCGTTGTAGCGAATTGTACGGTTTGTGCACAAATCACGCAACAACTTGCAAAAGACCCTCGGGCGAACCGATCCCATAATGAACGACAGCAGGGGCGAGGGCGTCTCGCCGACAAGATTCGAACATAGGAGGGAACATGGGACACGGAAAGAACCACGTCATCGATCGCAGACGGTTTGTGCAAGCAAGCTCGGTCGCAGCGGCAGCTCTGGCCTTAGGCGCGACGGGATGCGCTTCGTCACACCCCGTCGCAGAGACGGGCGGCACGACAACTCAATTTGTCGCAGGAACCTACCAGGCCACGGCACTCGGCAAGAAGAGCGATATCACCGTCGAGGTCGTCTTCTCCGACACTGCCATCGACAGCGTCCGCGTCGTCGATCACGGAGAAACCGAACGCATCGCCGCACCGGCGTTTGAGAAGATCCCTGAGATCATCGTAGCATCACAATCACTCGCCGTCGACGCGGTGACAGGAGCGACGCTTTCATCCCTCGCGCTGCTCTCGGCCGTAGAAGACTGCGCGCGTCAAGCCGATGGCGACGTGAGCGCTTTGAAGCGTGCGGAGGTTCCCAAAGAGCAGCCAACCGACGAGGAGATCGAATGCGACCTCGCCGTCATAGGCGCCGGCATTTCTGGAATGGCATCTGCACTAGCAGCTGCTCAGCAGGGAGCGAAGGTCGTCGTGTTCGAGAAGTCCTCGAGCATGGGCGGCAACGCCCTCGTGAGTGGCGGTTTCATCGAGTATGCCAACGCACCCGAAGAATTACGCGTCGAAGTGAACGACGGCTACCTGAAGATCTTCCAAGAAGTTCTTCAGTTCAATCGAGACGCCGGGCTTGACGCCTCTCTGGTAGATGAGGTGCAGCAACAATGGGACGACTACTACGCAAACGGGAACACCAAACTCTTTAGCTCGCCCGAATTCCTTGCGCTGCAACTCTGCATGCTTGAGGGCAACACCTACGACTTCCAACACACTTATGCAACGGATGTGGAGGGGGGCACGGCATGGCTCGACACCATGCAGTTTCCCTGGATGCCACTCGTCGCAATTCCCGGTTATTCTTGGGCGCATTTCTCGGGTTCCTCAGAAGACGTGAATGGAGAAGGCTATTTCAACGTGTTCGAACGAGAGATGGAAGGACTCGATCTTCGCATCCTGTTCGCCACGCCGGCAACCGAGCTCATCACTGAAAGCGGTCGCGTGACTGGCGTCATTGGCAGCAGCGCAAACGGCAGCACGTACACCGTGCGCGCTAAAGACGGTGTCGTTATCGCCTCTGGAGGCTATGCCGACAACCAGGATATGCTGAAAGAGCACGACAAGATGTGGAACTGGAAAGATCTCGACACCTTCCACTGCGACAACAACTACGGACACACTGGAGACGGCATCCGCATGGCCACAGAAGCAGGCGCCGCCTTCGCCGAATTGCCCTTTAACCAGATGGTCTTCCCCTTCGTGGACACCGTGCTCTACGCCACCGAAACAACCGTCGGAACCACCAATGAGAGCATCTACGTGAACAAGGCCGGCAAACGCTTCTGCGACGAGGGCGGCAGTCGAACTGACATGACGATCGCCCTGATGGAGCAGGATGGGGGTGTGGGTTTCCAGGTGGTCGACCACGACAGCTCCATGATCACGGACGGCAAGACCCACACAGGCATGGACGTCGAGTACGCCATTGAGCGGGGCATCCTCTACCGCGCCGACACACTTGAAGAACTGGCGGGCCTCATGGGCGTCGACGAGGCGACATTCCTGAAAACTGTCGACGATTACAACGAGATGACTCGTACTTTCAACGACCCAGAATTCGGCCGATCCAGCTTCGGGCCCAATGCCCCCCTGGATAATCCTCCATTCTATGCATCACCCCGCACCTGGGCGATGCATATCACGATGGACGGCATCTCGACCGACTCATCTCACCGCGCGCTCGATGCGGCCGGAAATGTTGTACCGGGACTCTACGTTGTGGGCGAAGCAGCTTGCGGCGGCCGCGGTGTCGGATCGCTCGGCGCAGGCTATGCGGTGGCGCAATCAATCTACAACGTCTAAGAACACGCGTTACGATAGATCAAGCCCTCCCCTCCCTGGTCGGGCGGGTAAAACCGCCCGACCGTTTTTTAAACAGCAACAAGCTCAGTGCGGACTTGAGCTCCAAAGGCTTTTGCCGCGCAATCCCACACTTTCATGGAGAAAAGGAAGGAACTGAAATGGACAATAATGGACTTGTAAGCCGCAGAGGGTTTTTGGCAGGTAGCGCCTTCGCGGGAGCCGGCGCCTTGTTCGGCCTTGCAGGATGCGCCCCGCAGACTGCGGATCCCCTAGCAAACACTTCGCCTGAGGCGGGATCGCAAGATTCCTCGGACTGGATCGGAGATGCCCCGAACATCTCCGATGATGAGATTGTCGAAACCATTGACACGGAGTTTTTGGTGATCGGCGCTGGCACGGGCGGTCTTTTTGCGGCCTGCGCTGCTGGAGATGCCGGCATGGAAACCTTCGTCATGGAGAAGTTCAACGGTGGCGTCGTGCGTGACGATCTTGCAGGCGTCAACTCTCGCTTGCAGCAGGAGAGCGGCTATGAAATCGACGCAATTGCTTATTTGCGAGATATGGATCATTACGCTGCGGGCCAATGCAATCTCGCGTTACACAAGGTCTGGCTTGAGCGATCGGGCGAGACCATCGACTGGTACGAAAACGTTCTCTCCTCTTACGGTATCGCGCTTTGGCATGAGGCTGCCGAGGAAAAGCATGAAGTCAACTACCGACATTGGGCTACAGGGCATTCTCCCGCCTGGCCAGTCGATGGATCGCTCGACGGGTTCACTGTGCTGACTGACTACGCAGAGAAGACGGGCCATGTAACGTTCCGCTACCAAACGCCCATGGTGAGCCTCACCGTCGAAAACGATCGCGTGACCGGTGCTATAGGGCAGGGCGCTGACGGCTACATTCGTGTCAACGCAAGCAAGGGCGTTCTTGTATGCACAGGCGGTTACGCCGCGAATCTCGACCTTCTTAAGCAGCTCCAGCCTCACACGACCAGCATTTACGCTTACAACTCAGCGCAGCCAGGCTGTGAGGGAGACGGCATAAAGGCGTGCCTTCGCGTTGGGGCAAAAATGGACGAAACACATTCTAGCATGCTTTTCGACCGAGCAAGCGTTCCCGCCGACTCCCTGGGAGGCGCCGACTGTGGTACTGCCATGGTATTCTGGATGGGAAGCCAACCCTGGTTGAAAGTCAATCTCAATGGCGAGCGCTTCTGCAACGAGTCCGGCACCTATGACTTCATCCTGCACGCCGATGCATCGCAACCAGGAAACATCCACGTGTGCCTCTGGGATGCAGACTGGCAGACCTACGCCCAGCAGTTCGACATGCATGGCTGCTCGCGCATGTTCCCCTTTGATAATGGAGCGGCTCCGAACCTGCCTATCGAAGTGGTGACGGCCATGAACGAGGAGGCACTTAAAGCCGGACACATTCAGCAAGCCGACACCATCGAGGAGCTCGCCGAAAAGCTTGGTCTTCCTGCAGAAGCCCTCGCGGAAACGGTGGAACGAAACAACCAGAATTACGACAACCAGCGCGATGACGACTTCGGCAAGGAACCATTCCGGCTTTCCCCTGTACGCAAACCTCCCTTCTTCGGCGTACGTACCACAGGCGCTTTGCTATGCACCATGGACGGCATCGTGATAAACACCCAAGGTCAAGCACTGCGCGAAGATGGAAGCGCCATTGAAGGCCTGTATGTCACAGGCAACGATTCCGGAGGATACTATTCCATGACTTATCCGAACCTGTCGACCGGCAACGCTTGCGGCAGGACAGTAACTTTCGCACGAATGATTGCTCAGAATCTGGCTGCCCAGTAGCCATCTCGACCAAAACCCGTTTTGTCGAGCCGCTATCCCTTACGCCCCAAACTCACAGGCGGACAGGATAACGGCTCGACCTGTATCATCGGGAGAAATGCGGCAGTGGTCGGGCCATGCTTCGGCGAGGAAGATCTCGGCATCGTCGAGGAGGTAGTCGCGCACGACGGCCAACGCATGGGGAAAGGCGGCCGTCGGGCCTTGGGCGAGGAGGGCCATGGCCGAGGTGAGGCCGCCGCCGCGCCAGATTTCCAAACGGCCCAGCTCGTCTACGATGAGGAGGCCGGGGGCGCGGGAGGGATCCTTCGACTCCGCGCCTTCGGCACTCCGCCCGGAATGCGACTTGGCATCGGTGGGCACCGCCACGCTGGCGCGCACGGCAAGCTCATCAAAGTGGGCGTTCACGCGGTCGATAGCAGCATCATCGATGTGCCAGGCCAACTCCGCCTTCGCCGCTTGGCTCTCTTCATCGAAGGTGCCGTCGGCTCGGGCCAAGTCACCCCGACGGGCGAAAGGGATGCGCTCGCCGCTGGGCAGAAGCACGTTGTCGATGCCCAGCTTCTCGAAGCCGTTCGCATCGGCATGCTCGCCTTCTGAAGGCACCCACTGACCCGGCGCCAGCACGCCGACGCAGGACACCCCGCAATCGGCCAGCTCCGTCACCAGCGATTCCAGCCAGCGCGTCTTCCCAATCTGCACCTCGCCCGTTAAGAGAAACAGCATTCGAACCTCTTCCATTAGCGCATCGCGCACGACCGCACCATCACCGTCTCCGCTGTGCCGCTCCTAGACGATCCTCTGCACGAAACGCCCCCTACGCCTCCGGGTTGCACAGGGCGGCCATCGTGAGGGCCTCGCCGAAGAACTGACCAGCACCGTTCTTCACGGCAAAGCGGGCCTTCTCGGGGTCGGCGACCACGCTACCGGCCAGCATATCCACGCCCCAACGGAATAGGAACGGCGCCATGATCACGCTTGGCCCGACGAACACCGTCGTGGCGTTCGCGGCCAAATCCAACAGGCGCGGAGCCGTCTTGTTGATGAGGGTCACACCAGTCATGAACAAGTAGTCGGCGCCGGGGATCACGTACTCGCAAGCCGGATCGGGCACGTCACCCGCCTGGGAGCACTTGCGCTCGAGCACCGTCAGGCGCGCGTACTCCTCGATGCGTTCCACATGGGGGAAGTGCCCCACCACAACCACACGCGCATCCCCGCCGGCGGCGCTGATCTGCGGGCGGTACATTTCGAAAGCGTCCATCTTGCGAATAGTGCCGTCGGGCACCTCCACCGCCGCATCGTAGGTGCACCCCAACGGGTCCAGCAGCGTGCGCTGCGAGTACCAGGCGTTCAGCGCCGCCACGCCCAGGCTCGCCTCCTCGAAGCACCAGGACTTAGAAAGCTCCGCCACCTCGCGCAGGGACATCCCTCTCAGGTCGCCCGTGTAGCCACGACGCGCGCCGCCGGTGGTGGTGAAGCTCACCCCCATGCCACTGTCGGCTTCCACGTAGGACCAGTGGGTACCCAGACAATAGTCGCGCACCACGACGTCCTCGGGAATGCCGGCGATCAGGTGGTTGTACAGCTTCCAGGGCGTATTCGGCTCGTTTGTGCCGGGAAACGCAATGGCCCCCGTCGCAACCCCCTTCGTGCAGCAGTCTTTCTCGGCGCAACCCATGGCTTTCGTCCTTTCTCAGATGATAGCGACCCGACATTCCGGGCGCTTTTGCTCAGTACTCATCCTACCGAATTGTTCTCTCTTGTAAATCATTTTACTTCATGAATAATTCTCTCTTGTAAATCATTCATGACTGAGAATATAATAGATGCCATGCAAACGAGCACTGTAAAACCCATGCTTCATTCGGCCGCCTCTCGGAGGGCTCGATTTGTCGTGCTGGCCCTTGCCCTCATCCTCATTGGCGCGACCGCGATCTCCCTTTTGCTGGGCCGCTACCCCATCGATCCGGCTCAAGCTGTGGCCATGCTCGTCAACCAGATCGTCCCGCTTGACCCCATCTGGACCGAACAGCAGGTGACGCTCTTCTTCAACGTGCGGCTGCCGCGCATTTTGCTGGCCCTCATGGTGGGATGCTGCCTGGCCTGCGCCGGCGCCGCCTACCAGGGCACCTTCCAAAACCCGCTCGTCTCCCCCGACATTTTGGGCGCAAGCCAGGGCGCCGCGTTCGGCGCGGCCGTGGCTATTCTTCTCGGCGTGAGCTCTTTCACAACATCCCTCTTCGCCTTCGGATTCTCCCTGATCACCGTGTTATTGGTGCTGCTTATCAGCACGCGAGCCCGCGGCAACCACATGATGGTGGTCGTGCTCGCCGGTGTCATGGTGTCGTCACTGTTCCAAGCCGGCGTCTCCTACGCCAAACTGGTGGCCGACCCCACTGACGAGCTGGCCGACATCACCTACTGGCTCATGGGCTCACTCACCGGCGCGAACATGCGCGACATCGGCATGGTGTTCCCCATCATGCTTATCGGCTGCGCTACGCTGTTCGCCCTGCGCTGGCGCATCAACATCCTCACCATGGGCGACGACGAGGCCGCCACCATGGGCGTGAACGCCCGACGCACCCGCATCGTCGTCATCATCGCCGCCACGCTCGTCACCGCCGCGAGCGTCTGCGTCACCGGCATGATCGGCTGGGTGGGCCTCGTCATTCCGCATCTGTGCCGCATGCTCGTCGGCGCCGACTATCGCCGCCTCATTCCCGCATCCATGCTCATGGGCGCCAGCTTCCTGCTCATCGTGGACGACGTCGCCCGCTTGGCCACCACCGCCGAAATCCCCATCGGCATCCTCACCGCTTTCGTGGGCGCGCCGTTCTTCCTGTACCTCATAACGCGGAAGAAGAAGCTATGAGCATCGATGTGACCAACTTGAGCTTCTCCTACGGAAGCCGCGAGATCTTGCACGACCTTTCGTTTTCCATTCCCGACGGGTGCCTCGTGAACGTGCTCGGGCCCAACGGCGTGGGCAAGTCCACCTTGTTCCGCTGTATCCTGGGGCTTTCCCCGCACTATAGCGGCACGATTCTGGTGAACGGGAAGGATCTGCGCGCGCTTTCGGTGCGGGAGCGCGCTCGCGAGATCTCCTACATTCCCCAGTCGCACGCGCCGGTGTACGACTACGAAGTGGTCGACGTGGTACTCATGGCCACGGGCAACGACCTGAAGATGCTCGCCACGCCCGGCGAGGCCCAGCTGCAGCGAGCCCACGAGGCGCTGGCCCGCATCGGCATCGAGCACTTGGCCCATCGCACCTACACGCAGATATCCGGCGGCGAGCAGCAGCTCGTGCTCATCGCTCGGGCGCTCGCGCAAAACGCCCAGACCATCATCATGGACGAGCCCACGAGCGCGCTTGATTACGGCAACACCATGCGCGTGCTGTCCTGCGTGCGGCAGCTGGCCCGCGAGGGGCTCTCCATCGTGCAATCGACCCACAACCCCGACCACGCCTTTCTCTATTCCGATGCCACCATGGTGCTTTCCGAAGGCGCCCTTGCGGCGTTCGGCGACCCCCGCGAAGTCATCACCTCCGAGCTCATCAGCGAGCTGTACGGCATCGAGGTGGAGGTCAATTCCCTTTATGGCGACAAGGTGCGCGTCTGCGTGCCCGTACGCGAGATAGAACGCCAGTAGAACCTGGCACCCCTTGGAAGGAAAGGAAAACGAATGCTGAAACCGACGAGGAACAAACGGCGCATCGCGGCTCTGGCTGGAGCGCTCGCCCTGTCCACTTGCTTGGCCCTGGGGCTCGCCGGATGCGCCAACAGTGAGGGTAATGGAGCGGCCGAGCCCACTGCACCGGCCACCGAGCAGGAGGCGAACGCCGACGCCCAGGCCGCTACCGAGGCCGAAAGCGGCGCCATCACCTTCACCGACGACCTCGGGCGCACCGTGGAGCTGCCGGCCCAGATCGACAAGATCTGCCCGTCGGGCTTCACGGCCCAGCAGGTGCTGCTCACCATGGCCCCGGACAAGATGGTGGGCCTGGCCCAGGAGCTCAACGACGACCAGCTGAAGATCTTCGGTGAGAAATTCGCCGACTACCCGGTGTTCGGCGCGGTGCTCGGCGCCAAGGACGACCTGAACCGCGAGGCCGTGGCCGCCGCCGCGCCCCAGGTCATCATCGACACCGGCGAGGCGAAGAAGGGCGCCAAGGAGGACTTGGACGCGCTTCAGGAGCAGCTGGGCATTCCGGTCATCTTCATCGAGGCGAAGCTGTCCGATTACGGCGCGGCCTATGAGCGCCTCGGCGAGCTTCTGGGCATGGAAGAGCGCGGCAGCGAGCTGTCCACCTACTGCACCGACGTGTACAACATGACGGTCACCACTATGGAGAACATTCCCGAAAACGAGCGCGTGCGCATGGCCTACCTGCTGGGCGACAACGGCCTGAACGCCATCGCCAAGACTTCGTTCCAGGCGGCTGTGGTGGACATGGTGGCCGACAACGTGGTCGTGGTTGACGACGTGTCCGGCAAGGGCAACGGCAACGAGATCAGCCTCGAGCAGATCGCGCTGTGGAACCCCGACCTCATCGTGTTCCAGACGGGCAGCATTTACGACACCGTGGGCAACGACCCGGCGTGGAAGGGCATTGCCACCATCGACTCCGGCAACTACTACCAGGTACCCAACGTGCCCTACTGCTGGCTGAACAACCCGCCCACCGTCAACCAGCTCATGGGCCTGCAGTGGCTGCCGCGCCTTCTGTACCCCGATGCCTTCGACGACTCCATCGAAGACGTGACCCGCACGTACTTCCACACCATGTACCACTACGACCTCACCGACGCCGAGCTCGCCGACCTTTTGAAGGACGCCACCGGCAAGGCTTAAGAACCAGCCTCACACCCAATCCGAATGCGAAAGACGCCGAAGGACCGCCATTGCGGCGGCCCTTCGGGAAAGGAGCAGTTTGTCTTTCAGCTACGTGCTTCACGCGCCCCTAGCAAAAGCTAGGCGATCTGAGCCATGCCCTCGGCAATGGCATCGTCGGCCTTCTGTAGTTGCTCAACGCTCTTGCTAAAGTTCATGGCGGCCATGGAACCGTCGGTGGGACGCATCGCGGTGCCCTGGTACAGGAAGTACACGTTAGCGAGATTGTAAGCATCCTTGGCGGCCTGCAGCTTTGTCTCATCGGCGTTGCCAGCGGCCACAACCTCGGCCAGCTTAGCATGGAACTCGTCCAGCTTGGTCTTGGTAGCCTGCTGAATCTGCGCGAGTTCGTCCATCTTGCCCTTGACGAACGTAACCATGGCGTCAGCATCTTCAACGCCCTGGCTCTTGTGGCACGTGAGGCACTTTTCCAGCGCGGCCGGGTTCTCAAGCGGCGATTGCGTCATGTTGTGGTGCGTGTAGGTGGCGCCATCGGCGGCCTCGGTCTGGGGCATATGGCAGTCCGTGCAGGTGAGGCCCATCTTCTGATGGTTGCCGTCCTGGAAGAGCTCCAATTCGGTGCAAGCGTCCGTGAGGTACAGCATCGTATCAATTTCGGGATCAAGCATGGGAACCCCTACCATGCCGGCGCAAATCGTTGTTTCAGTAACTGGATTCGCCTCGTAATACTCTTTCATGGCACGAAGCATCTCTTCAGGCTCGAAGCCATACTTGTATTGATCGATACCCTTGTTCGCATCCTCAAGATAGGCCGCGCCGGGGAACATGGCGTGGCACTGACCGCATACATAGTCCTCCTCGGGGAACAATGCCTTGGCACTCACGGAAGTAGCATCACCATAGGCGTTGCCACCCTCTACTTTACCTTCGCCAGGATCGCCTACGTGGCAATTGGTGCAATTGGACCATTCCATCTCGTAGTCAGAGGCGTTTTTGTCAAGAATCGTCTCGCCTTGCTCATTATAAACCGTTTGGAAGTCCTCACGGGCATGACAGGCGGCGCAAGCCACTGCTGCATCCTCCCCGCCAAACGCCTGCTGACTCGCCCCCGCAAAGGCGTCATAGGTGTGGGCCATCTTCGCTTCCATATAGCTGTTTCCCTGATTGGGATAAGTAGTTACCCACTCAGCGAGCGTCTTTTTGGCCACCTTCTCCGGAGCAGCAGCCTGTTGCTCCGTCTGCTCTTGCTGAACCGGCTCCTGCGCGGCGCCTGTGTCCGCCGTTTGAGTCTGGGCTGCACAGCCAAGGCAGCCGACCAGCGCTACAGCTGCCACCACCGTACCGGCAAGGGCGATTTTTCTCGGTTTTATGGTTTTCATCGCTTCCTCCTCTCATCGGTCGTTCGAACGATGCAACCTTCCAACCTTCTACGAACCATCTTAGAAGAAGCTCAGCCGTAAACCGATACTATTGCGCTTTCGCAATGGGCGTCCTCGCCCTATTGCAATTTTTGCGCAAGCTATAGGCGAGATTATTCCCCAGAGCTGTCCCGCTTCTCGTCTTCCTCATCTGCCAGCCGGTAACCGCAGTGCCATACCGTCTGCACGTAGCGCGGCTCGCTCGGATCCGGCTCCAACTTGGCTCGAATGCGTCGTATGTACACGGAAATGGCGATAGACGAGTCCAGATACTCCTCTCCCCAAATCTCCTCGATAAGATCGCGCTTGCTGTATACCTCCCCCGGATGCGATGCCAGCACCGCCATGATCCTCGACTCCTTGGGAGTAAGCTCGACTCGTTTTCCCGCCAGGCGCACATTCCCCGTGCGCACGTTCACTTCCAGGTCGCCTACGTGGTATAGCTCGCTTTGGGGCGCGGACGCTGCGGCTTCTGCCGCAATTTGCGCGCGACGCAAGAGAGCCCCCACCCGCAACCGCAGCTCTTCTCCGCTGAAGGGCTTTACCAAATAATCGTCGCCGCCAATGCCGTAGCCAATGCGCTTGTCCACGATATCGCCTTTAGCCGTAAGAAACAGCACCGGTGTAGCCCGATCATGCTCGCGAATGCGTTCGCATACCTGAAAGCCGTCGAGAAGCGGCATCATTACGTCGAGAATGATCAAATCGGGCCGCTCATCCCAAAACAGACGCAGCGCCTCTTGCCCATTCCTTGCACGCAGACAGCGATGGCCATCTTTGGCGAGCATCTTCTCAATAGCGCTGCTCGAGCTATTGTCGTCGTCGGCAACGAGGACCAACGCGTCACGACGGCTCATGGTTTCCTCCTTCTCGTGAACACAACGAATCGGCTGAAGGCTCATCGGCCAAGGGAAGCCCCGTATCGGCGGCATCATCGCCTTCCTCGACCTCGTCGGGAATGGCCGGCAGAGGCAGTTCCACCGTAAAGCAGCTGCCTTCTCCTTCCAGGCTTTTCACTGAAACATTGCCGCCCATCATGGTGGAGAAGTTACGCACAATGGACAGACCGAGGCCCGTGCCCCCCTCGCTCGTTGTTTCCGAATGGGGAGCGCTCACGAAACGATCGAAGACATGATCGAGCTGTTCGGCAGGAATACCGCAGCCGTTGTCGCACACGCAAATGACGAACCGTCCTTCTCGATAGGCAAGCTGCAATTCAACCCAACCTCCCGAATCGGTGAACCGCAGCGCATTGTTCACCAAATTCACGACGATGCGACGCAGCACTTCCTCATCACCCAAAAGCAAGGGGGTATCGGGGCTCACCTTCACCTTAAAGGACACATCCTTCTTCTTGGCCAGCGGGCCCATAGTAGCCTTCACTTGGCCAGCTAAATCGTATACGTCGAACTCGTCCTGGGCGAGACTGAGCGTGCCCGCCTCCAACTTGGCCGCATCGAGCACGTTGTTGATCATCGCCAGCAGTACGCGTGCGTTCGTCTCCACTTCATTTACGAGCGCACGGCTTTCTGGCGAGTCATCGGGCATGCGTTCTTTCCATAGCTCCGTAAAAGCGAGAATAGACGACAGCGGCGTTTTCAGCTCATGGGTAATAATGGTAAGGAAGTTCGACTGATCCTCGGCTTCATGGCGCAGCTTCTTGTTCTCGTCAACAATGGGAGCGGTAATCCAGGTACGCAGGCCCAAGGCAAGAACCAAGGTAACCGACCCCATCAGTACGCAGAAAAATACTACCGTGCTGACCAAATCGGCCTTCGCGTCGGCAATGATGGAATCCATGGGCATAACAATGGACACCGCGCCCGCCACGTCTCCTTCGGCCATTCCCTCTTTTGCATAGCCGGTGATATCCTTCTCACCCGCCGGATCACCGTGGCACGGCAGGCATCCATCCTCTATTTCAAGCAGGCCCACATAGCGGAAGACCGAACTGTCTCCTTGATGCTCGAGCCCGTAGCACTCTTCAACGACGCCCTCCTCGAAGGCGGCAAGCGCCTTGCGCTCGAAGTCATCGGGGGCATCCTCGGCGTTACGGGGATTTCCACGAATGTAGCGAATCGAATAGGCAGATCCGGCGGAGAAGCGCTTGGCGATGTCTTTGGCCGCCACCGCGCAATAAATTCCCGAGGTTTCGCCCGTCGCGCGGTTGATCTGCGGCTGGACGGCATCGATGTAATCCCAGGCAGCCCCAATCTCTGCGGACAGCACACGGGCTTCAGCGAGGGCGCGCCGATCGTTCTCAATGCTTTGGGCGTGGTAAAACCAGGCGAGATACACGCACAGCACAAGCACGCTTACCACACCGGCAAGCAGAAAGAACTTTTTTGCAAGGCGACGCCGCTCCAACCAAACCCCTTCTCATGGACTGACGACTGTTCCATTGTAGCGATTCGGCCTTCGCGCTGCGATCTGACAGCTGTTGCAAAATCGCAATAGTCGAACATGAACGTCGAAATACGTTGCGAAGGGGCAGCACCTAGCACCATGCGCCGAGCACATCTTGCGCGCCCAAGCAGCAGTAGTTCTTTTGGGACACCAAAAGCGGATTTGCCGCGACGATATCGTAAGAGGAGCCATCGTCGCTCACAGCGTCATCGGCTGCCGAGACGCTGTCTATAGCGCACAGGTAGAGGTTGCTGCCCTTATAGGAAAAATTCTCCCGCAAGCTGAGTTCATAGCGCAGAGGGCTCTCGCACAGCCGAGGCGCATGCACGTGCTCGGCAGCCTCTAGGGCGAAGCGTGCGATGGCCTTGTCCTTTTCCGCCCCCGAGGCGCGACCAAGGGCCTCTACCGCATCGAACATATCGCGCGACAGCGCGTTGAGAACTAGCGCCCCCTCACGCTCGAAGTTCCGTTTCACCGCCTTATCGCCATCCATGCACAGCGTAACCCCAAGTCCGTCGTCCCAATAGAAGTTCACCCAGCTGACAAGGGCAAGATGGGGCGACTCGTCCTTGTTGTAGGTGCTCGCAGCAAACACCATCATAGGATGCGGAATAAACTGATTCACGGCGAAAGGAGTGATATCCATAGCGACACTTTCTCATACGAGCCGGCGCCCCAACAGCACCGGCTTCTCTCACATCGTTCATGCGTCGAATGGGCTCTCACAGGGGAGGCTAGGTGAAAGCCCGATCCGCTTCCTTTTCTCGATAAAGCAGCCTACAGCTTCACCACCGTGGGCGCATTGCCAGTCATATCGGCAATGGTCGCCTCTCCATCAGTCAGGTAGAACACCTCGAAAATGGGGTTATCCGCCGTCTGGTACTGGTCTTTCAGCATGGGGATGTTCATGCAGGCTTCTTTCACGGCGCGATTGTCCTCGAACACCGCCTTCCCTCCCAAGCGGATCCACCGGAAATCAGGGGTGGACGCGCAAACCTCCACGTACGGATTTTCCTGCATCTCGGCAAACACGGTCTTCTGATTGTTGGTGCCGAACCACAGCTTTCCTTCGTGCTCCATCAGGAACATGAAGGGGCGGCACTTCGCCTTCCCATCGGCACCGACCGTAGCCAGATACTGGACGGGATTTGCGGTAAGGAACTCAACGACTTCCTGCATGGTTCGCTCTCTTTCTCTCGGTTGCGATTTGCCGGAGAGAGTATATAATGCTGTACAGTATTATGGAAAGTAGGAACTATTTTGTTATATAGTTTCATTTTGAATCTATTAAGGTAGGAGCTGTAAAATGACCACGCCTTCTGCTCATTCTCTTCCTCGTTGCCCCGTTGAAGTTACCCTTTCGCTCATCAGTAGCCGCTGGGTGGTGCTTATTTTGCGAGAGCTTATCTACGGAACGCGACGTTTCGGGCAGATTCGCAAGGCCCTCGGCGGCGTGTCGACCAAGGTACTCACGCAGAACTTGCGTACCATGGAGGAGAACGGCCTGCTTACCCGCGAGACCTTCGCCGAAGTGCCCCCTCGCGTAGAGTACACGCTTACCGCCTTGGGCCAAAGCCTGAGACCCGTGCTGCTTTCAATGGTGGAATGGGGCTCTCAGTACGCGCGGCTGCACGAGCATCGGAGCTCGGTGCGCTGCGACACCGGCGAGGTGCTCATAGTGCGTCGCAAGGACGATGCCTACGTTGCTTTAAACGAAGAGGGCGATGAAGTAGCCCGCGTTGTTCCGACGGATGCAACTTGGGAAGCTGAGATTAACAACTCATATCGGACGCACGTAGATGGAGCGGCTCTCATTGCCGCCGCCGAAGTCCTCACACAAGACTAGCATTCGAAAGAGAAGGGCCGCTCGGCGACGGTCAGAGCCTTAACTGGGCAGCGCTCCACCAGCTTCTTGCCACACGTTATGAAGAACTGGGCTTCGCTGCGACGGGCCGAATGGGCGACGAGATAGCCCCTTCCGTGCCTCTCTTCCCTTCAGAACCCAAAATAAGAGAAGGAATAAGTGAATAAGGGAAGAAATAGGGAAATAAGGGAAAAAATAGGGGAAATACAGAGAAGCCTCAATCAGCCCTACGGCATCATTTCGCAAAATAGCGAACCCTTGCGGTAGATGTGCTGCTCTGCAACGCGGCCCACACTCTTCCCGGTGCGAGCCGCGCGAAAGCACGAACCTTTACCCCAGCAGGGCTGTCACCTTCCCGAGCAAAGGCTCGAAGGAGACGCCGCGGTCCTCGAAGTTGGGCTGCTTGGCGGAGATGAGCATGGCGTCGGCCGTGAAGTCGGCGGCGAAGGCCGTGGCCTCGGCCAGGTTCGAGCCGGCCATCACCGCAGCGAGCAGGGTGCTCGCGAACACGTCGCCCGTGCCGTGCAGCATGTAGGGCAGCTTGGCGTTGGTGGTTTCCGTGAAGTCGATGGCGTCGCCCCACACGTAGTTGTGGATGAGGCCGTCGCCGTGCTCGATGCCCTTCAGCACCACGTTCTTCGCGCCGCGCTCGCGCAGCTCCAGGATCATCTCACGCACCGTGGGCTCGTCCACGTCGGCACCCTGCCACTCGCGACCCAAGATGATGGCCGCCTCGGTGAGGTTGGGCGTCAGGATGTCGGCACCGTTGGCCAGCGTACCCATGGCCTCCACCAGCTCCGGCGTGTAGGTGGGGTACACCTTGCCGTGATCGGCCATGACCGGATCCACCACGCGCAGGGCCTTCGGGTAGGTCTCCCACACCTGCTTGATGATGTCTACCTGCTCGGGGGCGCCGAGGAACCCGGAATACACCGCGTCCAATTCCACGCCAATACCCGCCCAGGCAGCCAGATAATCGCCTAGAATGTCGGTGGTATCGTGCATGTACCATCCGGGGAAGGCCGTGTGGCTGGAGAACAGGCCCGTGGGCACCGGGCACACGTCGCAGCCGGCGGCGGACAGCACCGGAATGGCCACGCCCAGCGAGCACTTGCCGTAGCCGCACAAATCGTGGATAGCGGCCACGCGGGGGATGTAGGCGTCTTCGCGTTCGTAGAGGTTCGTCATAAAGTTCCCTTCGAAATCGGCCGACCGCGCGGGCCGGCAAGGGGCGTTCGTTGAATCGTTCCCCATTCTAGCCCTCTTGCAGGCGCACGGCCCTCGGTTTTTCCGATAGACATCCTAGCGGTTCTCGATGGCGCCGATGTTCTTCAGGGCGATCTCGATGCGCCCATCCGGGGTGCTGAAGAACTCGATGAAGTCGGAGTTCTCGCCGTACTCGGCCGGGAAGGTGAGTTCGATGCCCGTGTCGGTGCGAATCTTGTGGCTCTTGGTGACCCGCTTGGCCACGGCTTTTTCCACCACGACGCGCTCGGGCAGGGCGCCCTTTTCCACAGCGGCCTCGAAGCGCTCGGCGACGCGGGGCTGGTCGGCGAACACCTCGCGGCCCAGCTCGCGGGCGTCCACCTCGTCGGATTCCTCGGCATTCTCGGCCACGTAGGCCTTTGCCCGCGAAAGCGCCACGGCCGTGTTGGCGCCGAACTCCTCGGCCACCTCTTCCACCACGGTGGTTACCGCCTGCAGCACTTCGCGGCTGGAAGCTTCCATGGAGCACTGCAGCAGACCATCGGGGATGATCCAGCGTTTCTCGCCAGCAATCTCTCGTTCCTTATCCACGAACCACACGGCCATGTCGTCGGCGGAGATGAGCGCGAAGGATGCCACCTTCTGAGACGGGTTCGGCAGAATGGCGTGATGGCGCGCGATGGTGGTGGCGGTGTCGCCGAAATCGTTGCTGCCCACCTCGTGCATGTAGGCCTGGCGGCTCTCCAGCAAAATGATGGCGAAGTAGCGCGGGCCGCGAGCCTTGTAGGCGGCCTCGGCCTCCTCGTCGGTCATCTCGCGCACCGTCTGATCGGCGTCGCCTTCGAAATCGATGACGAGCAGGTCAGTGGAGGGCGTCTTTTCCATGCGCGACAGCTCGCCGACGACAAACTCGCCGATCTGCTGGGACAGCCCCACGAAATCGCGCTCGCCCCGAAAATAGGAGCGGAGCTCCTCGGCGAACAGGCTGTTCTCCGCGAACGTTCCGCGCTTGCTGTCCAGGTTGCTTAAGGTGCGCTTGGCCTGAGACGCGACGTAGCGCTTGGCGGCCTTGTTTCCGAGATCCATGGGCACCTGCGCGAACACGTTCACGCAGGACACGAAATCGAACACATGCAAAATGGCGTTGTTGATATTCACAGAAGCTCTTTCTCGTGGAAAACGCCGATCTTTCGTCATTTTCAAGCCACGCTCTGACCAGGTAAAACCCTAGTTTTCCCAGCTCAAACACCCTGTTTGAAATGGCTGCAAAATGACGAAAGATCGGTCGGAACCGATCAGATTGCACAACCTATTATAGGGGAGAGATAGGAAAAGGCCATCCGCTAGGGCTCTAGCCACACATTCAAATCGACGTCGGTGGAAATGCCGGGGACGGTGCCGGCGTTGGTGTACTGCCAAATGATGAAATCGAGCGGCGCGGTGGGAGCTTCCACATCGTACTCGGCCAGCCACACCGGATAGGCCGCACGCAAATCGGGCGTGAGGCGCAAAAGATCACGCTGGTTTCCGTAGAGCATGGGCGCGTAGCCGGCCGCAGCGATGGTCTCGCAGAACGCCCGGGCATTGGCGGTCAGCTGGTCGCTGGAAAGATTGTTGGCTCGGGCGCCCTCGATTTCCACGGGCTCGTGGTCGTAGGCGACATAGGCAAAGGTGGCGCCGGAGGCCTCGGTTTCGCGCAGGTTTTCCAGGGCGAACTGGGCCTCCTCGCGAGCCTCGTCCTCGGTCAACGCCTGGGAAAAGAAGTAGGCGCTCACCTGAATGCCCGCCTCCCCGGCACGAATGGCGTTCTGGAAGAAGAACTCGTCGGCGGAAAGCGCGCCTTCCGTGGCACCTCGGTTGCCGATGCGGGCGAAAGCGAACTGCACGCCGGCGTCGGCCACGGCGGCCCAATCGATGTCTTTGCCCTGGTGCTCCGACACATCGATGCCCCAGCGCGAACAGAGCGCATCGTTTTCGTAGTACGCCAGTTTTTCGCCGTCGCGCACGAGGCCGGACCAGTCGTAGGGACTCACGTAGGGCTCGATAGCGGCCACGTCGGCCGACCCCGATGCCGGCCCGCAGCCAACGAGCAGCCCCGCCGCCGCACACGCCACTGCGCACGCCGCACCGGCCACGAAGCGCCGCCGCGTCAACGCTGCAATCCGGGGCGCCCGCGCCCCATCTATGTTGCGGCCATTCAGTATCATGGACCATATTGTACGGCAGGAAAAACCTACTTCCGCAAGTTCCCAAACAACCCCCGCAAAAGTTGCCGGCTCGTCTCGCGACCGATCTGGCCGATGACGGAGCCGACCGTTTTCATGGCCTGCTCGCGTTGCTTCTCGGCAGCTCGGGCGGCGCGCTCGGCTTCTTTCTCGGCCGCCTTCTGAGCGCGCTCGGCCTCCTTTTCGGCAGCTCGAGCGGCCCGTTCCTCCTCCTTGGCCGCAGCCTTGGCAGCTCGGTCGGCCTCGGCGGCCTTCTGCTTCTCGAATTCGGCGCGCTCCTTTTCCAGCTGGGCGCGCTCGGCAGCCAGCGCGTCGGCCTCGGCAGCGGCGCTCTTCTCGGCGGCAAGCTTCTCGTAGGCGCTCTCGCGGTCGATGGCCTCGCCGTACTTCTCCACCAGATGCGCCTGGGCCACGCCGATCGCCTCCAGCGTCGCCGCATCAGCAGCGGCCATGCGGCACTCCGGCGGCAGCACGCGCGCCCGTTCCACCACGCACGGCTGGCCGTCCTCGTTCAAAAGCGACACGAGCGCCTCGCCGGTGCCCAGCTCCAGCAGCGCCTCCGCGGAATCGAAGGCCGGGTTCTCGCGGAAGGCCGCAGCCGCCGCGCGCACCGCCTTCTGCTCGGCGGGCGTGTAGGCGCGCAGCCCGTGCTGGATGCGGTTGGAAAGCTGCGCGAGCACCTCGTCGGGAATGTCGGCAGGCGACTGGCTGACGAAGTAGACGCCGACGCCCTTGGAGCGGATGAGCTTCACCGTCTGCACGATTTTGTCGGTCAGCTCCTTGGGCATATCGTCGAACAACAGGTGCGCCTCGTCGAAAAAGAACACGAGCTTGGGCTTGGGAAGATCGCCGGCTTCGGGCAGAAGCTCGTAGATTTCGCTGAGCATCCACAGCAGGAACATAGCGTACACCTGGGGCGATGCCATGAGTTTCGCAGCATTCAGGATGTTCACCGTGCCCTGGCCCGCCTCGTCAACCACCAGCCAATCGGTGATGTCCAGCGCCGGCTCGCCGAAGAAATGTCGCCGCCCGCATCTTCCAGGGTGAGCAGCGCTCGCTGAATGGCGCCCACCGACTGCGACGACACGCGACCGTAGAGCGTTTCCACCTCGCTGGCATGCTCCGACAGGTAGCCGAGCATGGCGCGCAGGTCCTTCAGATCGATCAGCAGCATGCCGTTGTCGTCGGCCAGACGGAAGGCGATGGCCAACACGCCGCGCTGCACGTCGGTGAGCCCCAGAAGCCGCGCCAGCAGCTCGGGCCCCATGTCGGAAATGGTGATGCGCACGGGAATACCCGCGTCGTCCAGCATGTCCCACAAACGCACATCGCAGCCTCGCGGCTCCCAGCCGTCGGCGCCTAAGGCGGCCGCGCGCTCGCGCACCTTCTCGGCGTCGTCGCCGGGCTGGGCCATGCCGGTGACGTCGCCCTTCACGTCGGCCATGAACACGGGCACGCCGGCCTGGGCGAATCCTTCGGCCAGCACCTTCATGGTGACCGTCTTGCCCGTACCCGAGGCGCCCGCGATGAGCCCGTGGCGGTTTGCCTGGTTCAGCAGCAGATAGCAGGGGTTCTCCCCCTGCGCCACCTTGATCTTGTCGCCTTCGAGCATAGGGGCCTCCTCAGTGGTCGGAGCGAACGTTGCCCCCATAGTACGGGAACACCCTCGCCGCCCGGCCGCACCCCGCCAACCCGTTGGCATACCGTAGCGTTGCCGAGGGTGCTGCCTTTTCGGCATTCTGCAACCGTGAACGAACCCGTCGCAGTAAGATGAAAGGGTGCGGCAACGGAGCCGTTCATTGCGAGGAAGCGAGGCGGCATGATTTACGACGAGCGGGATATTCGGAAGGCGCAGGCGCTGGATATTGCGCAGAAGATGCTGGTGGCGGCACGAACGGCTCCCAAGGGCAAGGGCGTCGATGTCGTGGAATGCGCCGTGGTGGACGGCGACGATTTGGAAGCGCTCGCACGTGCCATGGAGGTCATCGGGCAGGAGCGCAGCCATGCGTTCTTCCTGCGCGACGCCAACTGCGTGCGCCAGAGCCTGTGTGTGGCGCTCGTGGGCACGCTCACCAAACCGCAAGGCCTGAACTGCGGCTACTGCGGATCCTCCACGTGCGCCGAGAAACCGCAGGAGGCGCCCTGCGAGATTAACGCCGTGGACGTCGGCATCGCCCTCGGTGCGGCCGTGTCGCGCGCCCAGGCCTTCGGCGTCGACACCCGCATCGTGTTCTCCGCCGGCCAGGCGGCTTGGAAGCTGGGCCTGCTCGGCGAGGGCGTGGGCCAGGTGTACGCCATCCCCGTGAGCATCAGCTCCAAAAGCCCGTTCTTCGACCGCGGGTAAGATCCTGCGCTTCCATCCGCGCCAACACGTTCCAGAGAAACTGCGCCAGAATCGCGCCATAATCGCGCCATAATCGCGCCAATCGCGCCATAATCGCGCCAATCGCGCCATAATCGCGCCATAATCGCGCCATGGCACGATTCCGAAGGGGTGGTCACCGTGAACGCGCATCAACTGCGAGACATCATCGAAGAGGGAGAGAGCGATCGCATCGAATTCAAGCGTTGCGGCAATCAACCAGAGAAGGATCTTTTTGAAACCATCTGCGCATTCGCTAACACGTTCGGCGGCACCATCCTGCTTGGCGTAGAGGATGATGGCCCCCTCACGGGTGTCAACTCGGCGCAGGTGCTTCCCGTCACGAGAAACATCCTCAACGTCGTCAGCAATCCCAACGCCTTCGATGTACCTGTCTCCTTGGAGTTCGAGCACATCGAGATCGATGATCGCCAAATCATCAAGGTCGACGTTCCCAACAGTCCGCAGATGCACAGCTACAAAGGCAAAGTATACGAGCGGCGCGGTGATGCCGATGTCGTTGTGCGCGGAAGCGCCCCGCTCGCCGAGCTTTGCATTCGCAAGCAGGGAATCTATACCGAACAGCGCATCTTCGAGCATGTGTCCCTCGACGATCTGCGAGAAGACCTCATTGATGAGGCCCGGCAACTCGCCCTTGCGAAGAGGAAAGATCATCCGTGGGGCGCCATGACAAACGAGCAGCTCGTCGAATCAGCGGGACTTTTCGGCAAAGACTATTCAACAGGAAAGCAAGGGTACAATTTGGCGGCCGTCGTTCTTCTCGGAAAGGACGAGGTCATTCGATCGCTGTGCCCCGCCTACAAAACCGACGCACTTGTGCGCCAGCACGACACGGATCGCCACGACGACCGGCTCGTAACAACCACCAACCTCATAGATGCCTATGCTCAAATTGCCGATTTCTGCAGGAAGCACCTTCCCGACCGCTTCCTCATGGAAGGCGACTTTGCCGTCAGCCCCCGCGATACCATCGTACGCGAGCTGGTCGTCAACTGTCTCATCCATCGCGAATTCACCAGCCCCTTCCCGGCGAAGGTCATCATCGACAACGAGGGTATCCGAACCGAGAACGCCAGCCGCGCCTCTTTCGAAGGTCCCTTGGAACCTGACACTTTCTGCCCCCTTCCGAAGAATCCCCTCATCGCTTCCTTCTTCGTGTACATTGGTCTGGCCGAAGAGCTGGGCAGCGGCACGCGCGAGCTGTTCAGGAACTCTCGCCTTTATACAGGACGCGACCCCGAACTGGAAGAGGGCTTGATTTTCAGGGCATTCGTGCCGACCGTTCCTGCGGCTGAGCCGATGGGCGGCACATCCGACAGATACGACGCCCAAGCAAAGAACGCCGATGAAGCCTCAGCTCTTGCCTTGAAACTGGCCGAAAACAGTGGTGGCATGAGAACTGCTGACTTGGTCGGTGCGGGCGTTTCTCGCCGCACGGCCCAGCGCATCATAGGGGAGCTTGTTAGTCAGGGGCTACTTGTCCCGCAGGGCAACGGCCCGAGTCGTGTTTATCGCCGAACCCGTGAGTAGATGCGATCTGAGAAGACGAGGTGCCTGGCCCGCAGCGGCCAACCTTCCCGCGCAAGCAGAAACGATCAGAAAGGCCAGCCATGGCAGAATACGCACTCGCAAGCTTTGAAGCGAAGGACGGCACGGGCCGGTGGGAGGTTTTCACCTGGGGGATCATCGCCAACGGCCAGCGCTACTACTTCACCAAGCGGTCCCATATCGTATGCGCTGGGTTGCCCGGGCGCACCGAGAAGCACGTCTACCAAACCGAGGAAGACGACGACTTCGGCCTGTGGGCGGCGCTCGCCGTCTACCAGGAGACCGGCAGCCTCACCGACGCAGGTCTCGCCGCCTGGGCCCTGGGCGGCACGAGCATTGAAACCCACATCGACACGCGGGAGATCCCCGGCAACGTGACGCTTTCCATCGGGCACTTGCGCCGTGGCCGCGACGCCAACCTTTCCTTGCGCTACCGCGAAGACGGCCGCTGGGTCCAAGTCGGCGCCATCCAGCACTTCGCCGACATCACCCTCGCCGCCATCATCGCCTACCGTCGAACGGCTACCCCCGCCGCACCTTCCTCGTCCATATAGGTCGATCCGGCTCGTCGAACTCCAGAAGCTTCGACGTCGCACTGCTGGCCCGGTCGAAGATCCTGCCGATACCCGAGGCCTCGAGCACGTGTCTGGCGACGCTCCCCCTCTTATCATAGGCCATTATCGTGAGCAGCACATCGGCCAGAAGCTTCTCGTAGTCCTCGGCGCACAGGTACGGCTCAGCGAGGTCGATCATAGCAGCGTAGTCCACGATCGGGCTACGCTTGCCGATCTTCGCGCAGTAGAGCCTGTCATCGTGAGCGCAGATATTCCTGAACTTGACGATCGGGCCGAGCGAGAGGCGGGCGTCCTTCGGGTCGAAGTACGGGTTGTCCCCGCCGAGCCGACCGGTCGCCTCGGCGATCCTCTTGCAAACGAGACGCCGCTCGGCCGGCTTCATCAGATGGAAGAAGTGCTCGACGCTGCCAAAGGTGAGCGAGTTCGCGAGAACCCAGAGGGGCACGTGCCCGTGCCGCTCCTTGTAGTGGCGCACAGGTTCGCTCCTCGGACGGGACACGCAGGAATAAAGGGTACTCTGCAGCTTCAGGAGGTTGTCGATGTAGTTCTTCAGCCCGAACTCTTCAAACTCTGATTCCGTGCAGAAGTTGCCCTGAATGAGGTATGATGACGGCTCGGGATGGTGCTCGGCGAAAGTGTATGAGCACACCGTTCGCACCACAGCCTCAACCTGCATGAGATGCTTGAACGTCACCTCTCTGAGGTCGCGATCGAAGCAGAAGAGGTTATATACGTCGTTGAAGCTCGTCCCCTCCGCGAAACGATCGTCGCCGGCCGCCCTCGTTGCGTCCGAATCGAGAAACGGGTCCTTGTATCCATTCACGATGGAGTAATACCCTTCCCGCATGAGAATACCAGGCGTGTCAGCATCAGTCGAGAGCCCACGCTTGTGCATGAGATTGATCTGCTCTTCAATACTCTTGAACGGCTTTTCCATACCTCTCCTAAAAAAACAGGAAGCGGTCACCATCGAGGCAACCGCTTCGCTGTGGGCGGGGCCCCCGTAAGAGCTTCCGCCATAACCACTGACTGAACTTTACCAATTCCGACCTAAGCGGGTCAATCGAAAAAGGAAAATTCTTTTGACATTATGGTAAAAAACTTTTTACTCGGAAGCCCAGCCATCAACATCCTACCAATCAATCTCCTCGTACACGAGGCCGTGGGCGTCCTTGAGGTGGGCGAAGAACTCGGCACAGTCGCAGACGGGGATGGTCGAGCGCTCGAAGTCGGCCTGGTTGCGTGTGATTATGGCCTCGACGTGCAGCTTCTTGGCGCACTGGTAGAGGCAGGCATCCTCGAAGTCGGGCCACGACGATTCCAGCGCGTTCTCGATGTCGTACTCCCCCAGCGTGCAGATACGCGCCAGCCGCTTCACTTTCAGCAAGCGAAGCTTCACCGACTCTGCAAGGCGCGGCTTGCCCCCCTCCGTCAGCAAGTAGAACGCATCAGTGAACTGCGACGGGCTCATCCACAGATCGACCTCGCCGAGCGCGCCTAAGATGAGCAGCTTGCGGGCATCGGCGGCGAAGGGCTGCCGGCCCATCATGCAGTCCAGCAAGATGTTGGTATCGAGCAGCAGCTTCATCGGCGACCCTCCCCCGCAGCGCCAGAAACGCCCAGCCGGGCCAGTCGCGCGTCTTTCGTCGACATGCTCCGATAGGGCTCGGCCACCGGAGCCACCAAACTGTCCACCAAGCCCATTGCGGCCTCAACCTCGGCCCGACCGTGCGGCCGCCTCTCCTCCGCACGAGCGTCGAAGGGAAGAGCGCCTCTCTCGATCACGTAGTCGTAAAGCTGGTTGACCGCCTTCGACGCGTTGGTTCCCAAAGAGGCCAGAACCCGATTGCCCTCCTCCTTCTTCCCAACCCCCATCCGAGCCGTAACCATAGCCTCCGCATTACCCATAACCTGCTCCTAGCTTCCACTTGTTGTACGTTGTACACTATAGCATAAAGAACCCCTCGATGGCCCCTTCATTTAATTGGCCAAAAACGGGGGTCTTGAAATCACAATCTGTGATTTAAAATGACGGGGGATTGACCCTCAGGCCGAACGCCTCCTCCATGCCAATGCAGAAGAGATCCATTGACACCATAAGCCGACGACACTATCCTTAGCTGCGAAGCCCCGAACGGTGAGGAATCACCACTTCCGGGGCTTTCGTTTTACCCATCAAAAAGGGGCGCGCGGAGCTACCATCGTGCAAGTAATGCCCTCTATTGGGCTATCGGTAAACCATCGTAGGGAGTATCCTTTAACGGCAAGAATTGCATGCGCAAACATGCTGAACTGCAACTCACCTACAGCAGCAAGGAGACCGATATGCGAGCTATGTGGAATAGCACCTTCAAGCAAAGGCGGCTGCTTTTGAAGAATCTTCTCGTCATGCTCCTGGCAGCTTTTGTTGTCTGCTCACTATACGGCTGTTACCACTCATCAAGCTCGGACTCCTCAAGGCCCAAGCAACAGGAAACCTTGAGCCCTCAGAGCGAGGTGCAGTCCTGGGCACAACGGCAGCAGGAGCTTGAGCGAGAGCAGAAAGCCTACGAAGAGGAAATGGAACGGCTCGAGGAGTCGGCCCCTGAAGCCATTGCCGAACGTCTGGGCATTCCGCAATCACATCTTTGGTACAACGCCGGCAACCATATTGGCGAAGCATGCACAGTTGCTGGGCCCGTCGTTAACGTGTACCAAGCAAAAGACGCGAATGGAATGCCCATTTTCGTGGACATAGGCTCAGCCTACCCCAGCGACAATCGCGTCACCTTGGTCATCTGGGCAGAGCACTACGACGACTTTGCAGAGATGCTCAACGCGGTAGACCACGGAGGTGCGTGGCTTTCAGTTAGCAGCTATCTAGACGTCTACGAAGGCTCCCTCCAAATGAACAGCGATAACGGCTGCGAATACACCTGGTGGACTGGGGTGGAATGACGAGCGCGCTAGCATGCGCTGACTACACGTCTAAGTGCTCAAGCACCGCTGCATGAGCGCCCAATAGATCTTTATTAAATAAACTCAGTCCGAGGAATCGGAACAGGATCAACATTGCCCCCATCGCTACCAAATGTATACGTATACTCACGAGTAGGATCGACGAAATCGAGAGCGCAGTCGCTTTTCGCGTAAACCCCTTCTTCCCCAAATGCCTCATCGGGACCAAGCCAATCGGAACCCATTGCATAGTAAAACTCGCACGTCGCGGCCGGAACACATGCCTCGACCGTTGTGCCCGACCGCACATAAAATGCAAGCACAGTTTCCCCCGAATCGATATTTCGTAACTTGATAAAAGCATCCGACTCCAACGGAGCTACTATTGTTAATTGCGGCAAGCGTCCTTGACCATTTGTTTGAAATATCTGACCCGTAATAGGACGTGGGTTGATGGCAGAACGCTCCTCAACCATTACTTCGGATTCATTTTCCTGCCGAGCACAGGAACTGCATCCCGCAAGCTGAATCATTTCGAGTGCACGTCCCGTCCAAAGACGCGCGTAGTTAAATCGCGCCCAAAAGGGATGATCCGCCGCATAGGCGTCGTAACTTGCATACCCCCATCGGCTGAAATCGAATTCTTCGGCTGACGAAGTTGCCTCATGCAACTCATTTCCCGAAGCATCTCTTAAAGCGTCCCCGTCATACCGTGCCGCACCTTGACCAGCAGAACCGCTATCGATCACCTCACCAGCAGCTACCGAAACACTGTCTCCTGCATAGGTATTTACACTATTTATCGAAGAGTTGATGACCACAACTTCTGGCGCTGCAGAACCCTGAGGCACAGCTGCCATCGAAGCAGCATTCTCCGCGCTTGCCCGTTCGCCCGTTCGCGCATCACCGCCTTCTAAACCGTTCTCGGCAGTCTGCTCATAGCCGGCACTCGAAAAGTTCTGCGTCATCCCATCTTTCTGGATATTCGGAAGCGGAAACAGCCACAGAAAAGCAAGCAGCACAACTAGCAGCAAAGCAACCCAACGCCACGCACGGTTATTTCGACGGCGGCTAAAGCGATTTCTTCTGCGATAACGATCCCCCTGATTTGCCATCTTCCTATCTCCCATTGCAGCTAAGCTAACCAACACCAAACCATCACGCCGAATGAAGACCAAACCCAAATCTCTAGGCTGTGGTACAGCATCGACGTAATCTGAACGGACAACGGCGGGGCTTCGCGCCGGCCTCTTATACGCAGCACGTAAGCAGCAATGCTAACCAAGGCTACGACACCGCTCCAAAAAAGCAGCAGTACATGGCGCTCGGCCTCAAGCTGTAGCGTCGCACAAGCCATAGCAAGCGCAAGCGCTATCAAAGACCCGAAAGCCACAATCACCTCAAGCAAAATGCACACGATGGAGCCACCCTTCGGAGCAGCGTAACAACGAGGAAAGTAAAACGACTCGGGGCACGCGAGCCAGCAAAGAAACGCCGAAAAGGGCGGAAACGCCGCACTTAAGGGGGAGAGAGCCCAAGCTCCACCCACAAAGAGAACGCCACCAGCAATTAGCTTGCCAGCAACCCTCTTTCGACTTTTCAGAAGAGAGCCAATTCCTATCCATACGATCAGAAAGACGCTTAGAGCGCAAAAACAGTTTTGCACCCCAGAAGAAAACAGCAGCGACTGCGATAGGCCGCTCGCCCAACCAATCCCAACATCACGACTACCTGCACCAAATTGGACGATGCAACACGCTACGAGACTAGCCCCAAAGCGTACAACTTGCTCGAATATTTTGCGCAGCTGAATCACGAAAGAAGCCCCTCCCCCATGCAAGACAAAATATATTGGGCGCTGCGCTCGAAGAAAGGCACTGATGCTCCTTCATCGTCAGAAGAAAGCGAAAGCACCTTTACTCGTCCGCGCACACTCGTCTCTATCGTGCAATTCTGCGTCAAGATCACAAGGACTGCCCCACGCACTTCCGTCCCTTTTGAAGTGTAGAAGTCAACGGTCTGCTCCATCTGCAAGCAAGCACAATCAGCGTCCGCTGAGGTTAGAGGAGAAGCATCTTTGCTGCACAGCCCAAGATGCAACGCATGAACAGAGGAGAAGCCCGAAGGAACTTTTGACGCATTCGCGAGATCATGTTGAGCCACAAACCTGACTATCTTCGCCGCATCGCGATCATGTTTCAAAACCGACACGAACGCACTGAGCGCTTTACTTACATGAGCCCGAGCAGAGTCCGTCTTAACCATATCGGCATCAATAACGAGACCGCACACTATCACTGGGCACAGCGCCTCGATCGGATTACCGCGCCTATCACGCTGGACAAACCTCATAGCGCACCGCCTAGCAGAGCATAGCGCACGATACCAACCAAAGTCATCAGAACAGTTCCCGCAATCAGAGAAAAACAGTATTGGCGCCTCTCATAGCCCAATAAAGGGTGCCGTTGCGCTACAAACAAGTTGTAAAGTGCAGAGCCAGCTACCACTATCACAATATAGAGCCACGACGGCTCAATGCCAAACTGATAAGGGGGCGTCCCCAACAACACGGCCACCATCATGTCAAACGGCGCAAATCCATTCATTGCTGAGCAAGCACCGATGGCAGCCGACATCCACATCGTCGTAGCCCAAAACACCCCTGCGCTACCATATCCGCGCAAGCCCCATGGACGCTGCTCAAGCTTCCGCACGCGTTCTGCCGGCACGCGAGCGCCGAACATAAGCTGCTTCAGCTTATCTTTCATCAGCGAAAACCAACCGCGATAAGTCGTTTCGCCTAGCTCGAAAATTGCGCATAGCTCCATCGACAATCTCTGCGCATCACCGCTCCTAGCACAACGAAAGACGCTCTCTAAAATCCTTCTGAATTGGCGAGGGGTGCCCCATAATCTTTTATTCTGATCAACTAGCGAAAGAGTATTCGAAAGAGCACTTATGAGAACAGAGCAAGGTGCTGCCCCAAATACCGCCGACCTCACCTCCTCAGCCGAAGGGCCATCAAGCCCTGAGCAGTCTCCAGTGTTCCACAAACGCCTCTCAAGATCGGCGGTAGATCTCTTGTTCAAAAGACAGTACACATGCAACGCGAGATCTACCTCGCCCTGCCATGGCAGGCGGAAAAACAGCGAGCCTTTCAATCCATGCGTTCTTTGAGCCAGAGCAGCATAATCAACAGCGAGAAACACTCGGCAAGTGGATGGACTGACGAGAATGCGCTCGGGCGACATGCGTCCCAGAAAACAGCCCAACCGCGATGCAATCTGCACAAGTACGCATAAGTTATGAGCAGTACGTCGACGTGCGCACCTGTCATTTTTCTTAAGGTCTAGATATTGTTCGAGGCCGATACCCCCATGCATATAGGAGACGATCAGGCCGGCGAACTCATTATCGCGATAAGCAACATCAACTGGACACGACACCTGCTTCTTCAGCCCGTTAAATCGAGCATCGCCGAACACAAGTTGCTCCTTGGCGAGCCTCTCCCCCCTCGAATTCAAAAGCCGATGCGGGAATGCCACAAAAGCAAGCTCTTCGCTGTCCTGTAAGGGAATACATCTCCATAGTGTTGAGCGATCAGAGATCGCCCCAGCCGGAAGACGATAGAGTCTTCCGGTTTTCCCTTGCAATTCTGTTACGATCTCTCGGGCTTCGTCCATGGCAACTGGCTAGCTATCCTGCCGCTCAGATGATGCCAGGGCAATCAAATCTTTGAGTCGCTGCTTTAATGAGGAGCGCCCTTTCAAAGAGGACGGCTCCTCTTTGGATCCCTGCTCCTTTTGCCGAGATTCTTCCTGCCCCTCTTCCATCAAAGCGGCAGCTTCATCGCCGATCTCAACCGACAACTCTTTCGGAGCCGACTCTTCTTCCACTTCGATTGCTATCGCCACATCGCTAATTGAGCAGTCTTCTTCGCTTTTACGCTTCTGTGTTTTCGGCACCGCAGATTCCCGCATAGAGTCGTCTTCAATCATCTCTTCTTCGCGAGTAACCGCTTCGACAGCAGCTATTCTCTCCAATTCCTTGCGAGCCTGCTCTTCCCGCATCTGAGCCATATGCTTATTCGCACGTGCAACCTCTGCATCGGCTTCAAACATTGCCTGTTGTGTCATGCGCTCAGCTTGCTTGATAGCTTTTTCTCCGCGCAATTTCTCAAGGTCGAGCTCAGAGCGCTCCTGCTTCATTTGCCATTTTCTCTCCTCTTGTTCGGCGCGCACTTGTTCTTGGCGCATTCGGCGCTCATGTCGATGTTGTATGCGCGCCTTTCGCGCCCTGCTTTTCTCCTCGCGACGAGCTTTACGAATCTCCTCTTGCTGAAATTCCAGGTCGTCTTCTTTCGCCTTTTTGGCATATCTCCGTTTTATCTTGGCCTCGCGACGATCATATTTAAGCGCCGTTAGACGCAGGTCATATAAACGCGCCTTGTCAATACCCTCTTCGCGCCGAGCACGAGCCTCGCAAACTGCCTGGTATGCAGCGATATTGGCCTGCTTCATATCCGCTATACGTTGATCAACAATGCCATTGCGCTCCATCTGGATATGAGCCAGCGTGCGCAGCTCACTGAGAAACGCTTCTACCAGGGGCATAGCCTGCGCATCATATTGCCCCCCGTGAAACTTCCGCTCGATGACCTGCATGCTTTCGGCTAGCTCCTCAAAAACAAGGGCCTCCACATGAGCCGAAGAACAAACTGCACTCTCGAATACCGAAGCACCCACTAGATCCCCTACGTCGATACGCTGAACGCGAGAAGCTCTACTTGCTTGATTTGGACGATCGAAATCCAAATTATCGATGCGAACGCTATCGGATGAATAATAAGCCGCTGTCGGCGCCTGAGCAGACGAGCTATTCATCTTCGTAGTTTTTCTTCTTTTTAATTTAGGCCACATTTCGAAAGTCCTCACTCTCCGTGATCTGCATTTCCGTTGGCCCTCTTCCAGCTAGAAAAAACCTCATCGGGCGCTGTCGCCTCATCGTTCTCGTTAGAAGCATCTGCTTTCGGGGCGTTCTTCATCCCTTTCAAGCATCCCGCAAAGAACTTCTCGTTTTCCTCACGCGGAAGCGTGGTGAGCGCCTTGTCATTGACGAAATGCGGTTCAAATGACACCTTCCGAGATGCCCCCCGCGCATAGCAAGAGAGACGCGCGATGAAATCAAGCCGTACGAGTCGCTCGTGAGTCATAGAGGCATCCAGGACATCTTGATACTGGGAAAGAGTTATTCCTGTTCTAGCCGACACATCATTAAGTTCCTCTCGCAATGCTTCCTCTCGCGCTGCAAACTCCCACGCGACAAGACCCGATCGCCGCTTTTGCCGCTTCTCGACAAGATGAGCACTTACCTTCTCGTCACCTTCGTAGCCGATGATCGCGGCCTCGTCTTTGACTGCTCTTAAATTTGGCAGATTATCAATGCGTCTGATAATCTCGTTGCGCTCAAGCACAGCCGCCTCCAGCGTTGGCCGAAGCTCGAACATGAGTCCATTGGCCTCCTGCCACTCGGCATTGATGCGTAAATTAGCCTGATCAGCAAGCGACATGCAATAGGCGGAGTCAATATGCCCTGCGTGTGCAATCCACACCTTTCCTCGCGCAGCGTCAAAATATCCTCGTAGCCACAATCGAATGCGCGTGAACGCGCCGAGGCTTCGCGGGAAAAAGAGATCGTATCTCCGTTCGCGACTCTCCGACAAAAGTTCTCCGGAGATTTCGTTTTCCCGTCGACGCACGTCCCTCACCACACTAGTCGCCAAAGGCGATTTCTACACGCCGATTCTGGGCATCATCGTCATAGTCGCTGCTCTCGCCCATGCCAACAGCGGTGATCTGCCCTTCGGATACCCCGGCATCAACAAACAAAGCCTTGACCGCGTCCGCTCGTTTTCGAGAAAGCTCCTGATTGTAATTCTCGTCACCATTCGTATCGGTATACCCGCTGATAACAATCTGCAGCTCTGGGAAATCGAGCAACTGATTGATGTAGTCCTGCAGGGCCTCACGCGCAGCATCAGCACTATTGAATTCACTCGAATCGAACGCAAATGTGAGAGCCCCATCGTTTGTCGTTTCATCAAACTCGACATTGTCACCAAGACGCACAAGATTTCCGTCCTCGTCGAGAGAAACACGTGGCATGCTTACCGGAGTCACCCCAGGCAAATCCCCTACAGGCGCAACTCCCGATCCCGCCTTAAATACTTCACCGTCATTTTCGGACAAGCTCACGCCAGCAGCTTCAAAAAGCGCTCGATAAAGATCACGCATAGCGACCCTAGTGCCCTCGTTCAGGTCTCCCTGAGGATCGCTCGTCTCTCCCAAGCCGAACCACACTACCTCGTCGATATTCTCGAACTTGGCAAGATCTCCGCTCTCTCGCAAAGCAGCGACAAACCCTTCAGGATCTAAAAGAGCGTGGCGCGAAGCTTCTTCGGTGAAATTAACAGGACCCGTCGTTGACACACCGGAGTCAACAATAACGAGCAGATTCGGAACATCTGGACTACCGCCCACACTCAACTGATCGTTAGCCTTGCAAATGGCGGCAAATAAGTTTGATTCTGCGCTTTGCGCCGTCCAGTTCATCTTCTCAATAGCTTCAATATTGCTTTGAAGCTCTGCTTCTCGCCTACGACCGTTCTCTTCCTTTAGCTCAAATGTTCCCGCAAACGACTGGGGATTCCCATCAGAACTTACGCCGACAAAATAACACTCGTTCTCGGCAGCCATCTTTATATAAGGTTCGACGACGGAAAGATCGCCAGACGAATTTGCCCGATCTGAGTAGATGATGGCAACATCCCGAACAGGAACCGTCTCTTGAACCGTCTCAAACTCATCCGGATCTCCGGAAGCACAGCCTGCCGCGAATAAGGCTATAGCTAGAACAACCATCCCCAAAGTCAATCTGGACAGCATTTCCTTAGTCATTGAATTCTCCCTGAGCTCGATTTTCAACACGCCTTTCGCGCACTATCCTGCTGATATTGCAGAAGTCGTAAGCATCTGCAGGATCAACGATGCCGTTGAGTTGCGTCGATAGCTCGCAAATACGAAAAGCCGCGTCCACCGTCTGCTTATCAAGAATCCGCTCTCGTTCTTCGCGCTCCATATTTTTGATAGGCTCAATTGCGCACGAAGCGTAAGTGCTTTCGTAAAGGCAGCGATCTTCCGGAATATAGCTCTCCGCAAGCCGCTTTTTCTCTGCCGCATAAGGATCCATAGAGTAGTAGGCGTGCACGACTTCCAACAGCGCCCCCAGAAACATTACCGCTAAAAGTCCGAGCGTTTGGGTAAGTGCTTCCGAGGAAAACTGAAGGTCAATTGATAGAGCATCGTTGGCTGCGCCAACTGACCCACCAAAACCGCCAAATCCTCCGCCAGAAGTGTCGCCGCCGAACCCGCCTTTGAACATTTCCCCAGCCGAAGAGCTACTAGTAAGTCCATCCAAAATGCTGCAGTACCGCACAAAAGCTATAAACACGAGAACGACGAACATCACGATAAGCAAGGCAATACAAGCCGCAAGAGATCCTCGCCCTCTAAAGGCTTTGAACTCCGCAATCTTTTTGCCCGCTATGTCGCCAAACGTCAAATAAAGCACCACGAGCGCGAAACATGTCAGCGCGGTAAAGACAGCGATCAAGCCCGCATCATTTCCTTTCAGCAGGTCGCTAAAACTCGCTGTTCCAAGCATCCACGCAAAGGCGTCCTGGAGAAGATAGAAGTCGACGAAGGCAGAGCCTACCACGATGGCAAAGAGCCACTTCGTCCACATCTTTTTCGTCTTTGCCGCTCGGTCGAGATCCGCCACATAGGTATCACTGGGAAAAGCCCTTGGAAATTGACGCGCCTTCCGCTCTTGGCGCTGCATCCAACGCCGTTTTCGCCACACGCGGAAACGTCTCACGACCTCTCTGATGCTGGCCCAGACCTTCATAACTTCGCTTTCATGTTTCTCTCTCTTTGCACACGCATTGACGCGCGCGTGCTTCCTGGTGACATGTTGACCATTGTACGAACAGGCACATTTGCCATTGCCCAATGAGAAGCACCACCAACTTCGTCGACACACTAACCAGCACCACGGTATAATCGCCCTATGAATTGCCCCCATTGCCATAATTCACTTCCTGACGATGCCGCACGCTGCTTTCAATGCGGGCTGACATTTTCCGACCAAAACAAACAAGCAGCTTTCTCCTACGCAGCATTTATCAGCTATCGACACCTTTCTCGGGATGCAGAGATTGCCCAACAGGTACAAAAAGCTATCGAGGCCCATCGACTGCCACACAACATAGCCCTCGACGATCCATCGCGCTCAACCGCACATCGCAAAAACAAGCGCATTTTGGGCAAATGCTTTCGCGACGAGGACGAGCTGGCGGCTTCGCACTCGCTACCCGACAGCATTCGGGAGGCATTGGCGGCTTCGCGTACGCTGGTGGTCATTTGCTCGCCGGAGACGCAGGAAAGTCCCTGGGTGCGGCGGGAAATCGAGATGTTCGAGCAGCTGCACGGGCGCGAGCGCATCATTTGCGTGCTGGCTGCGGGCAGCCCCGAGGAAAGCATTCCACCTATTCTGAAAACGCGCATGACGCCCGACGCCAACGGGATCTTGCGAGAAATGCCGGCCGAGCCCCTCGCCGCCGATCTGCGCCCTGAGGCCAAAGCCAAACGCAAGGCCGAGCTGCTGCGCATCATCGCCGCCGTCGCCGGCTGCAGCTACGACGATCTCCGCCAACGCGAGCGAGCCCGTCAGTGCAGGCGTATGGCCCTCGCGTCCGCGGCAGCAGCCCTCACCATCGTCGCCGTCGGCGTCTTCGCCTTCCAATTTCACCAAACCAGCGAGGCGGCACTCATCGCGGAATCTAAAAGCCTTGCTGCCCAGGCGCTCGACCAGTACGATCGCGGCGAGCACCTTCAGGCAATTGAAACCGCCCTTGCGGCCCTTCCCTCCTCTGCAGATAACCCCAATCGTCCCATTGTGCCCGAAGCGCAAGCAGCTCTTGAAGAAGTACTCGCCCTCAATCCCGATCCAGATCGGCACTGGGTTCCCCTCTTTTGCATCGACGCAAAGGGAAGCATTGTCGATATCGCTTACAGTTTTGAAGGCGGTTGGCTTGCCGTTTTGGATGACACCGGCGCTCTTTCAATCTATGACATATACACAAGCCAGCCAATCACAACCGAAAGCCCCGCGCTATTCGCCGTCGATGAAGACACCGTACCGCAGAGTGATTGGTTCATTGAGGCCATCTCCCCTTCGCATCTACTTCTAGCAAATCGCACAGAAGGGGGAGGAGTTTCTTGCCTCCTCCCCCTAACAGGCAAAGAAGCATGGAATAGCAGCCGCACTTACGCCTTAGCCGCAGCTCCTCTAGACGATTCAAGCAATTTTGCCATCCTCGCTTACGGCATGCACTCTCTAGGAGCTGCATTCGTCAACTGCACCAAGGGATCTCTCGAAAAGGGCTTGGTCGAAACGCCCGTTGAACAATTCCCCCAGTTTACAAACTTCGAAGCGTTCTCCGCCCAGAAAAACCCCTCTACCGCCTATTATGCTTTAGATACGTCACTGGTCATTTTTGATTTAGAAGAAACTACCTGCGAGCAGCGTAACGTCTCAGACGCGATGATCCATTCCATTCAAGCAGACAGAGAAATCGTTGTCTTCACCGCAGCGGATTGTATCGGCGACGACATCAATACCAACCAAGTTCCTTTCACCGTTCGCGCCCTTGATACAAGCACAGATTCGGAAGAGCCCTTGTGGACTTTCAACGACACCTACAGCGTCACTGTCGGCACCCAATCTGGAACGCTCCTCCCATTCAACGGCATTCCTCAAGTACGCTGCATTCTTCACAAAAAAGAAAGCATGGTTGCAATTACAGCCGGCAAAAAACTTCTCGTGTTCAACTTAAAGACGGGAGAACTCCTCTTTTCGCATGAATTCAATGCTTCTATCGTGGAAGTCTCGCTATGCTTTGACAGCGATGATTCATGCGAGTTTGCCGTTGCCCTGGGCGATGGAACACTTGACATCGTAAATCCACTCATGGAAATTACCCTAAACACAGACTATAGCGCCACCCAAATTCCCTACCACATCGATAGCGCTTCTTTCGATATTTACGATACGGGCAATCCCGTTGCCTTCGTGCGTCCCACGAACCAGTCAAATCGCCTTCTTTGCTATCTCTTTAATCCCTATTATGGAGAAGACGATATTGAAGAGTTCTCCCTCGAAGAACTACTCGCCTACGCCCGCAGCGCATTGCGATATTCATGAGGGACTTGCAATTCCTTAGCTCTAGAAAACCCCTTCATTGCCCAATGCTAAAAGCGACAGCAGGTATGATAGGCACGTTATCATGTGGAATGCGCCATGGCACACGCGGAAAGAAGGGAGGGATTGGCCAACCGATGACGAAAGTCAGACAGCGCGCGTCCCTTCCCGTCGACGCCGTCAAGCTCGCGCTTGAGCGGGAGCGCCAAAAGCGCGAGGACATCAAGCCCATCGAGCTTTTGAAAGTGGCCCTGTCTGCCTACCTTGCGTTCACGTTCAACGAGGACGACGCGAGCGCGACGGGAGGCAAGACGCCCCGCGAGTCAACCGACAGCGCCGCCCTTCGCCGAGGAACCCAGGCAGCGGTCGACCGGCTGCTCTTCAACGCGAACTATTGGCGCGCCGCCTATGAATCGCGCGTTTTCGACGCCTGTACCCAGCCAGAAAATGCCCAGCTGTGCCTGCAAGCCCTTTCGGTTTGGACGGCGCACACCCTCAAGTTGAACACGCTGTCGCCCACCGAGGCCGTGGCCACCTTTGAGCGCTTCTGCCCACCCTGAGTATTGCGGCATCCTCGGGTGGTGATTCCGCAATGCGTCAGTGCGCAAATCCATTGGCCATCGGTGCGCGCTTGCGCCGACAATCGGGCTGGGAGT